>NZ_JAPZBC010000001.1:3185000-3485000 GCF_027460265.1 Streptomyces sp. WMMC940
CACGTGGAGCTGACGCGCGATCTGGCGATCCGGTTCAACCAGCGGTACGGGCACGTCTTCACGGTTCCGAAGGCCACCCATCCGCAGGTGGCCGCGCGCGTGATGGATCTGCAGGACCCGGCGTCGAAGATGGGGAAGTCCACGGATGGCGGAGCGGGCGTGGTCTGTCTGCTCGACGATCCGGACGTGGTCCGCCGCAAGATCATGCGCGCAGTGACCGACAGCGGTCAGGACGTCGTCCACGACCGCGAGAGCCGGCCCGGCGTGTCGAATCTGCTGGAGATCCTCGCGGCCTGTGAGGACGGGAACCCGGAGGCTCTCGCCGGCGAGTACGAGTCGTACGGCGCGCTCAAGAAGGACACGGCCGAGGCGGTGGTGGAGCTGCTGAGACCGCTGCGGGAGCGGCACGCGGAGCTCGCGGCCGATCCGGCGTACGTGGACGAGGTGCTGAGGGCGGGGGCCGCGAGGGCCCGGGGGCTGGCCCGTCCTCTGGTGGATCGCGCCTATCGGGCGATCGGGCTGCTTCCGGTCTGCTGACGGAAGGCCGCCCGGTAGTCGCGCGGACTGGTGGCGAGGTGGCCGGCGAAGTGCTGGCGCATGGTCACCTCGCTGCCGAATCCCGAGCGGCGGGCGACTTCGGGCATGGGGTGATCGGTGAGTTCGAGGAGCTTCTGGGCGGCTGCCACCCGCTGGGCGATCAGCCAGTGGAGGGGGGTGGTTCCGGTGGTGGCCTGGAAATGACGGGCGAAGGAGCGGGGCGACATCCCTGCGCGGGCGGCGAGTGACGCGACGGTGTGCGGCTCGGCGAGGTGGGCGAGGGCGTAGGCGCGGACGGCGGCGAGAGCGTCGGCGTCCCGATCGGCCCGCGGTGTGGGGTGTTCGATGAACTGGGCCTGGGTTCCCGTGCGGAAGGGCGCGGTGACCATCGAGCGGGCGATGGCGGCGGCTGCTTCGGCGCCGTGGGTGGTGCGGACGAGATGGAGGCACAGATCGATGCCGGCCGCGGTGCCGGCGGAGGTCCAGATGTTGCCGTCGTGGAGGAAGAGTGCGTCGGGGACGACGGTGACCCGGGGATGGTGCTCGCGGAGGAGGTGCGTGAGGCTCCAGTGGGTGATCGCACGCCGCCCGTCGAGGAGGCCCGCCTGGGCGAGGGTGAAGGCGCCTCCGCAGAGTGCGGCGATCGGGGTGCCCCGGTCGTGGGCGTGGCGGAGGGCGTCGAGGACCGGTGAGGGGGCGGGGTTGAGGTGGTCGTCGAGGCCGGGTACGACGACGAGGTCGGCGCGGCGGAGCCAGGCGAGGGTGCGATCGGCGGTGAGGCTCAGACCGCCGCGCATGGGGACGGGTGTGCTGCCGGCCGCGGCGCGGCGGAGTTCGAAGGGGGGTACGCCGCGGTCGGTCCGGTCGACGCCCCAGACCTCGTTGATGACGGAGACGTCGAAGGCCCGCACCCCCGGGAAGGCGAGGAGGGCGATGCGCTGGGGAGTCGCTGTCGTCGATGACGCCATGGGCCGGCAGTAAACCATCGATCGCCGACTTTCGTGCATCTGTGGCGGGGTACGGCGCCCGGGCAGCATGGGGGCATGGAGATCGCGGAGAACGCAGCGCTGGTGGTCGTCGATGTGCAGCAGGGATTCGAGGAGGAGGACTTCTGGGGGCGGCGGAACAACCCGGGGGCGGACGAGAACATCGCCTCACTGATCGATGCCTGGCAGGCGAGCGGCCGTCCGGTCGTGTTCGTACGGCACGACTCGTCGAAGCCGGGTTCGCCGCTGCGGCGGGACCACGCGGGCAACGGGTTCAAGGACTACGTGGAGGGGAGGAGGGGGAAGGGCGACGGACCGGAGTTGCTGGTGACGAAGACCGTGAACTCGGCGTTCTACGGGACCCCGGATCTGGGGACGTGGTTCGGGTCCCAGGGGGTGCGTCAGTTCGTGGTGGCCGGGATCCAGACCAATATGTGCGCGGAGACCACGGCACGGATGGGCGGGAACCTGGGGTACGAGGTGCTGTTCGCGCTGGACGCGACGTACACCTTCGACCTCGTGGGGCCGTTCGGCTGGAGTCTGGGGGCCGATGAGTTGGCGCGGGCCACCGCCGTGTCGCTGCACGGGGGTGGGTTCGCGACGGTGGTCACGACGGAGGAGCTGGTGGCAGCCGCCCGGAAGTGAGCACCGGCTCGCGTTCGGGCGAACGCGACCGCCTGCGGACTCCGGGCCGTCGGGACGGCGATCAGGCCGGGTCGGCCCGGGCCGCGCACGCCCGACGGCCGGGAGGCCGGTACCGCGACCGCCGGCGTGGGTCCCGGGAGCCCGTCGGGCGCGAGGCCAGGCGTCGCCCCGGTCTCAGCCGTTGCCGGAAGCGAGCTCGCGGCTGCGGTCACGGGCCGCTTCCAGAGCGGCGATGAGGGCGGCGCGCACGCCGTGGTTCTCGAGTTCGCGGATGGCGTTGATGGTGGTGCCCGCGGGAGAGGTGACGGCCTCGCGGAGCTTGACCGGGTGCTCGCCGGAGTCGCGCAGCATCACCGCGGCGCCGATCGCGGCCTGGACGATCAGGTCGTGGGCCTGGGCCCGGGGCAGGCCGAGGAGGATGCCGGCGTCGGTCATGGCCTCGACGAGGAAGTAGAAGTAGGCAGGGCCGGAGCCGGAGAGGGCGGTGGCGGCGTCCTGCTGGGACTCGGGGACCCGAAGGGTCTTGCCGACTCCGCCGAAGATCTCCTCGGTGTGGGCCAGGTGCTCGGCGGTGGCGTGGCTGCCGCCCGAGATCACGGACATGCCCTCGTCGACGAGGACGGGAGTGTTGGGCATGACCCGGACGACGGGGGTGTTGGGGGCCAGCCGACCCTCGATGGTGGCGGTGGTGATACCGGCGGCGGCGCTGATCACGAGGCGGTCGGCCGAGACGTGGGGGGCGAGCTCGTCGAGAAGCCTGCTCATGTCCTGCGGCTTGACGGCCAGGATGAGGGTGTCGGCCCGTTTGGC
The DNA here is from genome assembly GCF_027460265.1 of Streptomyces sp. WMMC940. Classification (NCBI taxonomy): domain Bacteria; kingdom Bacillati; phylum Actinomycetota; class Actinomycetes; order Kitasatosporales; family Streptomycetaceae; genus Streptomyces; species Streptomyces sp. WMMC940. The sequence goes on from NZ_JAPZBC010000001.1 coordinate 3,187,979, forward strand.
GGCGTCCGCGTTGGTGACGGCTTCGACGCCGTAGCGGGTGCGGAGCTCCTCGGCGCGGTCGGCCCGGCGGGTGGTGACCAGCAGGGCGGAGGCGGGCCAGCCGGCCCGGATCATGCCGCTGAGCAGGGCCTCGCCGATCTTGCCGGTGCCGAGGACTGCGACTGTCTGGGTCATGCGGGTCACCTCGCCGGGGTGGTGCGTGTGCACGTGATGGTCGTCCGTGTCCGTGGCCGGTCGCTTCCCGGTCCTCCACGGACATGGACATCCTTGCACCGGGCCCCCCGTGGTGTCGGCGGTGTCCGAGGGGCGGTCACGCGGTACGGCGGCGGAGGGTGGCCGCGCCCAGGGAGAGGACGAGGAGGGCGCAGGCGGAGACGACGAGGACGTCGCGGAGGAAGTCGGCGGTGACGTCGGTGTGGCGGAGGACCTCGTTCATGCCGTCGACGGCGTACGACATGGGCAGCACGTTCGAGATGCCCTCGAGGACGGGCTGCATGTTGTCGCGGGCGGTGAAGAGGCCGCAGAGGAGGAGCTGGGGGAAGATCACGGCGGGCATGAACTGGACCGCCTGGAACTCGGAAGCGGCGAAGGCGGAGACGAACAGGCCGAGGGCGGTGCCGAGCAGGGCGTCCAGCAGCGCGACCAGGAGCAGCAGCCAGGTGGAGCCGACGACGTCCAGGCCGAGGAACCAGACCGCGAGCCCGGTCGCGAGGGCGGACTGGACGACGGCCAGCAGGCCGAAGGCCAGCGCGTAGCCGGCGATGAGGTCGGCCTTCCCGAGAGGCATGGCGAGCAGGCGTTCGAGGGTGCCGGAGGTGCGCTCCCGCAGCGTCGCGATGGACGTGATCAGGAACATCGTGATCAGCGGGAAGATGCCGAGCAGCGAGGCGCCGATGGCGTCGAAGGTCTGCGGGCTTCCGTCGAAGACGTAGCGCAGCAGGAAGAGCATCAGGCACGGCACCAGGAGCATCAGGGCGATCGAGCGGGGATCGTGCCGCAGCTGCCGCAGGACCCGGGCGGCGGTTGCGAGGGTGCGGGACGGGGAGAGCGCGGAGGCGGCGGCGTTCGCGGGTGAGGGAGCGGGAGCGGGCGACGGGTGGGCGTTCATCGAGCGGTCTCCTGGAGGGCGTTGGCCGTGTCGACGAGGTGGAGGAAGGCGTCTTCGACGGTGGCGGTGTCGTTGCGGCGGCGGAGGGCGCCGGGGGTGTCGTCGGCGAGGAGTTCGCCTTCGCGCAGCAGGAGGAGCCGGTGGCAGCGCTCGGCCTCGTCCATGACGTGCGAGGAGACGAGGATCGTGGTGCCGCGCTCGTCCGCGACGCGGTGGAAGAGGTCCCAGAGGTCGCGGCGCAGCACCGGGTCGAGGCCGACGGTGGGTTCGTCGAGGACGAGCAGTTCGGGGTCGCCGAGGAGGGCGACGGCGAGGGAGACGCGGCTGCGCTGACCGCCGGAGAGCCTGCCCGCGAGTGAGCCGGCGTGCGCGGCGAGGTCGACGTCCGTGATGGCCCGGGAGACATGTCGCCGGCGCCGTTCGGCGCCGGCGCGGCCGGGGTCGAGGACCGCGGCGAAGTAGTCCAGGTTCTGGCGGACGGTCAGGTCGTCGTAGACGGAGGGGGCCTGGGTGACGTAGCCGATGCGGGAGCGCAGTGCGGCGTGGCCGGCGGGCCGGCCGAGGACGTCGAGGGTACCGGCGACCTTGGCCTGGCTACCGACGACGGCCCGCATGAGGGTGGACTTGCCGCAGCCGGAGGGACCGAGGAGTCCGGTGATCTGCCCTGGCGGCACCTCGAAGTCGAGGTTGCGCAGGACGGTTCGGGAACCGCGGACGACGGTCAGGGCGCGCGCGCGGACGGCCGGTACCGGAGTACCCCCGGATGGATTATTCATCATGCGATGAATAATCCATCCGGGGGAGGTGCCCGTCAAGGTGCGAGGTGGGAACTCAGGACATGCCCGGCGCCAACGGAATGACCCAGGGGCGACGGGCCGCGGTCCGCAGCAGACCGACCGTGGAGCGGACGACCTGCTCCTTGACCCGGGCGGCCGGACGCCCCGTCAGAAAGCGGTCGCGCGGGCTGTCGTCCGGCCGGACGAACTGGACGAGCCCCTCTCGACGGCCGAGGCTCACGCACTGGATCAGGAAGCCGTAGTCGAAGCTGCGCGGCTCCCGTCCGCGGAACTCGGAGATGATCGACGCGGCGGCGTGCGAGCCCGTGGGCATGGCCGTCGCACAGGCCATGCGCAGGGCGCCCGCCCTGGCCGAACTCGCCGCGGCGGCGTCCCCCGCGACGTACACCTCGGGGTGCGCCGGGGAGCGCAGGGCGCCGTCGACCCGGACCCGGCCCGAAGGGTCCAGCGGAAGACCGGCCGCTGCGGCGAGCTCGGTGTTCGGGACCATCGAGGCCGCCCAGACCACCTCGTCGGCGTCGACCGACCCGGGATCCGCGATCCGCCGGCCCTCCTCGATCCGTACACCCCGGGCCCTCAGTACGCCCAGGGCGTGGTCGCGGGCGCGCGGTGCGAAGCCCGAGCCGACCTGACCCTCAGCGTGCAGGCTCACACGCCACTCGGGCCGTGCCTCGGCGAGTTCCGCGGCGAGTTCGATCCCGGTCAGCCCGCCGCCGACGACCGCCACCGAGCCCGGGCCGTCCTGGAGGCGCTTGCACAGGCCCGCGGCGGTCTCGGCGGTGTGGGCGCGTTCGCCCGCCGGTGCGGTGCGGCTGCCCAGGGCGTAGACGAGCCGGTCGTAAGGGAGCCTCCGGCCGTCGTCCGTCGCGACCGTGCGGGTGGCCGGGTCGATCCCGGTGGCCCGCGCCACGATGTGCTCGATCCCCGCCGGGCGCAGGAATCCGGAGAGCGGATGGCTCACATCGGCGCGGACTCCCGCGGCCAGTTCGTGGAGTCGTACGCGCTCGGTGAACCGGTCGCTGGGGTCGATCAGACTCACCCGGGCGTGCGGGGCCAGCCGGAGGGCGGCCATGAGCCCGGCGTAACCGGCGCCGAGGACCAGGACGCGGGGGCGGTTCTCGCTGTTGCGTGTCGTCATGACCATGGGACGGCGTGGCCCCGCCGAATGTGACACGGGAGGGGAGGGCCCGTCGGCGGGCCGCCGATGGACCGGACCGCGTGTGACGCGGCGTTCCGGGACCGACGACGGCGTCGATCCCGGTGCTCCCGCTCATCCCGGTGATCCCGGTGATCCCGAGGCCGTCGAGCTGTGGCACGCGGCCCCGGCGAGCACGGGCCGGGGGCGGCGATCGTGACAGCCAGGTCCACGGCGAAGGCCTCCTCGGCCGCTCCGTCCGGGAGGCGCCCCGGGAGCAGCGCGCGCTCGTCGGCCGGCACGGGTGCGGCGGCTCCGGAGCCCGGAGCCACGCGAAGGACGAGCGGCTGCCCGGATGCGCATGATGGGTGCGGAGCGGGATCCGGCGCGGCCGGCGGGAGCCCGGGACGGCCGGCGGAGCACCGGCGCGAGCCCGGGACAGAGGCCGCGAAGGACGCCCGCGGCCTCGCCGGTGACACACGCGCGTTCAGGGCGCGGTCCGGTCACCCGCGCCTGCCTCTCCTCCGCGCGGTCCGGTCACCCGCGCTTGCGTTTCCTCCGGGCCGCCGGGTTCCCGGTGCGCGAGCCGCGGCGCTTCTCGTACTGCGCGAGGGCCGTCTCGTACTCCACGCGACGCAGCTTCTCCCCCGGTGCCTCGGTGAGCGAACGCAGGAAGTAGGCGAGCAGCGCCCCGATGAAGCCGATCATCCGCAGGCTGCGCAGGGACTCCTCCCGTGCGGGATCGGCCGGGCGGCGCGAGAAGCCCTCCCAGGTCTTGCGGAAGGCGACGGCGCTGCACACCGCGAACGTCACGATCACGAGAAGGTCGACGAAACCGCCGACCCGGGCGGTCTCCAGGCCCTGGTAGGCGAACCGCAGGACGAGGCACCCGGCGACCGCCGCGGCGAGCGAGCCGGCCGCCACGGCGGCGCGGCGCAGACCGTAGCCACCGTCGTGGTCGACCCACGTGGTGCCGAAGAACCTGATCTCCTCGGGCTGCGGCCCGGCGCGGCCACCGCTTCCGGCGCCGGACTCGCCGCCGGGGCCGGCCGCGGAGCCGGAGGTGCGGCTGCGGTGGGATCTGTCGTCGCGGTTCTCGCTCACGCACCCGATTATCCCCGGCGGCCGGGACCCGGGTGCGCGCCCGGCTCCCAGCCGCGGGGCCCCACGGTCGGGCGCAGCGCACGGCCGCGCAACCGGCGCTGCCCGTGTTCACACACGCGTACGACACCACCGCGGCCCCTCACCGTCCCCCGGCGTGCGGGACCCCGGCGGGTCAGGCGCAGCGCACGGCCACGTACCCGTCGCTGCCCGTGTTCACATAGGCGTCGGAGACGAACTGGCCGTTGGCGATGTTGTCCCACAGGTTCGACGTGCCGTACGGGCCGGTGACGGTCTCGCCCGGCTTCTGGCAGTTGATCGGCACACGCGCGCCGTACTGCAGCACCCTGACGATCGGGTACCGGGTTCCCGGCCCGCTGCGGACGTTCAGGCGGTAGCCGGGGGCCACCGCGTAGCGTCTCGTGGCGCGCGGCTCGGCGAGGGCCCGGGGCTCCGCCTCTTCCCCGCTGTCGCTTCCTTCGACGGCCATGAAGGCCTCCCCCGCGTTCGAAAGACATGTTTGCGCCCCGCAGGCTAGCAAGCCGCCGTCGACTCGTACGTGCCATCGACTAGGCTCCGTGAGTCGCGCTTGCGGACAGAACACGGGGGTGGGCGATGCCGCCGCTGCGCAGCACCGGGCCCGTCCCGGAAGCGGAACGTCCTGAGTATGCCGGGCAGTACCGTCTCGAGCGGTGTCTGGGCTCGGGCGGCATGGGTGTGGTGCATCTGGCCACCTCGGCGTCCGGGCTGCGCCTCGCCATCAAGGTCGTCCATGCGGCGCACGCCACGGATCCTGAGTTCAGGGCTCGTTTCCGGCAGGAGGTGGGCGCGGCCCGCCGGGTGAGCGGTGCGTTCACCGCGCCCGTCGTGGACGCCGACCCGGACGCCGGGCGCCCCTGGATGGCGACGCTGTTCATCGAGGGGCAGACGCTTGCCGAACGTGTCAAGGGCAGCGGGCCGTTGAGCCTCGACGAGCTGCGCAGGGTGGGCGCCGGGCTTGCGGAGGCGCTGCGTGACATCCATCGCGCGGGTGTCGTTCACCGCGATCTCAAGCCCAGCAACGTGCTCCTCGCCGCCGACGGCCCGAAGGTCATCGACTTCGGGATCTCCCGTCCCTCGGACAGTGATCTCCGCACGGAGACGGGGAAGTTGATCGGCACTCCCCCGTTCATGGCACCGGAGCAGTTCCAGCGGCCACGTGACGTCGGGCCCGCCGCCGACCTGTTCGCGCTGGGCGCCGTCCTCGTCCACGCGGCGACGGGACGGGGGCCGTTCGACTCCGGCAGCCCGTACATCGTCGCCTATCAGGTCGTGCACAACGAGCCGGACCTGACCGGAGTGCCGGACGAACTCGCACCGCTCCTGACCCGCTGTCTGGCCAAGGACCCTGCCGAACGACCCGCGCCCGACGAGGTGATGGCCGAACTGCGGACCCCGGTGGGGGAAGTGGCGACGGCCTTCATACCGCTGCAACGGACGTCCGCGGCCGGAGGGCCGGACGGCGGATCCGCCTCCCCGGCGGAGGAGGAAGGGGCGGGACCCGCCTCCCGGCCGCGCCGGCGCCTCGTCCGGGGCGCCGCCGTCGGCGGCCTCGTCGTCGGACTGCTCGCGGGCGCGTACGCGGGAATCCGCCTCGCCACGGACGACGGCGCCCGCCCTGCCGGCGCCCCGGTCGCCCACCGCGGCGAGCCTGCCTTCACCGCCTGGCAGACCCCGCTGTCGAAGGACGCCGACGCCCTGCGGACCCCCGCGTGTTCCGCCCACGGCGGATCGCTGTACTGCGCGGCGCCGGGCGTCATGGCGACCCGTCTCGCCGCGGCCGACGGCAAGCCCCTGTGGACGCGCAAGGCCGTCGCCTCCGCGGCCGGAGCGGGGCCGGCCGGGGAGGCGGGCCACCAGGCCGCGGCCCCCGTGCTCTCGGGCGGACTGCTGCTTGTCACCACGGCCGGCGGAGAGCGTCTCGAAGCGCTGGACCCGGAGTCGGGCGCCACGCGCTGGACGGCGTCCATCGGTTCCGCCACGGTCGGCCACGCCGAGGGATGCGTCCTCCTCGCGGGAGCGGACGGGATCGTGCGGGCACTCGACGGCGCGACCGGCGAGGAGCTGTGGCGGAAGCGACGGGGCGCGCCGGGCACCCAGTGGGCGCCGGGCCCGCCCGGTTCCGGGACCGTGTTCGCCGTCACCCCGGGGGCCGACGGCGCCGCCACCGTCGTCCGGGCCGTCGGCACCCGTGACGGCGGTGTGCGCTGGGAGGAGCGCCTGAACGGCTCGCTGTCACCGGTGCCGTCGGTCTCGGAGGGCGCGCTCTTCCTCCTGGCGGCCGATGCCGACGACTTCACCACCGCGGTCGTACGCCTCGACACCGCCACGCGTGAGGTCCGCCGCGTCCCGCTGCCGGTCGACGTCGACCAGGCCCAGGCGGCGGTGGCCGGCGACACGGTCTACCTGGTGGGTGCGGGAGGCTCGCTGCTGGCCGTGGACACCGCGGACGAGGGCCACCGGCGCTGGCAGTTGGAGACGTATGTGGCCAGGTCCTCGCGACCGGTCGCCGACGGGCACCGGGTCTATTTGAGCGGTGCCGACGGGCGGCTGCTGGCGGTCGACGCCGAACGCGGTGTGCAGCTCGGCCAGACGGATCCGCGGATGAGCACGGGACGTTTCACCCACGCGTCGACGCTGCCGGCTCCCGTCACCGCCCCCGGCAAGGTGTTCGCGACCGCTCCGGACGGGAGCGTGTTCGCCGTGGACGCCGCGGACCCTGCGCGCTGGTAGGCGGCCGGGTGCGGCGGAGCCCCGCCGGCTGGGCCGACGGGGCCGGAGCGCGGTGGAGCGGTGGGTCAGCCGAGCCTGTCGACGTCCCGCACCGCGCCCTTGTCCGCGCTCGTCGCCATCGCCGCGTACGCCCGCAGCGCCGCGGAGACCTTGCGCTCGCGGTTCCTCGGCGCGTAGACGCCGCCCAGGGCCTCGCGGCGGGCGGCGAGTGCGGCGTCGTCGACGAGGAGCTCGATGGAGCGGTTCGGGATGTCGATACGGATGCGGTCGCCGTCCTCGACGAGGGCGATCGCGCCGCCGGACGCGGCCTCCGGGGAGGCGTGACCGATGGACAGGCCCGAGGTGCCGCCGGAGAAACGACCGTCGGTGATCAGCGCGCAGGCCTTGCCCAGGCCGCGGCCCTTCAGGAAGGAGGTCGGGTAGAGCATCTCCTGCATACCGGGGCCGCCGCGCGGGCCCTCGTAGCGGATGACGAGGACGTCGCCCTCCTTGACCACCTTGGAGAGGATCTTGTCGACGGCCTCCTCCTGCGACTCGCAGACGACGGCCGGGCCCTCGAAGGTCCAGATGGACTCGTCGACGCCCGCCGTCTTCACGACGCAGCCGTCCTCGGCGATGTTGCCCTTGAGGACGGCGAGGCCGCCGTCCTTGGAGTAGGCGTTCTCGACGGAGCGGATGCACCCGCCCTCGGCGTCGACGTCCAGCGACTCCCAGCGCTCGGACTGCGAGAAGGCGGTGGCGGAGCGGACGCAGCCGGGGGCCGCGTGCCACAGCTCGACGGCCTCGGCGGACGGGGAGCCGCCGCGGACGTCCCAGGTCTTGAGCCATTCGGCCAGGGACGCCGAGTGGACGGTGTGGACGTCCTCGTTCAGCAGCCCGCCCCGGTACAGCTCGCCGAGGATGGCGGGGATGCCCCCGGCCCGGTGGACGTCCTCCATGTAGTACGTGCCGCCCGGCGCGACGTTCGGCGCGACCTTGGCCAGGCACGGCACCCGGCGCGAGACGGCGTCGATGTCCGTCAGGTCGTAGTCGAGCTCGGCCTCCTGTGCGGCGGCGAGCAGGTGGAGGATCGTGTTGGTCGAGCCGCCCATGGCGATGTCGAGGGCCATGGCGTTCTCGAAGGCCTCACGGGTGGCGATGTTGCGCGGGAGGACCGACTCGTCGCCCTCGTCGTAGTAGCGCTTGGTGATCTCGACGACCGTGCGGCCCGCGTTCTCGTACAGCGCGCGGCGGGCGGTGTGGGTGGCGAGGACCGAGCCGTTGCCCGGCAGGGAGAGGCCGATGGCCTCGGTCAGGCAGTTCATCGAGTTGGCGGTGAACATGCCCGAACAGGAACCGCAGGTCGGGCAGGCGTTCTCCTCGATGCGCAGCACGTCCTCGTCCGAGACGTTCTCGTTGACCGAGTCGACGATGGCGTTGATCAGGTCGAGTTTGCGGACCGTGCCGTCGACGAGGGTGGCCTGACCGGCCTCCATCGGGCCGCCGGAGACGAAGACCGCCGGGATGTTGAGGCGCATGGCGGCCATCAGCATGCCCGGGGTGATCTTGTCGCAGTTGGAGATGCAGATCAGGGCGTCGGCACAGTGGGCCTCGACCATGTACTCCACGGAGTCCGCGATCAGGTCGCGCGACGGCAGCGAGTAGAGCATGCCGCCGTGGCCCATCGCGATGCCGTCGTCGACGGCGATGGTGTTGAACTCGCGGGGCACCGCACCCGCCGCCAGGACGGCGTCCGAGACGATCCGGCCGACCGGGGCGAGGTGGGTGTGCCCGGGGACGAACTCCGTGAAGGAGTTGGCGACCGCGATGACCGGCTTGCCGATGTCCGCGCTCGCTACGCCCGATGCCCGCATAAGGGCGCGGGCGCCCGCCATGTTGCGGCCGTGGGTGACTGTGCGGGACCTCAGCTCGGGCATCGTCGCTCGCTCCTTCAGACAGTTCTGGCTTTCTCGAGCGTACGCCGATGCTCCAAGATCTGGACGTCCTGTCCGGAATGCGGGACGAAGGTCCGCCTTTCGGTCAGCGCCTCGGACGTCCGTACGAACGGTACGCGCCCGCGTCCGGCCCGCCGGGCGCGGGACGCTCCGTCGCCCCGTTCCGGCGGCGCATCGGGCACGGCCGGGAGAGCCACCCGGATCGGCAGCCGGTCCGCCCTCAGGAACCGCCTCGGGCCGCGGGCCGCCCGGTTCCGGAGCCCGAACACGGTTCGGTCCGGTCCGGACCGAAGGCAGTCCGGACCGGGCCGGGCCGTCATACCCGGCCCGGACTCACGCCTCGGTGAGGTACCTCTGCAGCGTCGGCGCGACCATCGCGATGATCTCCTCCGGGTCCACCGTGGCCAGCGGCTCCACCTGGACCACATAGCGCAGGATGGCGATTCCGATCATGTGCGAGGCGGCCAGCTCGGCCCGGAACTTCGGGTCCGGCACGTCAAGGTCGGCCGCGATCCGCTCCAGCATCCGTCTTAGGACGAAGCCTCGCAGCACCTTCGCGGCGGCCTCGTGCGTCAGCGCGGAGCGGAGGATCGCGAGCAGCGGTGCCCGGCTCACCGGGTTCTCCCACACCCCGACGAAGTAGCGGGCCAGCCGCTCGCCGACGCCGTCCTTGCCCTCGCCGAGGATCGTCGGCACGACCAGCGCCGGCTCGAAGGACACCTCGATGGCGGCCGCGAAGACCTCGTCCTTGGTGCCGAAGTAGTGGTGGACGAGAGCGGGGTCCACCCCCGCGGCCTTGGCGATCCCCCGTACGGAGGTCTTGTCGTACCCGTGCTCGGCGAACTCCTCCCGGGCCGCTTCGAGAATCCGTTCCCGGGCGCCGGGGCCGGTCTCCGCCTCGGTGCGGGCGGGCCGGCCGCGCCGTCTGGGCCCCCCGCCGGTCATGATCCGCCCGGGTCCGCCGTGCCGGGGCGACCGCCCCGCGACTGCGCGTTCGCCGATGCCAGGTGCAGCCGGGTGAAGGCCAGCGCCTCCGCGAGGTCGGCCTCGCGTTCGGCGGCCGACATCGCCCGCCGGGTGTTCACCTCGATGACGACGTGGCCGTCGAAGCCACTGCCGGCCAGGTGCTCCAGCAGCTCCGCGCACGGCTGGTCACCACGGCCCGGCACCAGGTGCTCGTCCTTCGCCGAGCCCTTGCCGTCCGCGAGGTGGACGTGGCCGAGCCGGTCTCCCATGCGGTCGACCATGGCGAGGGTGTCCGTGCGGGACGTCGCCGTGTGGGAGAGGTCGATCGTGAAGTGCCGGTAGTCCTCCTTGGTGACGTCCCAGTCGGGGGCGTACGCGAGCATCTCGCGGTCCCGGTAGCGCCAGGGGTACATGTTCTCGACGGCGAAGCGCACGTCCGTCTCGTTGGCCATCCGCCAGATCCCGGAGACGAAGTCCCGGGCGTACTGCCGCTGCCAGCGGAACGGCGGGTGGACGACGACGGTCGACGCGCCGAGCTTCTCGGCGGCCGCCTGGGCGCGCTGGAGCTTCACCCAGGGATCGGTGGACCAGACGCGCTGGGTGATGAGCAGACAGGGCGCGTGGACGGCCAGTATCGGCATCTCGTGGTAGTCGGAGAGCCGGCGCAGCGCCTCGATGTCCTGGCTCACGGGATCGGTCCAGACCATGACCTCGACGCCGTCGTAGCCGAGGCGCGCGGCGATCTCGAAGGCCGTCGCCGTCGACTCCGGATAGACGGAGGCCGTCGACAGGGCGACCTTCGCATCCGGGATGCGCACCACTGGTTCTGCCACGAGGGACAGATTACGGGCCCGCATCAGAGGGTGGGGAGGTGATCCAGCCTCCGCAGGATCACCCCCTCGCGGAGCGCCCAGGGGCAGATCTCCAGTTCGTCGACGCCGAAGAGGTCCATCGCACCCTCCGCGACCAGCGCTCCTGCCAGCAGCTGGCCGGCCCGGCCCTCGGAGACGCCGGGCAGGGTGGCGCGCTGCGCGGCCGTCATCGCGGCGAGCTTCGGAACCCACTCCTCCAGTGACGTTCGACTCAGTTCGCGCTGGGTGTACAGGCCCTCGGCGGAGCGGGCGGCGCCCGCGATCCGGGCGAGCTGCTTGAAGGTCTTGGACGTGGCGACGACGTGGTCCGGTCGGCCGAACCGGCTGAACTCGCCGACCGTACGGGCGATCTGCGCCCGCACATGGCGGCGCAGCCCGCGGACGTCCTCCGGGTCGGGCGGATCGCCGGGCAGCATCCCGGCGGTCAGCCGGCCGGCGCCGAGCGGCAGGCTGACGGCGATGTCGGGGTCCTCGTCGATGCCGCAGGCGATCTCCAGCGAGCCGCCGCCGATGTCGAGGACCAGCAGCTTCCCGGACGACCAGCCGAACCAGCGCCGGGCGGCCAGGAACGTCAGCCGGGCCTCCTCGTCGCCGGTGAGGACCTGGAGGTCGACGCCGGTCACCGCCTTCACCCGGGACAGGACGTCGTCGGCGTTGGCGGCCTCCCGCACGGCGGAGGTCGCGAACGGCAGCACGTCCTCGCAGCCCTTGTCCTCGGCTGCCTGCAGGGCGTCGTTGAGCGTGCCGATCAGCCGCTCGACGCCCTCGGGGCCGATGGCCCCGTCGCCGTCGAGCAGCTCCGCCAGGCGCAGTTCCGCCTTGTGGGAGTGGGCGGGCAGCGGCCGGGCGCCGGGGTGGGCGTCCACCACCAGAAGGTGCACTGTGTTCGAACCGACGTCGAGGACTCCGAGTCTCATGTACGGAACGCTACTGCGGCGACGCGCATACGCTGGAGTCGTGCCAAAGACGAAAAAGGCGAAGCAGGACAAAGCCCAGCCGAAGAAGCCCACTGCCACCTCTCACGGCCCTTCGCAGGCCGAACCGGACGAGAAGGGCCTGGACTTTCCGCGGGCCTGGGTCGAGTTCCCGGACCCGGCGGACGACGAACAGCTCTTCCGCTGCGACCTGACGTGGCTGACCTCGCGCTGGAACTGCATTTTCGGCAGCGGCTGCCAGGGCATCCAGGCAGGACGCGCGGACGACGGTTGCTGCACGCTCGGTGCGCACTTCTCCGACGAGGACGACGAGAAGCGGGTCGCCGAGCATGTGGCACGTCTCACCCCCGAGGTCTGGGAGTTCCACGACATCGGCCGCGCGTCGGGCTGGGCCGAGGTCAACGAGGACGGTGACCGGCAGACGCGGCGCTGGAAGGGCTCCTGCATCTTCCAGAACCGGCCGGGCTTCGCGGGCGGCGTGGGGTGCTCGCTGCACATCCTGGCGCTGCAGGAGGGTCGGGAGCCGCTGGAGACCAAGCCCGACGTGTGCTGGCAGCTGCCGATCCGCCGCACGTACGAGTGGATCGACCGGCCGGACGACACGCGGGTCCTCCAGGTCTCCATCGGCGAGTACGACCGCAGGGGCTGGGGCCCCGGGGGCCACGACCTGCACTGGTGGTGCACGTCGGCGACCTCGGCGCACGGCGCGGGGGATCCGGTCTACGTGACCTACCGGCCCGAGCTGACGGAGCTGATGGGCAAGGCGGCGTACGACGTGCTCGTGGAGCTGTGCGAGGCGCGGCTGGCCTCGCAGCTGCCGCTGATGGCGCCGCACCCGGCGGATCCCGCGTAGACGCATTCCGGCGGGCGGGCCCGCCCGCCGACGCCGCGAGATCACGGACCCGGCGGATGTGCGGGCGACATCAGCGACGACTCCCTGGCCGAGCATCAGCCGCGGACCCGGCGGATGTGCGGGCCGCGGCCTTCGGCAGTGCCGGGGCGGACCACGCCCGGCCGCACCGGATCGTGACCGTGCGGGCTGCCCCTCGCTACGGAGGCGCGGCCCGGCGCCGGGGGGTCCCGCCTGGTCCACGGCGTCTGGCACCCGAGTACCGGTGCACCGGGAGAAACGCTTCGTCAGCCTGGCGTTGCCGGGGCCTCGCTCAGCGGGGGCGGGGAGGGGTCGGTCGAGGACGGAGGGGGTTCGGAGGACGGCGGGGGTTCCGACGACGGCGGAGGCTCGGACGACGGCGGAGGTTCCGACGACGGCGGAGGTTCCGACGACGGAGGGGGTTCCGACGACGGCGGAGGCTCGGACGACGGCGGAGGTTCCGACGACGGCGGAGGTTCCGACGGCGGCGGGGTCGGCGGCGCCCCCTCCCCGCGGATCTGCAGGACCGTTCCGGCGGGGTCGACACCGACACGGGCGCTCCACGGACCGGCAGGTTCGGCAGCGTGGTCGACATGGACGCGGACGACGGCCGACTGCCCCGGAGCCAGCGTGCCGGAGGTGCGGTCGGCGTAGAGCCACGGCGCGTCCGTCCACAGGGACCAGGAAACCGGGGCACCGCCGGAGGCGGTGAGGGTGAGCATCGTGGACCCGCCGTGCGGTCGTGCCTCGACGGAGAGCAGGCCGGAGCCCCGTCCCGCCACCCCGGCGGAGCCGGGCGGGAGGCCGGGACTGATCACCTCGACGGTGACACCGCCGGCCCCCGGGCTCGGCAGCCCGCCGGCGACCTGAGGGTCCGCGGAGTCCCGACGCGCGTTGCCGGCGTTCTCGTACCGGTCGTACGGGACGCCACCCACGGGCTGCGCCGCGTCGGCCTCGCTGGCGGAGACCGAGGAGTCCTCGCGTGCCTCGCCGGTCAGCGGGGCGCCCCGGTAGGCGGCCCAGAGGGCGAGCACGGGCGCGGCGACGACGGTCGCGACCACGGTGGTGGTGACGGCGCGGGCCCGCAGCCGGCCGCGCCGGGCGGCATGGTCCTTGGGGTCCAGGGGAAAGCCGTCGCGGCGGAAACGGGGCGCTGCGGCACGGGCGCGCGGGAGGCGCAGCAACGCCGCGTGCGCCTCGGCACGGGGTGCGGTGACCAGGGGCAGTGCGGCGGGCGTGACCGTCGACCCCGGCCATGGTCCCGCGGCGCCCGCCCGCTCGGCCGCGCGGCGACAGCGCGGACAGTCGTCGACATGACGGACGAGCTCACGCCGCAGCGCGGCGGAGAGCAGCACCCTGCGGTCCTCGGTGAGCCGAGCCACGGAGGGGCAGTTGCCGGTCTCGACGACGGCGAGCGCGGCACGGGTGCGCTCCACCTCGCAGGCGGCGGACGAGAGCAGTTCGCGTGCGCTGGCCGGCTCCATCCCGAGCACGGCGGCGACGTCATGGGAACCGAGCCGGTGCCGCACGGCCAGTTCCAGCGCCTCCCGCTGCTCGGGCGTGGTGCCCGCGGCCTCGGGCCAGGCCAGCCGGGCGAGCTCCGCCCGGTGCCGCTCCTCGGTCTCGGAGGACACCGGGGGCTCGTCCTGGCCCTCCGGGACGGCGGCCCCTCGGGCGGGCGCGCCGGTCCGCGCCGCGTGCGCCCCCGACCCCTGGCGCCTGCGGCGGCGCTGCTCGCCCAGCGCACGCAGGCAGGCCCAGCGGGCGAGTGCGTACAGCCAGGCCTTCCGCCGGTCCTCGTCGGTGGGGCCGCGCCCATGGTGCCGCTCGGCGACGGCCAGGACCTCCCCGAGCACCTCCGTCGCGGCGCCGTGGTCGCACAGCACGGACAGGCAGTAGGTGAACAGCCCGTCCAGATGCGGCTCGTAGCGTGCGGGCGGGGTCTGCCCGAGCGTCGGCCGCGCACGGCGGTGTGCGCGGTGTGCGCCGGTGGATTGCGCGGGGGGCTCCAGCATGCTGCTCGTCACCCGGCGACCGTAGGCAGCCGCTGGCACACCCTTCGCGCGACTTGAGCACATTTAATCCATACGGGTGAAGCGATCCCTCGAAAGAGAACATGCGCATTTGCCACGGTGCGGGTGATTGTGGTTACCAACGTGGCCTATGCGCACCGCATGTGCGACTGTCACCGACCCCGCGGGCCGTCCCGGGCGGCGGACTCCCCGCACCCGTGGGCGCGCTGTCGGTGCGCGCCGCTACGGTTTCCCGCATGGCTGCCCGTACGAAGACTTCCAAGGACCGGCCGTCCTACCGCTGCACCGAGTGCGGATGGACGACCGCCAAGTGGCTCGGCCGCTGCCCCGAATGCCAGGCGTGGGGCACGGTGGAGGAGCAGGGGGCGCCCGCGGTCCGCACGACCGCCGCCGGCCGGGTCACCAACGCCGCCCTGCCCATCGGCCAGGTGGACGGCCGCCAGGCGGCGGCCCGCACGACCGGCGTCGACGAGTTGGACCGGGTGCTCGGCGGGGGGCTGGTGCCGGGCGCCGTCGTGCTCCTCGCGGGTGAGCCGGGCGTCGGGAAGTCCACGCTCCTGCTCGACGTCGCGGCGAAGGCGGCCGGCGACGACCACCGCACGCTCTACGTCACGGGCGAGGAGTCCGCGAGCCAGGTCCGGCTGCGCGCCGACCGGATCGGCGCGCTGCACGACCAGCTGTACCTCGCGGCCGAGACCGACCTGTCCGCCGTTCTCGGGCACCTCGACGCGGTCAAGCCCTCCCTGCTCGTCCTGGACTCCGTCCAGACGGTGGCCTCCCCCGAGATCGACGGCGCGCCCGGCGGGATGGCACAGGTCCGGGAGGTCGCGGGAGCGCTGATCCGCGCCTCCAAGGAGCGGGGGATGTCCACGCTGCTGGTGGGCCACGTCACCAAGGACGGCGCGATCGCCGGTCCCCGACTGCTGGAGCACCTCGTCGACGTCGTGCTCCACTTCGAGGGCGACCGGCACGCACGATTGCGCCTCGTACGGGGCGTCAAGAACCGGTACGGAGCCACGGACGAGGTCGGCTGCTTCGAACTGCACGACGAGGGCATCACCGGACTCGCCGACCCCAGCGGGCTGTTCCTCACCCGGCGCGACGAGCCCGTGCCGGGCACCTGCCTCACGGTGACGCTGGAGGGCCGCCGCCCGCTGGTCGCCGAGGTGCAGGCGCTGACCGTCGACTCGCAGATCCCCTCACCCCGGCGCACCACCTCCGGGCTGGAGACCTCCCGGGTGTCGATGATGCTGGCCGTGCTCGAGCAGCGGGGCAGGATCAGCGCCCTGGGCAAAAGGGACATCTACAGCGCGACGGTGGGTGGCGTGAAGCTCTCCGAGCCCGCGGCGGACCTCGCGGTGGCCCTGGCGCTGGCCTCCGCCGCGAGTGACACTCCGCTGCCGAAGAACCTGGTGGCGATCGGCGAGGTGGGGCTCGCGGGCGAGGTGAGACGCGTCACGGGCGTCCAGCGCCGGCTGGCCGAGGCGCACCGCCTGGGCTTCACTCACGCGCTGGTCCCGTCCGATCCGGGCAGGGTTCCGCCTGGTATGAAGGTCACGGAAGTCGCCGACATGGGGGACGCGCTGAGAGTGCTCCCGCGCGGGCGTAGGGCAGAGGCCCCACGGGCGGACGACGCGCGCCGGTAGACTTTGCCCTGGTCTCGCCCGCCCGTACGAGCCGGAGGAGTGCAGTGGCAGCCAACGACCGGGGCTCAGCACCCGGAAAGTCCGGCGGAGGCCCCGGGGGATCCGGCACGGACGCGCTGATGCGCGCCTCGCTCAGTGCGGTCGCCCCGGGCACCGCCCTGCGTGACGGTCTCGAGCGCATTCTTCGGGGCAACACGGGCGGCCTCATCGTCCTGGGAATGGACAAATCGGTCGAATCCATGTGCACGGGCGGCTTCGTGCTGGACGTGGAGTTCACGGCCACACGACTGCGCGAACTGTGCAAGCTCGACGGCGCGCTGATCCTCGACAAGGACATCACCAAGATCCATCGGGCCGGTGTGCAGCTCGTCCCCGACGCGTCGATCCCGACCGAGGAGACCGGCACCCGGCACCGGACCGCGGACCGGGTCTCCAAGCAGTGCGGCTTCCCCGTCGTCTCCGTGTCCCAGTCGATGCGCCTCATCGCGCTCTACGTGGACGGCGAGCGGCGGGTCCTGGAGGAGTCCGCGGCGATCCTGTCCCGGGCGAACCAGGCGCTGGCCACGCTCGAGCGCTACAAGCTCCGGCTGGACGAGGTCGCGGGCACGCTCTCGGCCCTGGAGATCGAGGACCTGGTGACGGTACGGGACGTCACGGCGGTCGCGCAGCGGTTGGAGATGGTGCGCCGTATCGCCACCGAGATCGAGCAGTACGTGGTGGAGCTCGGCACCGACGGCCGGCTCCTCGCGCTCCAGCTCGACGAGTTGATCGCCGGCGTGGAACCGGAGCGGGGGCTCGTCATCCGCGACTACGTCCCGGAACCGACCGCCAAGCGCTCCCGCACGGTCGACGAGGCGCTCGCCGAGCTCAACGACCTGACCCACGCCGAGCTGCTGGAACTGCCCATCGTCGCGCGCGCCCTGGGGTACAGCGGCTCACCCGAGACGCTCGACTCCGCCGTCTCCCCGCGCGGTTACCGGCTGCTGGCGAAGGTGCCGCGGCTGCCCGGCGCGATCATCGAGCGGCTCGTCGAGCACTTCGGCGGCCTGCAGAAGCTCCTGGCGGCCAGCGTCGACGACCTCCAGACGGTCGACGGCGTCGGAGAGGCCCGCGCCCGCAGCGTCCGTGAGGGGCTGTCACGCCTCGCCGAGTCGTCCATCCTGGAGCGCTACGTCTGACGGCCTGGCGGCCGTAGGGCCACGACCCGGCAGGCGGCCGGCCACGGACAGCGGTCGCACGCGGCCCCGCCCTTCCCGTGACGCCCCCGATCGCCGAACCGCTCCTCGCCCGGCGGGGGCCGTCCCGGCCCCTCACCGGCCGGAACCGGCCCGGACCGACGAACTGCGGACCCGGCCCGGGCCGGACCGTCGTCCGCCGAAGGCGACGGTCCGCCGGAGCCGGCCCTCCCGGATGCCCCCGGTCCTACTAGTCCTTCTCCAGCCGGAACGACGCCGGAGCCACCGACGCGCCCGGGAACGCGGCTTCCAGCAGGTACGAGCCGGGGGCCGCGGGAGTGGCCGGCGGGGTCGCGCACTGCGGGGCGCTCCTGCGCCGGTCCCAGTCCACGGCGTGGGTCACGGTCCGGCCCGCGGGGACCTTCAGGAGCAGCGAACCGCCCGCGGTCGGGCAGTCCTTCGAGGACCACACCTTGTCGTTCTCGCCGTCGTTGATGGCGGACACGGTCAACACCGCCTTCCTGGGGCCGAGATCGGCCTTGCAGGTCACGGACGAGCCGTTGTGCACGGCGAGTTCGAACCGGGGACGCTCTCCGGGGGCGTAGGCGGGCTTGACGCTGCGCACCGTCAACTCGACCGCACCCGGCGCGCAGTCGGGGAGTGAGGAACCTGCCGGGACCTGCTCGGCCGGTCCGGTTCCGCCTCCGTTCGCCGCGCCGCCGTTCGCGGCTCCGCCGGCCCCCGGGTCGCCGTTCTTGCCGTCGCCGCCGGTGTCCGCACCCGTGCCCGCGTCACCGCCGGCGCCTTCGCCGGTGCCGCCCGACTCGTCGCGGCCGCCCGGCTGTTCACTGATCGCGGGGCCCGAACCGCTGGGGCCCGGCGTGATGGAGGGCGCGGGCTCGGCGCCGCCCGGCTTGCCGTCGTCGCCCGTACGGCCGCCGGGGTCGCCGGAGCTGACGGCCCAGGCGATCAGCAGTGCGAGCAGCGCGAGCAGCAGCAGCGCGACCGCCCTCCGTCGCCAGTAGATGGAGGAGGGAAGGGGCCCGACCGGATTGCGCAGAGATCCCACGTACCGAACTGTACGAGAGATCGGCGGGCAACTCCGGCCCCACCCGCCGCTCATGGTTCCCGAATGTACCGATCATCATCATGCGCCCCCGATTCCGGCCGCCTTGACGTGCTCGGTCGGGCGCCGAGGGAAACGCGAGCCCGACCGACGGCCCCTGCTCGCCACCGCGACGGGCCGTGTGCACAGCGAGTCCTTCGGACTCCCCGGTGGACGAGGAGCGTCCGCACCGCGCCGCCGCAGGACCGCGCGCGTCTCCGGTGCCGTGCCGGCCGAGGGGCGACCGGCCGTTCCGAGCGCCCCCTCGGCGGCCGCCGGGCGGTCCGCGCCGCACAAGTGCCCGTACGGCCGCGGACCGCCCGGCCCGCCGTTCCCGCGGCCTGCTCATGGCCTGCTCCGCGCCCTCGTCGGGGTGCGCTACCCGCACGCCGCGACCGTGACCCTGCTGCCGGGCACGGCGACCGTGGTCGTGGAGCTCCGTGCGGCCGCCGACCGGGCCGGGCTCCTTCCCCGCCGTGGTGGTCCACCCGGTCGGTCCGGCCGGCAGGGCCGCTCGCGGGCCGCGGACCGGCCGGGACGGCCGCGCGCCGCCCCGCGCCCCGGCGCCCGGGAGCCCGGGCGCGCAGGCCGGGAAATGCACCGATCCGGACGCGGCCGTGTACTCCGACCCGGACCCCGTCACGGGCCGCCCGGAGCGCATACACCGAGTCCGGCGCTGAACATGCCAGGATCGGAGGTGCCATGACTGCGACCGAGATGCCCTCCTCCGTGACCGACGTCCCCTCCGACCCGGACGGTGTGCCCGGCGCCGCCGAGGCCGCCGACGACCTCCACGCCCCCGTCCTCGCCTGGTTCGACCAGCACGCCCGCGACCTGCCCTGGCGCCGCCCCGAGGCCGGTGCGTGGGGGGTGATGGTCAGCGAGTTCATGCTGCAGCAGACCCCCGTCAACCGGGTCCTCCCGGTGTACGAGCAGTGGCTGGCCCGCTGGCCACGCCCCGCGGACCTGGCCGCCGAGGCCCCCGGCGAGGCCGTGCGCGCCTGGGGCCGTCTGGGCTACCCCCGCCGGGCGCTGCGGCTGCACGGAGCCGCGGTCGCGATAACGGAGCGGCACGACGGTGACGTACCCAGCGAGCACGCCCAGCTGCTCGCGCTGCCCGGCATCGGCGAGTACACGGCCGCCGCCGTGGCGTCGTTCGCCTACGGGCAGCGCCACCCGGTCCTGGACACCAATGTCCGCCGGGTGTTCGCCCGCGCGGTCACCGGAGTCCAGTACCCGCCGAACGCGACGACCGCGGCCGAACGCCGGCTGGCCCGCGCGTTGTTGCCGGACGACGAGCCGAAAGCGGCCCGCTGGGCCGCAGCCTCCATGGAACTGGGCGCACTCGTCTGCACCGCGCGCAACGAGGACTGCGGGCGGTGCCCCGTCGCCGGGGTGTGCGTCTGGCGCCTCGCCGGGAAACCGGCGCACGACGGACCGCCCCGGCGCGGCCAGACCTACGCCGGTACGGACCGCCAGGTGCGCGGCAAGCTTCTCGCGGTGCTCCGGGAGTCCGTGCGGCCGGTGCCGCGCGCCGTGCTCGACCGGGTCTGGGACGAGCCCGTCCAGCGGGCCCGGGCCCTGGACGGGCTCGTCTCGGACGGACTGGTCGAACCCCTGGAGAATGACCGGTTCCGGTTGCCGCTGACCTGAGAATCGGTGGCGCCCCGCCTGTTACACAACCGATGGATGGCCGTGCGCCCTCCGACGGCTTCTCCGCACAGCCTCGTGACAACTGCTCCGTAGCTTCTTGTGGCGTAAGCGAGACCACGGAAACACACGGCTTGTCACGGGGCTGGAACGGGGAACGGAGGCGGTTGGAATGGCGCACGCAGAGGTGCTCGAGTTCGAGGAGTACGTCCGCACGCGGCAGGAGGCGCTGCTGCGCAGCGCACGACGGCTCGTCCCCGACCCGGTCGACGCCCAGGACCTGCTGCAGACCGCGCTGGTGCGGACCTACGGCCGGTGGGACGGCATAGCCGACAAGTCCCTCGCCGACGCCTATCTGCGCCGTGTCATGATCAACACGCGTACGGAATGGTGGCGGGCCCGCAAGCTGGAGGAGGTCCCCACCGAGCAGCTGCCGGACGCCAGCGTCGAGGACGTCACCGAGCAGCACGCGGACCGGGCCCTGCTCATGGACGTCCTGAAGGTGCTCGCGCCCAAGCAGCGCAGCGTGGTCGTGCTGCGGCACTGGGAGCAGATGAGCACCGAGGAGACGGCCGCCGCGCTCGGCATGTCGACGGGTACCGTGAAGAGCACGCTGCACCGGGCGCTCGCCAGGCTCCGCCAGGAACTGGAGAGCCGTGAGCTGAACGCCCGGACCATGGAGCGTTCGGATCACGGGAACCACTCGCACGCACGGCGTGAGGAACGGGGGCAGGAGCGTTGCGCGGCCTGATCAGAGGGGCCGGGCCCGGGGACGGGACCGGCCCGCGGGGCGGTCCCACCTTCGGACGGCTCCCGGGCCCGTGGGCGGCGAGTGGCACGGCGATGGCCGGCCTCGCCGCCTTCGGCCTGCTCGCGGCGGGCTGCTCCACCGGCGGCATGGGCACCCGCGACGAGGGTCCGGCGCGTACGGACCCGGTGGCGCAGTCGCCGTCGACGACGGCGCCGACCGCCACGACCTCTCCGGTGCGGAAGGTCGACGCGATCGCGCTGCTCAAGAGCGACCCCAAGGTCAGCAAGGGGGTCAAGGCCGACCTCCGGCCGTGCGCGGCCGACGCCTATGCGATCGACACCTCGTACGGGAGCCTCACGGACAACGCGACGGCACCGGACGTGGTGGTGAATCTGATGACCTGCGGGGATGCCGTGGGGATCGGTACGTACGTGTACCGGGCTATGGACGGGACGTACGAGAATGTCTTCGCGAAGGAGGAGCCCGCCGTCTACGCGACGATCGACCGCGGGGACCTCGTCGTCACCCAGCAGGTCTACGCGAAGGACGACCCGGTCACGTACCCCTCCGGCGAGATCGTGACCACCTACCGCTGGTCGGGGAACAAGTTCACCGAGCACGACCGGGTGCAGAACGAGTACAGCCGGGTCGTCGGCGGTGAGGAAGAGCCGCCGCCGACCCTGGTGCCGAGCGAGAACTGACCCGCGGGCCCGGAGCCGGGGCCGTGCCGCCGCCGGAGCGCCCGCGCCGGCACCGCGGGCGCCCGCCGGCACCGGCCGAAGCGGTGCCGAGGACTGCGGACAGCCGCTGACGACGACCGAGAGACGAGAGCCGAGAGAGCTGAGGGATGGCCGAGACACATGTGCTGTTCGTCGAGGACGACGACGTCATCCGTGAGGCCACCCAGCTGGCGCTGGAGCGCGACGGCTTCGCGGTGACCGCCATGCCGGACGGGTTGGCCGGTCTCGAGGCGTTCCGCACGAACAGGCCCGACATCGCGCTGCTCGACGTGATGCTGCCCGGCCTCGACGGGGTCAGCCTGTGCCGCAGGATCCGGGACGAGTCGACCGTGCCCGTGATCATGCTGTCGGCACGGGCGGACTCGATCGACGTGGTCCTCGGCCTGGAGGCCGGGGCCGACGACTACGTCACGAAGCCGTTCGACGGTGCCGTGCTGGTCGCCCGGATCCGGGCCGTGCTGCGCCGTTTCGGCCACGCGGGCGGGGTCGCGGGCGACTCCGGCGAGCCGGGCCGGCCGGGCGAGCGCGGAGTGCTGGTCTTCGGCGACCTGGAGGTCGACACGGAGGGCATGGAGGTGCGACGGGACGGCCGTCCGGTCGGTCTCACGCCCACGGAGATGCGGCTGCTGCTGGAGTTCTCCTCCGCGCCCGGCACGGTGCTCTCGCGCGACAAGCTGCTGGAGCGCGTCTGGGACTACGGCTGGGGCGGGGACACCCGCGTCGTCGACGTCCATGTGCAGCGGCTCCGCACGAAGATCGGGCAGGACCGGATCGAAACGGTCCGCGGCTTCGGTTACAAGCTCAAGGCATGAGGAGACCGGCCCTGCGCACCGGCGTCCGCTGGAAGATCAGCATCGCGATCGCCGCGGTGGGTGCGCTGATCGCGTTCGCACTGAGCCTGGTCGTGCACAACGCCGCCCGGGTGTCGATGCTCGAGACCTCGCGCGATCTGCAGATGAGCCGGCTGCTCTTCGCCCAGCGCATCTACGAGACCACGAAACCGAGGACCGAGCCGAAGCTCGGCTCCAAGCTCAACGACCCGGAACTGCCGCGGCCGCTGCGCGGCCTGCTCGCCGACGGACGGATGGCCACCTACGTGCAGGGGGAGGGCCCGGCGCCCGACATCTGGGCGGCCGTGCCGCTCAGCAACGGCGATGTGCTGTCCCTGCACAGCCGGATACCCGACCGCAGCGCCGACATCATGAAGGACCTCGACCGCGCCCTCGTGATCGGTTCGGTGTCGGTCGTCTTCGGCGGCTGTGCGCTGGGCGTGCTCATCGGCGGACAGCTCTCGCGCCGCCTGCGGAAGGCCGCTGCCGCGGCGGGCAAGGTGGCCCAGGGCAACACGGACGTACGGGTCCGGGAGGCCGTCGGCGGTGTCGTCAGGGACGAGACCGACGAGCTGGCGCGGGCGGTCGACGCGCTGACCGACGCGCTCAACGAACGCATCGAGGCCGAACGCCGGGTCACCGCCGACATCGCACACGAGCTGCGCACCCCGGTGACCGGGCTGCTGACGGCGGCGGAGCTGCTGCCGCCGGGCCGCCCCACCGAGCTGGTGCGGGACCGGGCACGGGCCATGCGCACCCTGGTCGAGGACGTGCTGGAGGTGGCACGGCTGGACGGCGCGTCGGAGCGGGCCGAGCTCCAGGAGATCGCACTGGGCGAGTTCGTCAGCCGCCGGGTCGCCGTGCTCGACCCCGAGGTCAGGATCAGCGTCGTGCACGAGTCGTGGGTCAGCACGGACCCGAGGCGGCTGGAGCGGATCCTGCTGAATCTGCTGACCAACGCGGCCAAGTACGGCAGGCCGCCGATCGAGGTCACGGTCGAGGGCCGGGTGGTCCGGGTCCGCGACCACGGCCCCGGCTTCCCTGAGGCGCTGCTGCGCGAGGGGCCGAGCCGCTTCCGCACCGGCGCCAGCGACCGTGCGGGAACGGGCCACGGGCTGGGTCTCACCATCGCCGCAGGCCAGGCCCGGGTCCTCGGCGCCCGGCTGACCTTCCGCAACGCGGCCCCGGAAGGCGCCGCGTCGCCGGGCGCCGCCGGAGGTGCGATCGCCGTCCTCTGGCTGCCGGAACACGCGCCGACGAACACGGGGAGCTTTCGCAGACCGGCGTTCCCGGACTGATCGCCTCCCGGCGGAACGCCCCGCCCCCATTCCTCCCGGCGGAGCCGGACCTGGCCCTGAGCGACCGGGTGCGCGGCGTCAGCGCGCTGTTCACGATGCACGCCGGGATGTTCTTCATGCAGAACGTCGAAGGCGACCCCGAGGAGAAGCGTGAAGCCGTCCTCGAGGTCGCCGTCGATCCGGTGTCGCAGGCCCATCACGGCCCGCGGGAGTGAGCCGTGGCGGCCGCCGCGGCGAGCGTCAGATGGTGACGCCCTGGGCGCGCAGGAAGTTCGCCGGGTTCAGGGCCGAGCCGTAGTTCGGGGTCGTACGGATCTCGAAGTGCAGGTGCGGGCCGGACGAGTTGCCGGTGTTGCCGGACAGGGCTATGAGCTTGCCGGTGTTCACGCTCTGGCCGACATGGACGTTGATCTTCGACAGATGCGCGTACTGCGAGTACTTGCCGTTGCCGTGCTTGATCACGATGGCGTTGCCGTACGCGGAACCGTCACCGCCGCCGTTCGGACCGGCCTTGACGACGACACCGCCACTGGCGGCCTTCACCGGGGTGCCGACCGGAACGGCGAAGTCCTGGCCGGAGTGCTTGTGGGACCACATGGCGCCGCCCTGGTTGAAGCTGGCGGTCAGGGTGTAGCCCGAGACCGGCTTGACCCAGGCGTTGGCCTTGGCCTTCTTCGCCGCGGGCTTCGCCTCGGCGGCGGCCGGGGCGCTCTTCGCCGTGTCGGCGGACGCGACACCGGCCCCGGCTCCGACGACCATCACGGCGCCGAGTCCGGCGGCCACGACGGCACCACGGGTACGGAGCGCGGACGAACGGAGACGGGTGGGGGCGATGCGCTTCGACATGCGGGGAGAACCTCCGGGCTGTGGGGCAGGAAGCGACCCGATGCCTGAGCACCGGGGCGACACCTTGGTAACCCGCACCCCCAAGCCGACTCAAACACCCCATCTACGACATCTCGTCGTAGGTTTGCGCCTGTGAGCGGGGCCCTTGACGTCAGCGAATCCTCCGTCCGTCATTGTCCGAAATCTCCTGACGAAGAGTGGTTTATTAGCACGTGGGGGCTGCACAGATGCGTTGTCCGGTCCGAACCGCCGCCGTGTCGGGTCCACACCGCCGGAAGGCCCGCCCTCGATGACCCGAAAGACCCGGCACGCGACCCCACAGCCCCACTAAGTCGCCTAGTAGGCTCGGAAACGCCTGTGCGCCTTGTCACGGCCGGTGGGACCAAAGGCCTTCCGTTTCGGGACCAAAGTCCCGTTGGCCGGAGGCGCTGAAGGACTTCGGACGGTGCGCCCGAAGTGCCCCTTTCGGCGGGATACGCCCTTTTTGTCACGGGAGAGAGTCCTATGGAGCCCGCACTGATCGGCACCCGCCTCGCATCGGCGGTGCTCTCCCCCCTCGTCAGGCGCCTCCTGGTGCAGGAGGGCAGCGGCGCCGCACTCACCGACCGCCCCGTGCGACTCGCCGGCCTGGTCTCGTTCCGGGGCGAGAAGCGCACCCTCACCGAGCGGGACGTCCGCAGGCTCGCGGGCACCCTCGTCCGGGAGTCGCTGACGGGGCCCGGCGAGCCGCCGTTCCCCGATGACGAGGCCGAAGCCGTCGCCGACGCCCTGTCCCGGTGCCTGCTCGCCCTCGGCGAGCTGGAGATGGACGACGTCCAGGCCGTCCGCCACGGCCACCGCGAACTCGCCCGGCGACTGCGCGCCACCCCCACGGCGCGGCGCGCGGCCGGGGGTCTGTCCACGGACGCCACCCTCTACCTCGCCTCGATCACCGAGTGGGCCTGCCTCCACATCCTGCAGTTCTTCACCCAGCGGTCGTCCTTCGTCGCCCGCACCCTCGTCGAGCAGAGCCGCACCCAGGCCGAGATGATCGCGAAACTCGACGAGCTGATCCTGCGCACGCCCCGTACGGACGCCCGTGACGCGGCGTTCGAGCACCGCTACCTCCCGTACGTGGCGCGGAGCCACGGGAACCTCACGATCTACGGCATCGACCTGCACGAGTCACCGGACGAGTGGCCGCTGGACGTGGCCTACCTCTGCCTGGATACCTCCGCCCGGACCGGACCTTCCGGGGACTGGCTCACCGGACCGGCCGCGATCGGTCCGGCCACCGGTTCGCAGACCGTCCCGACCGGCGACCGGCCCACCGTGCCGCACGCCCGCCCGCAGCCACCGGACGACGGCGTCCGGTGGCTGCGCAGGGCGAGCGGCACGGACGGGCCGGAGGCGGATCCCGTGCCCGCGGACCAGGCCCTCGCCGCCCACGACCGGGTGCTGCTCCGCGGCGTCGCCGGCTCCGGGAAGACCACCCTCGTCCAGTGGCTGGCCGTGTCCGCGGCCCGCACCGCGGGTGAGGATCCCGACGGGCGGATGGCGTACCTCCACGACCGCGTCCCCTTCGTCCTGCCTCTGCGCACCCTCACCCGCCACGGCGAGCGGCTGCCCGCACCCGACGGCTTCCTGTCGGCCGTGGGCTGCCCCCTCACCCCGCCCGAGGGCTGGGCGGACCGGGTACTCACCGCCGGCCGCGGGCTGATCCTCGTGGACGGCGTCGACGAGGTCCCCGAGGCCGAGCGGAACCGCACCCGACGTTGGCTGCGCGACCTGCTGGGCGCGTACGGCGCCGGCAACCGCTGGCTCGTCACCTCCCGCCCCTCCGCGGTGCGCGACGACTGGCTCGCCCCCGACGGCTTCACCGACCTCACCCTCTCCCCCATGAGCCGCCGCGCGGTCACGGCGTTCGTACAGCGCTGGCACCGGGCTGCGGGCGCCGACGCGCAGACGTACGAGCAGCCGCTCCAGGACGCCATCCGCGGCAAGCGGGACCTCGCCGCCCTCACCACCAACCCCCTGATGTGCGGACTCATCTGCGCACTCCACCGCGACCGGCGCGGCTTCCTCCCCCGCGGCCGCAAGGCCCTCTACGAGGCGGCGCTCGCGATGCTGCTCACCCGCCGCGACCGGGAGCGGGACCTGGGCGCACCCTCCGGCGTCGACCTCGCGGAAGCGCCGCAGATCCAGCTCGTCCAGCGCCTGGCGTACTGGATGACGCTCAACGGGCGCACGCAGATGGACCGTTCACGGGCGGAGTCGCTGGTCACCGCAGCGATCCCGGCGGTCCCCGAAGCGGCCGCGGCCGGGGATCCCCGGGCCGTCTTCGGTCATCTGCTGCACCGCAGCGGACTGCTGCGTGAATCCTCCCCCGGGGCCGTGGACTTCGTGCACCGCACCTTCCAGGACTTCCTCGCTGCCAAGGCGATCGTGGACGAGTGGCACATCGGCGTCCTCACCCGGCATGCGGCGGACGACCAGTGGGAGGACGTGATCCGGATGAGCGTGGCCCATGCGCGGCCGCGCGAATGCGCCGAGATCTTCACGGAGTTGCTCGCCGCGGCGGACGCGGCCCCCGACCGCGCCACCCAGCTGCGGATCCTGGTGGTCGCGGCGGCGGCGATGGAACAGGCCACGGAGATCGCGCCCTCCGTCCGCGAGACGCTGCTGAGCCGTACGGCCGAGGCCATTCCGCCGAGGACCGTCCAGGAAGCCCGGGCCCTGTCCACCGCTGGTCCCCTCGTGCTCGACCTGCTGCCGGGGCCCGAGCACACGGCCGACGACGACATGGCGCGCATGACGGTCGTCACCGCCTCGCTCGTCGACTCCGAAACCGCGGTCCCCTTCCTCGCCCGGTACGCCGGACACCCCTCGGTGCGGGTGCGCTCGCAGCTCGTATGGGCCTGGGACCGGTACGGCCACGACGAGTACGCCAGGGACGTGATCGCCGCCGTCGACCCGTCGGGGCTCTACTTCACGGTGCGCAACGTCGAGCAGGCCCGCTCGATCGCCGCCCTCGCCGGCGGCCGCGCGGTGCACTTCCAGGGAGACCTGCCCGGGGAGCTCATCGCCGCGACCGTCCGGTCCTGTGCGCCGCCGGCGGTCCGCATCTCCCAGAACCCGCAGCTCACCGACCTCACCTGGCTGACTGGCGCACCCGCGTCGCCGGAGGACGTCGAGATCGACCGCTGTCCCGCGCTCACCGACCTCTCGGCCGTGGGCCCCCTGACCACGCTCCTCCTCGACGACAGCCAACTGGCCGTCGTGGCGAGGGTGCCGGACGCGGAAGGGGTCCAGGTGGAGCTGAGGCGGGCGGTGCCCGACGTGCGCCGCATCCCCGAGCTCTTCCCCGGCCTCCCCTCCCTCTCCGTCGTGCACCTGTGGCAGGACGAACCCGTCGACCTGTCTCCGCTCACGGCCGTGGACGGGCTGCGCCGGATCCTCCTCGTCGGCGACCCCGCCCTGTTCCTGGGGACGGACGACCTCGCCGCACGCGTCTCACTGACCGTCAGACCACCGGAATGACCGAGGTGTTGCGTCAGGCCTCCTTCCGGCCCCGGGCCCCGTCCGCCATCCTCCTGTGACATGAGCAGACCCGTGATGAGCCCGAACCCACGCGGGCACCTCCGCCATGACCGCCTCCTCCGCAGTGTCCGCGGCGCCCGGACCTGGCCGCTCGCCCTCGGCCTCGTCGCCGCGCTCACCTGGAGCAGCGGCAGCGCACCCGCCGGGGCAGGGCCCTCCGACACCGGACTCAAGGGCGCGATCGACACGATCCTCGCCGACCCCCGGATGGACGGCGGCGCCGCGAGCGTCGTCGTCGCCGACGCCACCACCGGGGAACGGCTCTACGAACGCGACGCCGGCGACCGGCTGATGCCCGCGTCCAACACGAAACTCGCCACGTCCACCGCCGCGATGGCGCTGCTCGGCCCCGGCTACCGGTTCCGCACCGAAGTGCTGTCCACTGGCCGCCGCTACGGCTCGGTCCTGCACGGGGACCTGTACCTCCGCGGCGGGGGCGACCCCACCGCGCTCGCCTCCGACTACGAAGGACTCGCCGCCCGGCTGAGGGAGTCGGGCATCCGCAGGGTCACCGGCAGTGTCGTCGCCGACGACACCAGGTTCGACACCAGCCGCCTGGGCCGGTCCTGGGCCGCCGACGACGAGTCCTCCTACTACTCCGCCCAGATCTCGCCGCTGACCGTCGCACCCGACACCGACTACGACTCCGGCACCGTCGTCGTGGAGGCGTCCCCCGGCGCCGCCCCCGGCGACCGGCCGAAGGTGAAGCTCACCCCGCCGACCGACTACGTACGGGTCGACGTCCGGGGCAGCACCGTCCCCGTGGGGCAGGCCGACACCCTCGCCGTCGAGCGCGAGCACGGCTCCAACACCATCGTGGTCAGCGGGGACATCCCGGTCGGCGGGTCCACCACCAAGGAGTGGATCACCGTCTGGGAGCCCACCGGGTACGCCACTGCCGTCTTCGCCGACGCCCTGGCCGAGCAGGGCGTACGCGTCACCGGCACCCCGCGCCTGGGCAGGCCCACTCCGCCCGGTGCGAAGGTCCTCGCCACCCACAGCTCCATGCCGCTGAAGGAGCTGATGCTCCCGTTCATGAAGCTGTCCAACAACATGCACGCCGAGACGCTGACCAAGACGATCGGCTACGAGACGTCCGGACGCGGCACCTGGAGCGCGGGGCTCTCCGCCGTCGACGGCCATCTGAGGAAGGAGGGCGTCGAGGCCGCGAAGCTGCGCCAGGTCGACGGCTCCGGGCTGTCCCGGATGAACGTCTTCCCCGCCGACCAGCTCGCCCGGCTGCTGCTCGCGGTCCGGGACGCGCCCTGGTACGACGACTGGCACGCGTCCCTGCCCGTCGCCTGCCACCCCGACCGCGCCGTCGGCGGCACGCTCCGCACCCGGATGTGCAACACCCCGGCGGCCCTCGGCGCCCGCGCCAAGACCGGGTCCCTGACCGGCGCCTCGGCGCTCTCCGGATACGTCGAGGACGCCGTCGGCCGCGAACTGGTCTTCAGCATCGTGCTCAACAACTATCTCGCGTCCTCCGTGAAGAGCGTCGAGGACGCGATCGTGGTGACGCTGGCCGGGTCCGACACGGCCAGCGACACGATCGCCGCGGCCTCCGTACCGGTCCTGCGGAACGCCGACCGGAAGGCGCCCGCGGATCTCGAATGCACCTGGCGGAAGCCCGACGTCTGCTGATGCGCCCAGGGGCCCGGACCGCCGGAAGGCACGGTGCGGGCCCTGGCCACCGGCGTCGGCCCACCACACGGCGAGACCGCAGCGGCGAAGGTCCGCCGTCTGACCGCGGTGCTCCGAAAAAGGGGCTGCCCCCGGACCCGGAGGTCCGGGGGCAGCCCCCTTTGACGCGTGCTCGGAACGCTCAGGCGTCCTTCGACAGGTTCGGCCCGCTGCCGCCGGCCGCCGACTCGATCGGCGGGACGTCCGGCAGAGCCGACTTCTCCTCACCGCGGAAGGTGAACTTCTTCTCCTCGCCCTCGCCCTCGGTGTCGACCACCACGATGTGACCGGGACGCAGTTCGCCGAAGAGGATCTTCTCCGAGAGCAGGTCCTCGATCTCCCGCTGGATCGTCCGGCGCAGCGGACGGGCGCCCAGGACCGGGTCGTAGCCCTTCTTCGCCAGCAGGAGCTTGGCCTCCTGGCTGAGCTCGATGCCCATGTCGCGGTCCTTCAGCCGCTCGTCCACCTTGGCGATCATCAGATCGACGATCTGGATGATGTCGTCCTGGGAGAGCTGGTGGAAGACGACCGTGTCGTCGACACGGTTGAGGAACTCCGGCCGGAAGTGCTGCTTCAGCTCGTCGTTGACCTTGGCCTTCATCCGCTCGTAGCCGGTCTTGACGTCGCCCTGGGCGGCGAAGCCCAGGTTGAAGCCCTTGGAGATGTCCCGGGTCCCGAGGTTGGTCGTCATGATGATGACCGTGTTCTTGAAGTCCACGACCCGGCCCTGGGAGTCGGTCAGGCGACCGTCCTCCAGGATCTGGAGAAGGGAGTTGAAGATGTCGGGGTGGGCCTTCTCGACCTCGTCGAAGAGGACGACGGAGAACGGCTTCCGGCGCACCTTCTCGGTGAGCTGGCCACCCTCCTCGTAACCCACGTATCCGGGCGGGGAACCGAAGAGGCGGGAGACCGTGTGCTTCTCGCTGAACTCCGACATGTCGAGGGAGATCAGCGCGTCCTCGTCGCCGAAGAGGAACTCGGCGAGCGTCTTGGACAGTTCGGTCTTACCGACACCGGACGGACCGGCGAAGATGAACGAACCACCGGGACGCTTCGGGTCCTTCAGACCGGCGCGGGTACGCCGGATCGCCTGGGACAGGGCCTTGATGGCGTCCTTCTGGCCGATGACGCGCTTGTGGAGCTCGTCCTCCATGCGGAGCAGACGGGAGGACTCCTCCTCCGTCAGCTTGAAGACCGGGATACCGGTCGCCGTGGCGAGGACCTCGGCGATCAGCTCGCCGTCGACCTCGGCGACGACGTCCATGTCGCCGGCCTTCCACTCCTTCTCCCGCTTGGCCTTCGCCGCCAGCAGCTGCTTCTCCTTGTCGCGGAGGGAGGCTGCCTTCTCGAAGTCCTGGGAGTCGATCGCGGACTCCTTGTCCCGGCGGACACCGGCGATCTTCTCGTCGAACTCGCGGAGGTCCGGCGGCGCGGTCATCCGGCGGATGCGCATCCGGGAACCGGCCTCGTCGATCAGGTCGATCGCCTTGTCCGGCAGGAAGCGGTCCGAGATGTACCGGTCGGCCAGGGTCGCGGCCTGGACCAGCGCCTCGTCCGTGATGGAGACGCGGTGGTGCGCCTCGTAACGGTCGCGCAGGCCCTTGAGGATCTCGATGGTGTGCGGCAGGGACGGCTCCGCGACCTGGATGGGCTGGAAGCGGCGCTCCAGGGCCGCGTCCTTCTCCAGGTGCTTGCGGTACTCGTCGAGCGTCGTCGCACCGATGGTCTGCAGCTCGCCGCGGGCCAGCATCGGCTTGAGGATGGAGGCGGCGTCGATCGCGCCCTCGGCGGCGCCCGCACCCACCAGGGTGTGGAGCTCGTCGATGAACAGGATGATGTCGCCGCGGGTGCGGATCTCCTTGAGGACCTTCTTGAGGCGCTCCTCGAAGTCACCGCGGTAGCGGGAACCGGCGACCAGCGCGCCGAGGTCGAGGGTGTAGAGGTGCTTGTCCTTGAGGGTCTCGGGCACCTCGCCCTTGACGATGGCCTGCGCCAGTCCCTCGACGACGGCGGTCTTGCCGACGCCGGGCTCGCCGATGAGGACCGGGTTGTTCTTGGTGCGGCGGGACAGCACCTGCATGACCCGCTCGATCTCCTTCTCGCGCCCGATGACCGGGTCGAGCTTGGACTCGCGGGCCGCCTGGGTGAGGTTCCGGCCGAACTGGTCGAGGACGAGGGAGGTCGAGGGCGTGCCCTCGGCCGGACCGCCGGCGGTGGCGGCCTCCTTGCCCTGGTAACCGGAGAGCAGCTGGATGACCTGCTGCCGCACCCGGTTGAGATCGGCGCCCAGCTTCACGAGGACCTGGGCGGCGACGCCCTCGCCCTCGCGGATCAGGCCGAGCAGGATGTGCTCGGTGCCGATGTAGTTGTGGCCCAGCTGGAGAGCCTCCCGGAGCGACAGCTCCAGGACCTTCTTGGCACGAGGGGTGAAGGGGATGTGCCCGGACGGGGCCTGCTGGCCCTGGCCGATGATCTCCTCCACCTGCTGGCGGACCGCCTCGAGCGAAATCCCGAGGCTCTCCAGGGCCTTAGCGGCGACACCCTCACCCTCGTGGATAAGGCCCAGGAGGATGTGCTCGGTGCCGATGTAGTTGTGGTTGAGCATCCGGGCTTCTTCCTGAGCCAGGACGACAACCCGCCGCGCGCGGTCGGTGAACCTCTCGAACATCGTTAATCGCTCCTCAGAGCGGTCAGTCAGTTAGGGGTCGATCCCCTCCCTGTCCTTCCGCAGCTTAGTCCCGCAAGCGGGGACCGCTCATTCCAACTGCCGACACCCGTCTGTGGCCTCCTGCCCCGAACGCCGACAAATGCTCCA
The DNA here is from genome assembly GCF_027460265.1 of Streptomyces sp. WMMC940. Classification (NCBI taxonomy): domain Bacteria; kingdom Bacillati; phylum Actinomycetota; class Actinomycetes; order Kitasatosporales; family Streptomycetaceae; genus Streptomyces; species Streptomyces sp. WMMC940. Next base: position 3,220,621 of record NZ_JAPZBC010000001.1, read on the forward strand.
ACCCGATGGTGCGAGACGATGTTCCCGCAGGCCAGGCAGTTACCCGTGCCATCAGTACGCCGATGGCGAACGTGAGACCCCGGAGCCCGCGTGTCACCCGTCCCCACTAGGGATGTCTTACCCGTATGGACGGACACTCCATGCGGCGCGCGCCGGTTCCCTCAGCTACGGGCGAACACCCTTGCGCCCTCGAACACGCCCTCGCCACCTCCTCGTCGACACCGTGCGTGACGATTCCCCGACGATCCGTAACCACCGGGTCCTCCCGGGAGTTCCCGGGTCATGGCCTTCACTCTCCCGGCACCTCGCGTGCCGCTCGATGACGGCAGCACAAGGTGGTACAAGAACGAGCTTGGCTGGGCTACGGCCGAAGGGCCACCGGTACGGCTGATCACCGGGCTGCGGTTCGACGCGCTGCAGCTGCCGGCGGACGCCGGGGAGGCTCTGTTGCGGCGCTGCGGGCGCACCGGACCGGTCGCCAGGGCGGGAAACAGAATTCTGCTCCTGGTCGCCGCGGGCAGCGCAGAGGAGCTGCCCGGGCTGCTCGACTGGCTGGACTGGGGCGGGATCCGCCTGGAGCTGACCGCTCTCGGGCCGGGTGGGTCCGTGCCCGCACCTGCGCCCCCGGGGTGCGCGGTCCCGGCCGGGGCGCCTCAGGGGGCCGCCGTGTGGCTGCGGCCCCCGAAGCCGGGGCGCGAGGTGGAGCCGTCACTGCCGGCGTTCGGCGCCGTGGGGCGCCCGGGCGCCGGATCCGGGGGCGGTGGGGGCGCCCCCGACCTCGTACGGCTCGTGGACGCGGCGGCGAACGCCTGCCACCGGGCCCGTCTGCTGCGTGCGTCTGCGGCCGGGCCGCACACGCACGCTCAGCCGTTGGCCTTCTCGTAGGCCTCCCGGATCTCGGCGGGGACACGGCCGCGGTCGTTGACGCTGTAGCCGTTCTCCTTCGCCCACTTCCGGATCTCCGCGGTGTCCTTGCTGCCCGTCGAGGTCGCGGCACGGCCCTTTCCGCGGCCGGTCGTGGCACGGCCGCCGGTGCGCCGGCCACCCTTGGTGTAGGGCTCCAGCAGACCGCGGAGCTTGTCCGCGTTGGCGGTGGTGAGGTCGATCTCGTAGGTCTTGCCGTCCAGAGCGAACGTCACGGTCTCGTCCGCCTCGCCGCCGTCGAGGTCGTCGACAAGAAGGACCTGAACCTTCTGTGCCACCGGATTTCCTTTCATCGAAAATGCAGTACGCGGAAAGGAAACCGCTTTTCTCTGGAAAACACAAACCCTCGGCAGAGGTTCAGAACCCGGGGAACGCGGGAAACGTACGCGATTCGGACATAGGGGTTCGGCGTCGGGTCGAGTCCCGCTTCCGCCTGCCCGCCGGAGCGGGATCACAGGTGGAGAAGCATCCGGCTGTTACCCAAGGTGTTCGGCTTCACCCGTTCGAGACCGAGGAACTCGGCGACACCCTCGTCATAGGAACGCAGCAGCTCGCTGTAGACATCTCCGTCGACCGGGGTCTCACCGATCTCCACGAACCCGTGCTTCGCGAAGAAGTCGACTTCGAAGGTCAGGCAGAATACCCGCCGCACACCCAGCCAGCGGGCGGTGTGCAGCAGCTTGCCGAGTACATGGTGACCGACGCCGGAGCCCCTGAACTGGGGGTCCACCGCGAGAGTGCGGACTTCGGCGAGGTCTTCCCACATCACGTGGAGGGCACCGCAGCCGACCACCCGGGCGTCCGAGTCGCGTTCCGCGACCCAGAACTCCTGGATGTCCTCGTAAAGCGTCACGGTCGCTTTGTCGAGCAGGATGCCATCGCTCACGTACGGGTCCACGAGACGGCGAACGGCAGGCACATCGCCGGTCCTGGCCCGGCGGACCGTGACGGCATTTGCTGCGGCATTGGGAGGCGACTGCTCTGACGACATGACCGGACGCTATCGCCCCGCCCCGTCCCCGCCGTCGGCGCCCTCGGCGTCCCCTTCGGGAGAACCTTCCGCCGCCCCTTGCCCAGGCCCTTCCCGCCCGGGTTCCGGTGCCTCTTCCGCCGGGTCGCGCTGAACGACGCGGATCGCGTCGCGGAGCTCCTGGCGCTGCTCCGGCGACATCATGCCGAAGAAGGCGACAAGAGCCGCCGCGGGGTTGTCGCTCTTCGACCAGGCTTCGTTCATCAGTGCGGCGGAGTAGGCGGCCCGGGTGGAGACCGCGGTATATCGATAGGCGCGGCCTTCGACTTCCCTGCGCACCCAGCCCTTCTGATGGAGATTGTCCATTACGGTCATGACCGTGGTGTAGGCGATGGACCGTTCCTGCTGGAGATCCTCCAGCACTTCGCGCACCGTCACCGGGCGGTTCCATTGCCAGATGCGCGTCATGACGGCGTCTTCGAGCTCTCCCAATTGGCGGGGCACATCGCCACCATAGTCGGAGATGTCGTAATGGCCGGCTATTGACGTACTTCGGGTACGAAAAAGGACGTACGGCCGCGATGAGCCGTACGTCCCGCGAGAGCCGGTGCGGACCGGCGTCAGGCCTCGGTCGGACGGTCCGACGGCGCGGTCCGGCCGGCGGCCTCCGCACGGGCGATCGCCGCGTCCACGGCGGCGTCCTCCTTGGCCTTGTTCGGCCCGCCCTGGCTCTTCACGATCGTGACGACGAGAGCGGTGAAGAACGCGGCCATCACGACCGGGGGCAGGAGCGCGGATACGTAGTCCATGCCCCCAGAGTAGCTATCCGGCGGCCCGCTTCTCCGGCGGGGGCGCAGGGCGACGGCGCGGCGGGAAGACCTCGCCCGGGGTGGGGATGGGGCGGTCCGGGCGGGGAGCCGGGCGGGCGGGCTTCGGCGAGGCCGGACGGGGCTCCTGCTTGTCCCCGGCCTCGGCGCGGCCCCCGGGCAGGGCGTGCAGCCGGACCCTCGACGGAGGCAGCGAGGACGCGCGGGCGGCGGCACGGTCCGCGAGCCGGGCCCGTACGGACTCCTCGGCGAGGCCCTGGCAGCGCTCCAGCAGGGCCTGGGAGAGCGGCGTGCGGCGCAGGGAGCGCAGGGCCGCGAGATCCTCGGGAGCGGGTTCGTGGCCGGCGGCGAGAGCCTCCTGGAGGATCTCCAGATAGCCGCCCGCGGAGCCGGGGAGGGCGTCGCGGTACCGCTCCAGGTCGGCGAGCAGGAAAGCCCGCAGCCGGCCCGTCTCGCGGACGGCCTCGTCCACGGACTGTGCGAGCCGCAGGTACTCCTGGGCGGTGTTCGCGCCGGGGCCGTCACCTCGGTCGGCGCGACGGGACTGGTCGGGGTTGAGGGCGATGGCGAGAGCGCGGCGGAGCACACGCAGTTCGTCCGCGCTGAACGCCATGCCGCCGCGGGATCCGTATGGCGTGGGCATGGGCCGACGATACGCGCTAATCGGACAAAATTCGTTTAACGTCACATTTACGGCGCGGCGCGCGTCGGTGCGGGTGCCCGCGTGTGCGGGTCTTGCGTGCGGGCACCGGGCAGGGCGCCCGCACGGCGCGTGACGGCGCCGCGGAACGCCAGGCCGTGCCCGCACGCCGGTTCACATGCGGGAGACGTTCCGCTCGTAGACCAGTCGCAGGCCGATCAAGGTCAGCCACGGCTCGTGCTCGTCGATCGCGGAGGACTCCCCGAGGACCATCGGGGCCAGGCCGCCGGTGGCGATCACGGTCACGTCCTCCGGGTCGTCGGCCAGCTCTCGCTTCATGCGCTGGACGACACCGTCGACCTGGCCGGCGAAGCCGTAGACGATGCCCGCCTGCATGGCCTCGACCGTGTTCTTGCCGATCACACTGCGCGGTCGGGCCAGTTCGATCTTGCGGAGCTGGGCGCCCTTGACGCCGAGGGCCTCGACGGAGATCTCGATGCCGGGGGCGATGACTCCGCCCGCGTACTCACCCCGGGCACTGACCGCGTCGAAGGTCGTCGCCGTGCCGAAGTCGACGACGATCGCAGGACCGCCGTAGAGCTCGACGGCCGCGACCGCGTTGATGATGCGGTCCGCGCCGACCTCCTTCGGGTTGTCCATCAGGATCGGCACGCCGGTCTTGATGCCGGGCTCGACGAGCACCGCGGGGACGTCGCCGTAGTAGCGGCGGGTCACCTCGCGGAGCTCGTGGAGCACCGAGGGCACGGTGGCGCAGATCGCGATGCCCTCGATGCCGTCGCCCAGTTCCTCGCCGAGCAGCGGGTGCATGCCCATCAGGCCGTTGAGGAGCACGGCCAGTTCGTCGGCCGTGCGGCGCGGGTCGGTGGAGACGCGCCAGTGCTCGACGATGTCCTCGCCGTCGAAGAGGCCGAGGACGGTGTGGGTGTTGCCGACGTCGATGGTGAGCAGCATCGGATCAGACCTCGGCCTCTCGCAGGTCGAGACCGATGTCGAGGATCGCGGAGGAGTGCGTGAGCGCCCCGACCGCGAGGTAGTCCACGCCCGTCTCGGCATAGGCCCGGGCGTTCGCCAGGGTGAGCCGGCCGGAGGACTCCAGGACCGCGCGCCCGGCGACGATCGCGACGGCCTCGGCGGTCTCCACCGGCGTGAAGTTGTCCAGGAGGATCAGGTCCGCGCCCGCGTCCAGGACCTCGCGGACCTGGTGGAGGGTGTCCACCTCGACCTCGACGGGAAGGTCCGGGGTGCCCAGCTCGGCCAGCGTCTCCCGGACGGCCTTGAACGCCTGGGCCACGCCGCCCGCGGCGACCACGTGGTTGTCCTTGACGAGTGCCGCGTCGGACAGCGACATGCGGTGGTTGACGCCGCCGCCGCAGCGCACCGCGTACTTCTCCAGGGCGCGCAGGCCCGGGGTCGTCTTGCGGGTGTCGCGCACGCGCGCGCCGGTGCCCTCGAGCGTGTCGGCCCAGGCCCGGGTCGCTGTGGCGATGCCGGAGAGACGGCACAGGAGGTTCAGGGCACTGCGCTCGCCGGTGAGCAGGTCCCGGGTGCGGGCGGTGACGGAGAGGAGCTTCCGGCCAGGCTCGACGCGGTCGCCGTCCTCGACGTGGCGCTCGACCTCGAACTCGTCGGTGCAGACGATCGAGAGGACCGCCTCGGCGATGCGCAGACCCGCGACGACGCCCGCCTCGCGGGCGGTGAAGTCGCCGGTGGCGACCGCGTCCTCGGGAACGGTGGCGACGGTCGTCACGTCCACGCCGCCGTCGAGGTCCTCCTCGATGGCGAGGTGCGCGACGTCCTCGACCTGTACCGGGTCGAGGCCGGACTCGGCCAGCAGCTCCGCGAGGTCGGGGTCCAGGCCGCACTCGTACACCTCGTCGCCGCAGCCGCAGTCGTCGCCGCAGCCCTGCTCTTCGGCGGCGCGGGCGCCGATCTGGATCAGCGGGACGTCCACGGGCTCCGGACGTTCTTCGGGCGTGCTCACTGTTGCGGCTCCCTGTCGGCGGTGGGGGTGGGGACGAAGGCGGGACGGGCGGGCGGGAAAGCCTCGGTCGCCGTGCGGCGCACCACGAGGCGGCGGTCGGGGGTGAGGCGCACGACGACATGGCGGCGCCACCCGGCGTCGTCCCGCCCGGGGTGGTCCTCGCGCCAGTGGCAGCCGCGCGTCTCCGTCCGCTCGTGGGCGGCGGCGACCAGCACCCGGGCGACGAGCAGCAGATTGGTGGCCTCCCAGGACTCGACGCCGGGTTCGGCGGCCTTGTCGAACTCCTCGGTGTCGTGCAGCGCGGACAGGTGCAGCGCCTCCAGGGCGTCCGCCGCATCGTCCAGGCTCGCCGCGGAGCGCAGCACTCCGGCGCCGCTCGTCATGATCCGCTGGATCTCGCGCCGGGCCTCGGGCACGAGGAGCGGTACGGGCCCGGGGAAGCCGTCCTCCGCCGGAGCGCCGGACGCAGTCCCGGGCCGCCCGTCCGCGGCGGGCACGGCGGGCACGGCGGACGCTGAGCCGTCCGTACCGGCCGGCGGGACGGGCCCGGCCGTGTGGGTCTCCGCGATCGTCCTCGCGATGCGCTCGGCGAAGACGAGCCCCTCGAGGAGGGAGTTGGAGGCCAGCCGGTTCGCGCCGTGGACGCCGGTGCAGGCGACCTCGCCGCAGGCGTACAGGCCGGGGACGGTCGTACGGCCGTGGAGGTCGGTGCGGACGCCTCCGGAGGCGTAGTGGGCGGCAGGGGCGACCGGGATCGGCTCGGTGACCGGGTCGATGCCGTGGGCGCGGCAGGCGGCGAGGATGGTGGGGAATCGGTTCTCCCACATCTCGGCGCCGAAGTGGCGGGCGTCCAGGAACATGTGGTCCGCGCCCTGCTCCTGCATGCGGCGCATGATGCCCTTGGCCACGATGTCCCGGGGGGCGAGCTCGGCCAGTTCGTGCTGTCCCACCATGAAGCGGGTGCCGGACGAGTCGACGAGATGGGCGCCCTCGCCCCGCACCGCCTCGGAGACCAGCGGCTGCTGGCCCTCGGAGTCCGGGCCGAGCCAGAGCACCGTCGGGTGGAACTGGACGAACTCGAGGTCGCTCACCTCGGCGCCGGCGCGCAGCGCGAGTGCGACGCCGTCGCCGGTCGACACCGGCGGGTTGGTGGTGGCGGAGAAGACCTGGCCCATGCCGCCGGTCGCCAGGACCACGGCGGGGGCGTGCACCGCGCCGACGCCGTCGTGCTGGCCCTCGCCCATGACGTGCAGGGTGATGCCGGCCGTACGGCCCTCCGCGTCGGTCAGCAGGTCGAGCACCAGTGCGTGCTCGATGACGCGGACCGCGCCCTCACGTATCGCCGTGACCAGCGCGCGGGAGATCTCCGCGCCCGTGGCGTCGCCTCCCGCGTGGGCGATGCGCCGGCGGTGGTGGCCGCCCTCGCGGGTCAGCGCGATACCGCCGGCGTCGTCGGTGTCGAACCGCGCGCCGGTCGCGATCAGCCGCCGCACGGCGTCCGGGCCCTCGGTGACGAGCGTGCGCACCGCCTCCCCGTCGCACAGCCCGGCGCCCGCGACGAGGGTGTCGTCGAGGTGCTGCTCGGGGGTGTCGCCCTCGCCGAGCGCCGCGGCGATGCCGCCCTGGGCCCAGCGGGTGGATCCGTCGTCCAGGAGCGCCTTCGTGACCACGACGGTGCGCAGACCACCGGCCCTGCAGCGGAGTGCCGCCGTGAGGCCCGCGACGCCGGATCCGACCACGACGACGTCCGCGTCGATGGCCCAGCCGGGGGCCGGGGCGTTCAGCCGTATACCGGTGCTCGTCACGAGGCGGCTCCGAAGGTCAGGGGGATGTTGTCGATCAGCCGGGTCGTGCCGACCCGTGCGGCGACGGCCATGATCGCCTCGCCGGTGTGGTCGTCGGCCACCTCGGAGAAGTCGGCCGGGTCGACCAGGGCGAGATAGTCGAGAACGAGGGGCGACGAGGACTTGGCGGCCTCGTCGAGAACGGCTCGCGCGGCGGCCCGCACGGCGTCGGCTCCGCCGCCGGGCTGGGCGGCGGCGACCGCGTGGGCGTCGGCGGCCGCCCGGGCCTCGCCGAGCGCGGAGAGCGCGGCGGCCCGGGCGTTGGAGGCGGGCGCCGACTCGGCCCGGGCGCGCAGGGCGAGCTGCGCGGCGAGCCGGTCGCGGGCGGCGAACAGGGCGCGGGACAGCGCGAGGGCGGTGTGGCGCTCCTCCGGCGAGAGGTAGCGGTTGCGGCTGGAGAGGGCGAGGCCGTCCGGCTCCCGCACGGTCGGCACCCCGACGATCTCCACCGGGAAGTTCAGGTCCCGGACCATACGGCGGATCAGGGCCAGCTGCTGTGCGTCCTTCTGCCCGTACAGCGCGATGTCGGGGCGGGTGAGGTGCAGCAGCTTGGCGACGACGGTCAGCATGCCGTCGAAGTGGCCGGGCCGGGAGGCGCCCTCGAGGAGCTCGCCCATGGGGCCGGCGGTGATCCGGACCTGGGGCTCGCCGCCCGGGTACACCTCGTCGGCCGAGGGGGCGAAGACGGCGTCGGCGCCCGCCTCCGCCGCGGTCTTGAGGTCCGCTTCGAGGGTGCGCGGATAGCGGTCGAGATCCTCGCCGACGCCGAACTGCAGCGGGTTCACGAAGACCGTGACGACGACCTGGCCCAGCGGCCCGACCAGCGCCCGGGCGGTACGGACCAGGGTGGCGTGGCCGTCGTGGAGAGCGCCCATGGTCATGACGACGGCGCGACGGGCGGGCGCCGCCGGGGCGAGGGCGTCCAGCTCCGCCGCGGTGCGCAGGGGGGTGATCATCGGTCGCTCTCTCCGTCCGCGGCGTCCGGGCCGTCCGTGCGGCCCCGGCCGTCCGCGGCGTCGTGGCCGTCCGCGAGGACCACCAGCAGGTCCTCGGCGAGTTCGGGCTTGAGCAGGCCGTGCGCGAGGGCGCGGTCCGCGGTCGCCCGTGCCATGGCCAGATAGCCGGCGACCATGCCCGGGGCGTGCTCGCGCAGCTCGGACACATGGGCCGCCACGGTCCCGGCATCACCGCGGGACACCGGCCCGGTCAGCGCGGCGTCGCCCGAGCGCAGGGCGTTGTCGAGCGCGGCGCCGAGGAGCGGGCCGAGCATCCGGTCCGGGGCCGAGACCCCGGCGGTGCGCAGCAGTTCCATGGCCTGGGCGACCAGGGTGACCAGGTGGTTCGCGCCGAGGGCGAGGCCCGCGTGGTACAGCGGACGGGCGGCCTCCTCGATCCACTCGGGCTCCCCGCCCATCTCGATGACGAGGGCCTCGGCGGCGAGCCTCAGCTCCTCGGGCGCGGTGACGCCGAAGGAGCAGCCGGCCAGCCGCTGGACGTCCACGGAGGTGCCGGTGAAGGTCATGGCGGGGTGCAGGGCGAGCGGGAGCGCCCCGGCCCGCCTGGCGGGGTCGAGGACCGCCGCGCCGTACCGCCCGGAGGTGTGCACCAGCAGCTGGCCGGGGCGCACGGCACCGGTCTCGGCGAGCCCCTCGACCAGTCCGGGCAGCACGTCGTCGGGAACGGTCAGCAGCACCAGCTCGGCGCGCGCGAACACCTCCGCGGGGGGAACCAGCGGCACGTCGGGCAGCATCGCGGCGGCCCGGCGCACGGACGCGTCGGAGACCCCGGAGACGGCCACGGGGCGGTGGCCGGCGAGCTGGAGGGATGCGGCCAGCGCCGGGCCGACGCGGCCAGCGCCGACGACACCCACGGTGAGGCGGGCCGGACGGTCCTTGGGGTCGACCGGCTCCTGTGCCGGTGGTGTTGCTGGCGATGGTGCGTTCACGCGCGGCCTTCCGTTCCAGTCCGCAGGGGGTACCGGACGATTCCTCGCCATGCTACGCCAGCGTTTCGACGAGGCTTCCGCTTGTCCACAGGCTGTGGAGGCAGCGCCGGCACCCGACGGACGGGACCTGTGGACAACGGCACGGGACGGCCCGGTGTGGGCGATCATCGCAGCATGACTCAGAACGCGGATCGGACGCGGCCCATCGACTCCGGCGGACCGGGGGCAGGCACGGAAGCTGCGGCGGGCGCGGATACGGCCGCTGCCCCGGAGCGGCGCGGGGACGGCAGCGAGGAGGCCGAGCGCCGCCGCAGGCTGACGGCCTGGCGGGCTTCCGAACGGCTGCTGTGGCACGGTTCCGCGGACGGTCGGCTCGGCGAGCGGCTCGCGGCCCTGGCGGCCGACGCGGGCGCCGTCCACGACCTCGACGAGCACGTGGACCTCTACGGCGACGGGGTCGTCGCCGGGCTGGAGGGGCGCGTGGCGGCGCTGCTCGGCCTCCCGGCCGCGGCGTTCTTCCCCACCGGCACGATGGCGCAGCAGGTGGCGCTGCGCTGCTGGGCGGGGCGCACGGGGAACCGGACCGTCGCGCTGCATCCGCTCGCCCATCCCGAGGTCCACGAACGGGGTGCGCTGGGTGCGGTCGGCGGGCTGCGTACGATCCACCCGACCCGGGAACCGCGGTTGCCGACGGCGGACGAGATACGCGGCCTGGACGAGCCGTTCGGCACGCTGATGCTGGAACTGCCGCTGCGGGACGCCGGATTCGTGCTGCCCGAGTGGGACGAACTGGTGGACGTCGTCGAGGCGGCGCGCGAAATGGATGCGGTGGTGCACTTCGACGGCGCGCGACTCTGGGAGTGCGCCCCCCATTTCGGCCGAGAACTGGACGAGATCGCCGGACTCGCGGACAGCGTGTACGTGTCGTTCTACAAGTCCCTCGCGGGCCTGTCCGGCGCGGTACTGGCCGGGCCGGAGTCCCTGGTGGAGGAGGCACGGGCCTGGCGCCACCGCTACGGCGGCCTGGTCTTCCAGCAGTACCCGGCGGCGCTGTCGGCGCTGCTGGGCCTGGAGCGGGAGCTGCCGAGGCTGCCGTCCTACGTGGCCCATGCGAGGACCGTCGCGGCGGCGTTGGCGGCCGGGCTGACGGAGGAACCCGGCGTGCCCTGGTTCCGGGTGCACCCCGATCCGCCGCACACCCACCAGTTCCAGGTGTGGCTCCCCTTCGGCGCCGACCTTCTCGACGAGGCGGGCGTACGGCAGGCGGAGGAGACCGGTGTGACCCTGTTCCGCCGCTGGTTCCCGGCCCCGTGCGGCCCGCCCGGCGTCTGCGCCACGGAGGTCACGGTCTCCTCTCCGGGTCTTTCGTGGACCGCCGACGACGTCAGGGCGGCCCTCGCGGACTTCATGGCGCGGGTACGGGCCGGCGGCGGACGGGAGCGCGGCTGACGGGCGGCACCCGTCCTCCCCCTCCCCTCCGCCGTCACCTCGGCGGAGGCATCGTGTCCATGCCGTTCAGGCAGCGCCCGTCAGGCGTTCCGCGGCGCAATGGACCGCCGAGGACCGATCCACGGGAGCACGCCGGTCAGGACGCGGTGCCGCCGCCCGCGCGCACCAGGCCGCTCTCGTACGCGAGCACCACGACCTGCACCCGGTCGCGCAGCCCGAGCTTGGTGAGGATGCGGCCCACATGGGTCTTCACCGTGGCCTCGGACAGCACCAGTCGGGCGGCGATCTCGCCGTTCGACAGCCCCTGGGCGACGAGCATCATCACCTCGCGCTCGCGCTCGGTGAGCCGCCCCAGCTCCTTCTGCTCCGGCTCCTTCCCGTGGGAGGGCAGCATCGGCGAGAAGCGGTCGAGCAGCCGGCGCGTCGTGGACGGGGCGACCACCGCGTCGCCGCTGTGCACGGAACGGATGGCACCGAGCAGTTCGGCCGGCGGCACGTCCTTCAGCATGAAGCCGCTGGCTCCCGCCTTGAGTCCGGAGAACGCGTACTCGTCGAGGTCGAAGGTGGTCAGGATCAGCACCTTCGGCGGGTCGGACTGGGCGCAGATCCTGCCGGTCGCCTCCACCCCGTCCAGCCGGGGCATGCGGACGTCCATCAGCACCACGTCGACCGCAGTGGAGCGGAGGATCTCGATGGCCTCGGCCCCGTCGCCGGCCTCCGCGACGACCTCCATGTCGGGCTGGGCGGCGAGCACCATCCGAAAGCCGGTGCGCAGCAGCACCTGGTCGTCGACGAGCATCACGCGGATGGGCATGGGCGGGGTCCTTGTCTTGTGGGCCGGGGCCGGGACGGATGCGGGGGCTCGGTGGGACGGGCGGGTGGGCCGACGGGGCGGTGACGGCAGGCTAGTGGGCGGATTTGAGGGGGAGCAGCACGCTGATCCGGAATCCGCCGCCCGGCCGCGGACCGGCGTCGAGCGTGCCGCCGACCATGCCGACACGCTCCCGCATGCCGATGAGGCCGTGGCCCTTGCCGTCCGCGCCGCCGTCCTCGTACAGCTCGTGGGCCGCGCCCCGGCCGTCGTCCTCGACGAGGAGTCCGAGGCCGTCGTCGAAGTAGACCAGCCGGACGCTCGCCCCGGCGTCCGGTCCGCCGTGCTTGCGCGTGTTGGTGAGGGCTTCCTGGACGATCCTGTACGCGGTGAGCTCCACCCCGCTCGGGAGTGGCCGCGGGGTGCCCTCGATCCGGAAGTCGACGGTCAGGCCCGAGCCGCGGACCTGCTCCACCAGCTCCTTGATCTGCTCGACGTCCGGCTGCGGTACGTACTCACCGCTCTCCGGTGCGTCACCGGTGCGCAGGACGCCCAGCAGCCTGCGCATCTCGGCGAGCGCCTGACGGCCCGTGGAGGAGATCGTCTCCAGGGCCTGCCGGGCCTGGTCGGGCGCGGCGTCCAGCACATAGGCGGCGCCGTCGGCCTGGACGACCATCACCGAGACGTTGTGTGCGACGACGTCGTGGAGCTCGCGCGCGATCCGGGCGCGCTCGGCGGCGACGGCCACCTTCGACTGGGCCTCGCGCTCCTTCTCCAGCCGGCGGGCACGCTCCTCCAGCTGGGCGAAGTAGGCGCGGCGGGTGCGCAGGGAGTCGCCGAGTACCCAGGCGAGGGCGAACGGAACGGTCATGACGACCGTGAAGAAGATCTTCGCACCCGCGCTCATACTCGGCTCGGGCCAACGGATCTGGGCGAGCGTCGCGGCGCACAGACCGCCGGCGAGCGCGAGGTGGGAGGCCCAGCGCGGTCCGTCGTGCGCGGCGACGGTGTAGATGAGCACGAGCATCGCGAAGTCCGCCGGGTTCGGCCCGACGTCCAGCGCCAGCTGCGCGACGCCGATCCCGGCGACCAACAGCAGCATCTTCTCCGGCATACGGCGGCGCAGCGCGACGGCCAGGCAGAGGAGGAGCACGACGAGGACGGGTGCGATGCGCGGTTCGAACCCGACGTGCTCCTGGACGACCCACAGCATGGAGAACCCGAAGAGCATCACAGCCCAGAAGCTGTCGACGCCCGTCGGGTGCCTGCGGAGAAAATCGTAGAGGCGCTGCACGTAACCCAGCGTAGGCAGGTACGAAAGGTGCCCGGGTCAACCGGAGGGTCGATCCGGTCCGCGGAAGCCTACTCCCCAAGGTGGAGAACGGGGGGCGCTCCCCGAGGTGGAGACTGGGGCGCGTGACGTACCAGGCGACGAACGAGGCGGAGGACGCCGGCGGCGCGGAATGGGTCCCCTGGCGGGAGGCCACGGAACGCGCGCTGTACGGTCCGCGGGGCTTCTACCGGAGACCGGAGGGACCCGCCGGGCACTTCCGCACCTCCGTGCACGCGTCCCCCCTGTACGCCGCCGCGGTGGCGCGGCTGCTGAGGGAGACTGCTGAGGGCCTGCCGGCCCGGGTCGCGGAGGTCGCGCTGGTCGACGTAGGCGCGGGGCGCGGGGAACTGCTGACCGGGGTGCTGGCGGCACTGCCGGACGGCTTTCCGGTGCGCGCCCACGCCGTCGAGCGGGCCGCCCGGCCGGCGGGGCTCGACCCTCGGATCGAGTGGGACGAGCGGCCGCCGGCCGGGATCTCCGGGCTGCTGTTCGCGAACGAATGGCTGGACAACGTCCCGGTGGACGTCGCCGAGGCCGACGAGGCGGGCGTCCGCCGTTACGTGCTGGTCAGGGCTGACGGCGAGGAACGCCTCGGGGATCCGGTCGCCGGGGCCGACGCGGCCTGGCTGGACCGCTGGTGGCCCACCGCCGACCCGGGCACGCGGGCCGAGATCGGGCGGCCGCGCGACGAGACATGGGCTGCGGCGGTCGCGGGGCTGGACGCGGGACTCGCGGTCGCCGTGGACTACGCCCACCACGCGGGGGACCGTCCGCCCTTCGGGACGCTGACCGGGTTCAGCGGCGGGCGGGAGGTGCGTCCCGTTCCGGACGGCGGCTGTGACATCACAGCGCACGTGGCCCTCGACGCCTGCGCCGGTCCCGGGGCCGAGCTGGTGAGCCAGCGCGAGGCCCTGCGCCGTCTCGGCGTCTCCGGCGCCCGGCCGCCGCTCGCGCTGGCCTCGTCCGATCCCGCGGCCTACGTCCGCGCCCTGGCCTCCGCGGGAGAGGCCGCCGAACTCACCGCCCGGGGCGGCCTCGGCGACTTCACCTGGCTCCTCCAGCCCGTCCCGGCCGGCTGAGGCACCGACGGCACGGGTCCGCGCGTACCACCACGGCTCTTCCGGCGATCGGGGCCGGGCACCGTCGCAGGAGTCCGCGCGTACGGCGACGGACCCTGCGCGAACCGCGGGTCGCCGCGCACGGCACCGGTACCGTCCCGACCTGTCCGGCTCTCACACCGAACCGGCTCCCGCTTCCGGGGGGGATCACCGCACGCACGGGCAGGCACACGGCGAGCGGGGCGGGCCGGCGGGGCCGTGGCGGGCGCGCACGCGTGGGGCGGCGGGGCCGCGGAGCACGACGACGGACTCACGCGCTCCCGACACGGATCCGTCGAGGTCCGGACCCGGACGGGCGGCCGTGCCCCGGCTCCCTGCCCCGGGCGGTTCGAACGCCCGCACAGGCCCGGTGGGTGCGGCCTCTCGCGCCGACGGATCGGAGAGCGGGCGCGTACCGCTCGGACCGGGCGCGTGCCGGTGGCCGGACCGGGACCCGGGCCGGTGGTCCCGCCGCACACCCGTCCGGTTCGCGGGCGGGGCTCCGTACCACTCGCCCACGCGAGGGATACTGTCGCCCATGACGGAGACGACGATCGGCATCGGCGGCGCGGCGGAGAGCACCGACATGGTGCTGAACATCGGACCGCAGCATCCCTCGACGCACGGTGTGCTGCGCCTCCGTCTCGTGCTGGACGGCGAGCGCATCGAGCGGGCGGAGCCGGTGATCGGCTACATGCACCGGGGTGCGGAGAAGCTCTTCGAGGCGCGTGACTACCGGCAGATCGTCATGCTGGCCAACCGCCACGACTGGCTGTCGGCGTTCTCGAACGAGCTGGGCGTCGTGATGGCCGTCGAGCGCATGCTCGGCATGGAGGTCCCGGAGCGCGCCGTATGGCTGCGCACGCTCCTCGCGGAGCTGAACCGGGTGCTCAACCACCTCATGTTCCTGGGGTCGTATCCGCTCGAACTCGGTGGAATCACCGCGATCTTCCACGCCTTCCGCGAGCGGGAGGACCTCCAGCACGTCATGGAGGAGATCTCCGGCGGCCGGATGCACTACATGTTCAACCGCGTCGGCGGACTCAAGGAGGACCTGCCCGCGGGCTGGACCGGCCGGGCGAGGAGCGCGATCGCCGAGGTCCGTTCGCGGATGGACGTCTACGACCGGCTCGTGCTCGGTAACGAGATCTTCCGGGGCCGCACCCGGGGGGTCGGCGTGATGACCGGGCGGACGGCACACGCGTACGGCGTCTCCGGCCCCATCGCCCGTGCCTCCGGCGTCGACTTCGATCTTCGCCGCGACGAGCCGTACCTGGCCTACGGCGAACTCCGGGAGACGCTGAAGGTGGTCACCCGCACCGAGGGCGACTGTCTGGCCCGTTTCGAGTGCCTGCTGTGGCAGGCGCACAACTCGCTGGACTTGGCGGACGCCTGCCTGGACCGGCTCGCGGAGCTGCCGCCTGGGCCGGTCAACCAGCGGCTGCCGAAGGTGCTCAAGGCGCCCGAGGGCCACACGTACGCCTGGACCGAGAACCCGCTCGGCATCAACGGCTACTACCTGGTCTCCAAGGGGGAGAAGACCCCGTACCGCCTCAAGCTCCGCTCGGCGTCGTACAACAACATCCAGGCGCTCACCGAGCTGCTGCCCGGCACCCTGGTCGCGGACATGGTCGCGATCCTGGGATCGATGTTCTTCGTGGTGGGGGACATCGACAAGTAGGCGGGGCAGGGGCCGGGCCGGGCGAGCCCGACGAGGTCCGCGCGCACGGCATACGGACGGGACGGCCCGGAGCGGTCCACCGCCGAGACCGGCGGCACGGAGCGGTACGGCGGGGAGCCCCACGGCGCGGGCCGATGCCGGGGCGAGACCGGCGCGACCGGTCGCCGCGCGAACGTCGGCGGCATCCGGGACGCGGCGGCGGCGCGGCATCCGGTTGCGGACGGCGGGCGGTCCGTCGGACCCCCTGACACCACGAACGCCGGGCGGCTCACGCCGCCCGGCGTTTCGGCAGTCGGGGCCGCGCGGCGGCGCCGCCGCGCCGGATCAGGAGATCGCGGTGCGCAGCTGCGCGACGTCGAGCTGCTCCGTCTCGTCGTGCGCGGTCAGATCGATGACCTCACCCACGGCGCGCTCGTCGGTGCGCCTGCTCTGGGCCAGGGCCTCCTCGCCCACCACATCGGCGAGATCCTCGTCCTGGACGGAGGCGAGCTGAGCGGGTTCGAGGGCCGCGACCGGCTTCTTCTTCCGGCTGCCGCCCCCCGCGGTCACGGCCGGTCCGGTGGACCCGGCGGCTTCCGCGCCCTGTTCGCCGTTCTCCGGGGCCTTCGCCCCCTGGGTGCCGAAGAAGTCGAATCCGCCCTGCGGGCGCGCGGGCCGGCGTTGCCCGGAGTAGGGGACTATCGCCGCGGCGACCGGCACACGCGTGGCGGGGACGGCGGACGACGGGCGGGCGTGCTGTGCTCCCCCGGCGGCCGCCGCGTGCTTCCCCTGCGGCTCGTCCGCCTCTCGGGCGCGCTCGGCGATGTCGCGCTTGCGGGCCTCCTCGACGGTGCGCTTGGCCTGTTGCTCGGCGGCCCGGCGCGGCAGGTCCTCCAGTGCCTTGGCCGCACGCAGATACGCGGACGGCGTCGGCGTGGAGCCCGCCGCGGGAAGCTCCTTGGGCGAGCCCGCCTCGATCGCGAGCTGCCTGCGGCCCTCGAGCGCGCTGGCGCGCTCGGTCTCCGCGTTCGCGTACCGGCGGAGCAGGGCTGCGTGCTCGTTGCGCAGTCCGGCCAGCTCGACCCGTTTGGCGCGCAGCTTGGCGTCAAGCCTGGTCCGCAGCTCGCGGGACTCGTCGAGATCGGCTTCCAGCTCGGCGACGCGCTCCTCCGTCTTCCACGCGTCGCTGGCGCGGAGACGGGTGAGTTCGGCGACGCGGCGGCCCGCGTACCGGTCCCAACTGCGCATGAGGACCGCGCCGGTGACCGCCGTGGCGGCGGCCGCCGCGACCAGGGTGCGGAGCAGGACCGGATCGGAGAGCAGCCAGGCGCCCAAAGCACAAAGGACCGAAGCTCCGGCGACCGCCGAGGGCGGCAGGAGCCTGTGCAGAGGTGGGGAATGGCGGTGGCGTCCACGTGGCATGGCCTGAAATTTACCGTGCGTAGGTGACGATTGGGGGGTCAGCCCGGCAATCTCTTCGCATCAGGAACACATCGCTTTCGATGTGCCGCGCCTTCCCTCTTCTCCCACGCCCCGTTCCGGCTCGCTCCGCGCCTTCGGGCGCCCGCCCGCGACCGGCTAGAGCAGGCCCTTGGACGTCAGATACTCCTTCGCCACGTCCTGCGGCTTGGCCCGCTCGGCGTCCACCTTCCGGTTCAGCTCGACCAGGTCCTCGGTCGTCAGCGCGCGGGTGAGCTTGCCGAGCGCGTCGGCTATCTCCTGCGATCCGGCGTCCTTCGCGTTGACGACGGGCAGCACGTTGTCTGCGTTCTGGAGCTTCTTGTCGTCCTCCAGCAGCACCAGCCCGAAGCTCTCCAGCGTGGCGTCGGTCGTGGTGGTGAGGACCAGCTGGTCCTCACCGTCCTTGACCGCCTGCTTGGCCTGCGGGGTGCCGACGCCCTTCGGGTCCACGCCCGCCACGTCGATGCCGTACGTCTTCTTCAGACCCGGCGCGCAGAACGGGCGCACCTCGCACTCGTCGCCGGCCGCGATCCTGACCTTGATCTTCGACCTGCCGAGATCGGAAAGGGACTTGAGTTCGTTCTTCTCGGCGAATTCCCTGCTCACCGCGAACGCGTTCTGGTCGACCGCGTCGCCGGCGGGCAGCACCTTCAACCCGCGAGGGGTCGCGAGCTTCTCCAGAGCGGCCACGGTCGCGGCGACGTCGCTCGACGCGACGGGCTTCTCCTCGGGCGCCTTCGGGCCGTTCGCCTTGGCGTTGAGGAATTCGGCGATCGTGGCCGCGTATTCCGGTACGACGTCGATCTCCCCCTTCTCCAGGGACGGTTCGTACAGCTCGCGGTTCTTCACCGTGGTGACGGAGGCGTCGTATCCGGCGTCGCGCAGCACCTGGGCGTAGAGCTCGGCGAGCACCTTGGACTCGGTGAAGGCCGCCGCCCCCACGACGAGGGCGCCCTTGCCGCCGGCCGCGCCGTCCGAGGCTCCGGAGCCGCCCTTCTCCTGCTCCAGGCTGTCACCGCCGCAAGCGGCCAGCGAGCCCAACAGGGCCACGGTGCCCAGTACCGCTCCCGCGAGGCGCGAGGTCTTGCTCATGAGGTTCACCATCCAAGGGAGTGAGTCGTCACACGGTCTTCCGGAGCGGACTGAACAAACGGTCCACCGCCACCAGCACGGCCTCCACGAGGAGGGCGAGCACGGCCACGAGCAGGGCGCCCGCTACCACCTGCGGAGTGTCGTACGTGTTGAAACCGGCCGTGATGATGCGTCCGAGGCCGCCCTGCCCGACCATCGCCGCGATCGTCGCGGTGGCGACGATCTGGACCGCCGCGGACCGCAGCCCCGTCATGACCATCGGATACGCGAGGGGCAGCTCGACCCGGACGAAGAGCTGCCCGCCCGACATGCCCATGCCTCGCGCGGCCTCGACGACCGCCCGGTCGACCTCCCGCATGCCCACATAGGCGTTGGTGAGCAGGGGCGGCACGGCGAACAGCACCAGGGCGACGATCGTCGGGAGGTATCCGGCGCTGCGCAGCGGTGTGACCATGAACAGCGCGAGCACCGCGAAGACGGGCACGGCCCGACCGGCGTTCGACAGGTTCACGGCCAGCGCGCCGCCACGTCCGACATGTCCCAGATACAGCGCGATGGGCAGAGCGACGGCACAGGCCAGGGCCATGGCGACGCCGCTGACGTACAGATGCTCGCCCAGCCGGTGCCAGGCTCCCCCCTCCCCCGCCCAGTTGGCGCCGGTGCCGAGCCATGTCCAGGTCCTGGCCAGTACGTCCATCAGTGGGCCCCCCGGGTCCCGGCGGCACGTATTCGGGCCCAGGGCGTGAGCAGCCTCTGCACGCCGAGCAGCAGCAGGTCCGCGGCGACCGCGAGAAGCACGCAGAGCACGGAGGCGGTCAGCACCTGCGCCTTGAAGAAGCTGGGCAGCGCGTCCTCGATGAGATTGCCGAGGCCGCCGCGGCCGACGATCGAGCCGACGGTGGTGAGAGCGACCGTCGAGACCGTCGCGATCCGCAGGCCCGCCATCAGCGCGGGCAGGGCGAGCGGGAGTTCGACCTCCCAGAGCAGCCGGGCCTGGCCGTAGCCCATGCCCCGGGCGGCCTCACGGGCCTCCGCGGGAACCGCCTCCAGCCCCGCCACCGTGTTCCGCACCAGGATCGTCAGCGAGTACAGCACCAGGCCCGTGACCACCAGGGCCGCCGAGAGCCCGAAGAAGGGCAGCAGCAGGGAGAACATGGCCAGCGACGGGATCGTGTAGAGAACGGTCGTCAGCCCGAGGACGGGGCCGGCGAACCGGGGCCGGCTGCGTGCGAGAAGCGCCAGCGGAAAGGAGACGACGAGTCCGATCGCGACCGAGGCGGCCGTGATCCCGATGTGCTGCACCGTTGCGTCGATCAACTCCTGGCTGCGGGAGCGCAGGTACTCACCGCAGATCCAGTCGTTCGTGACCAGGCAGCCTCGGCCCGCCACGGCGCCACCCCCGTCCTCGCCTCCGGCCTGTTCGACCGGTTGCCGAACGAGAACCGACCCTAACCCCCGCCACCGACAATCGCCGAGGAGCTTCGCGTTCCGGCGACACCGTCTTCACACAAGGCCCGCCGCCACCCGTCACAATGGGGAACCATGATCCGATTCGAGCACGTGACCAAGCGCTACCCGGACGGCACCACCGCGGTGGACGACCTCTCCTTCGAGGTCGCCGCGGGTGAACTGGTCACGCTCGTGGGACCGTCCGGCTGCGGCAAGACGACCACCATGAAGATGGTCAACCGCCTCATCGAGCCGACGGAGGGCCGGATATTCATGGACGGAGAGGACATATCCATCGTCGATCCCGTCCAACTGCGGCGCCGGATCGGCTATGTCATCCAGCAGGTGGGCCTCTTCCCGCACAAGACGGTCCTGGAGAACACCGCGACCGTACCCCGCCTCCTCGGCTGGAAGCGCGCGAGGGGCCGTGAGCGCGCCGCCGAACTCCTCGATCTCGTCGGCCTCGACCCCCGCGTGTACGGCGACCGCTACCCCGAACAGCTCTCGGGCGGCCAGCGCCAGCGCGTGGGCGTGGCCCGGGCCCTGGCGGCCGATCCGCCGGTACTGCTGATGGACGAGCCGTTCGGCGCCGTCGACCCGGTCGTGCGGGAGCGTCTGCAGAGCGAGTTCCTCAAGCTGCAGGCCAGGGTCCGCAAGACGGTGCTCTTCGTCACCCACGACATCGAGGAGGCCGTCCGGCTCGGTGACCGCATCGCCGTCTACGGCCAGGGCCGGATCGAGCAGTTCGGCGCCCCGGCCGCCGTGCTGGGGGCACCGGCGACCCCGTACGTGGCGGATTTCGTCGGTACCGACCGGGGCCTCAAGCGGCTGTCCGTCACCCCCGTCGAGGAGGGCGACCTCGAGCAGCCGCCCGTGGTCCGTCTCGACGACCCACTGCCCCGCACACTGGACGCGCCCTGGGCCGTCGTCCTGGACCCCGGCGGCGATCTGCACGGCTGGATCTCCGCCGAGCACGCCGGCGGCACGGGCACCGTGCGGGAGCACGCCCGCCGCATGGACGCGTGGCTGCCCGTCGGCGCCTCCCTGAAGCAGGCGTTCTCCACGATGCTGCAGCACGACGCGGGGTGGATCGCGGTCGTCGACGAGGAGGAGAAGGGGCGTTTCCTCGGGGTGCTGACCCCGGGGCGCCTGCACGAGGCCCTGCGCCGCTCCATCGACGCGGACGCCCAGGACGTACCGCGTACCGCGGTGGACATCGACAGGGTGCCGTCCGGCTGAACCGGCCCGGAGGCCGGGCTCAGGCGCGGGAGCCGGGCGTCACGCCGCGCTGAGCCGGCCGCTCATCCACACCAGCGCCGGCGGGATCTCACGGCGCCAGGTGTTGAAGTTGTGCCCGCCGCTGTCCAGCGTGATCGACGAGACGCGGGCGGGCGCCCTCACCTTCCCGATGAAGTCCCGCGTCCCCTCGAGGTTCCCCTCGCCCTGCTCGGACGTGGTCACCAGGAACGAGGAGGCGCCCCGCGACCGGTGGTCCAGGCTCCACAACAGGTTCGCGCGCTTGCGCTCGTGCTGGTTCCCGTGGAAGAGGTCGCCGGTCGTCGGGTCCTCCGCGGCCTTGTAGTACGCGGAGAGTCCCGCTCCGGCCGCGAACCGCTCGGGGTGGTGGAGCGCTATCTTCAGCGCGCAGTAGCCACCCGTCGAATTGCCCATGATGCCCCAGCTACGAGGGTTGGCACCGACCCGGTAGGTCTCCGACACGGCGGCCGGCAGGTCCTTCGCGAAGAACGTCTCCGTCTGCGGCCCGTCCGGGACGTCGACGCACTCGGTGTCCCTGGGCGGCGCCACCGTCGGCCGGAGCATCACCAGGATCATCGGCTGCATGCGCCCCTCGCGGGCCTGCATGAACGCCGTTCTCGGGTACTTGAGGCCCTTGAGCAGGTTCTCCGCGGTGCCCGGGTAGCCGGTCAGCACGACGCTCACGGGAAAGGTCCTCTTCGCATGGGCGGGCTGGAAGTACTCGGGCGGCAGGTACACGTACGCCGGGCTGTCGATCCCCGACCTCTCGCCCACGATCACGACCTTCTGGATCTGACCGCCCGTCTCCGGCCGCGAGCTCCCCGGGACGTCCAGCTTCTGCTTGCCGACCACCTTGACCGTCCTGCTGCTCGCCGAGTGGTCCACGACCACGCCCATCTCCTGCTCCTGGCCGAGGAGATCGGCCCAGGAGCCGTAGAAGAGGAAGGACTTGTTCGCGGCCAGGCCCACCGCGGCGAAGAGGGCGAACTGCGTCGCCAGCAGCAGCCCCACCCGGCCGAGGACCGCGCGCCAGCCTCGTCGGGAGAGCCGTGGCCACAGCCAGATCGTCGCCGCGAAGAGAGCCGCGGCGGCCAGAACGGCCAGCGCCAGAACCTTGTTACTGGTGAGACCCATGAGGCGTTCGAGCTTCTTCCGTGAGAATTTCCTGAGATTCAATGAACCCGCCGCCCGGAAGTGCCGTCCTAGAGAGCGCAAATCGTCCGGGCCGAACGTTCTGCGGCCGCGGACTCCACGATCTCTCTCGAGAGCCTCAGGAAGCGATGTCTGTCACCATAGATGGGGATAAGTCGGGCTTGGTTCCGGAACGCGTACGCCGGATCCTCCGCGGCCCGCGCGCCGAATCCGTTCCTGCGCTGGTCGGCACGGCCTGCACCTTCATCGGCCTGATCGACATCGCCGCCGGGGTGTTCCCGCGCTTCCGGCACAGCCGGATGCACGCCCTCGCCGAGGTACTCCCCGGAGCCCTCGGCCCGTTCGCCGCAGCGCTGTCGCTCAGCGCCGGCGTCCTGCTGCTGCTCCTCGCGCACGGGCTCAAGCGGCACAAGCGGCGCGCCTGGCGGGCCGCGGTGATCCTGCTGCCCGCCGGCGCCGCCGCACAGTTCGTCTACCGCCACTCGATCATCGGCGTCCTGCTGTCGCTGGCACTGCTGGCCCTGCTGCTGCGCCACCGGGGCGAGTTCGCCGCCCTGCCCGACCCGCGCAGTCGGTGGAAGGCGCTCGCCAACTTCGTCCTGATGGGCGCCGGGTCGATCGGTCTCGGTCTGGCCGTCGTCAGCGCCCACCCGGGCAGGGTCATCGGCAGCCCCAGCCTCGCCGACCGTCTCGAGCACGTCCTGCTCGGGCTGTTCGGCTTCGAAGGGCCGGTCGGGTACGAGAACGGCGTCGACTGGACCGTCGGCTACTCGCTCGGCGCGCTCGGCCTGATCACCGCCGTGACCACGATCTACCTGGCCTTCCGCCCCGAGCACCCGGCCGCCACCCTCACGACGGACGACGAGACCAGGCTCCGCGAGCTGCTGGAGAAGCACGGCGGCCGCGACTCCCTGGGCCACTTCGCGCTCCGCCGCGACAAGGGCGTCGTCTTCTCCCCCAGCGGCAAGGCGGCCGTCACCTACCGCGTCGTCTCCGGCGTCATGCTCGCCAGCGGCGACCCGATCGGCGACGTCGAGGCATGGCCGGGCGCCATCGAGCGCTTCATGGACGAGGCCAAGGCCCACTCCTGGACCCCGGCCGTCATGGGGTGCTCCGAGACCGGCGGCCAGGTGTGGACCCGCGAGACCGGCCTCGACGCCCTGGAGCTCGGCGACGAGGCGGTGGTGGACGTCCCGGATTTCTCACTCACCGGGCGCGCCATGCGGAACGTGCGCCAGATGGTGAAGCGCATCGAGCGCAACGGCTACGAGACCCGCGTCCGCCGCGTGCGTGACCTCTCCGACGGCGAGCTGGAGCGGATACGCCGGGCCGCGGACGACTGGCGCGGCACCGACACCGAGCGCGGCTTCTCCATGGCCCTCGGCCGGATCGGCGACGCCTCGGACGGCGACAGCGTGATCGCCACCGCGCACAAGGCCGACGACGGCGAGCCGGGGCCGTACGGCGACCTGAAGGCCGTACTCCACTTCGTTCCGTGGGGGGCCGACGGCATGTCCCTGGACCTGATGCGCCGCGACCGGTCGGCCGATCCCGGCATGAACGAACTGCTCATCGTCGCCGCCCTGCAGGCCTCCCCCAGGCTCGGCATCGCCCGGGTCTCGCTGAACTTCGCGATGTTCCGCTCGGCGCTCGCCCGTGGTGAGCAGCTGGGCGCGGGTCCGGTCCTGCGGGTCTGGCGGGGACTGCTGGTCTTCCTCTCCCGCTGGTTCCAGATCGAGTCGCTGTACAAGTTCAACGCCAAGTTCCGGCCGCGCTGGGAGCCCCGCTTCGTGGTCTTCCGCAAGAACCGCGACCTGCCCCGGATCGGATTCGCCGCCATGCAGGCGGAGGGCTTCGTGACCCTGGCCGTGCCGCGCCCGTTCCGCCGCCGGACGGCCCGCTCACCCCGCCCCTGCGCCCACATCCGCCCGGCCGCCACCGGCGAGCACGAGGTACGCGCGGCGTAGCGGGGCCGTGCCGCGGGGGCGGCGGCACGGACGGACCGCTTCCGGGCCCGGAGCCGCATCGGGCACGGCACGGCCACCGGGTCCGGGCCCGGCACGGCGACTCGCCGCGTTGCCGACTCGACCGAACAGGCCCACCACGAGGCCGATCAGGCGCCCGGCGAGACTTCCGCTCGACCCGAAAGGGCCGGGGGGAGGCCCCACCCACCGGACGCCGCTCCTCGACGGGCCAACCCCGCCCGGGGCGGCACTAGGCTGGTCGTATGAGTACGTTGCGCGGACGGGGCACGGTCACGGACCTGCCGGAGTGGGACCGCTGTGCGGTCATGGGGGTCGTCAACGTGACCCCCGACTCCTTCTCCGACGGGGGCCGCTGGTTCGACACCACGGCCGCCGTCAAGCACGGCCTCGACCTCGTCGCGGAGGGCGCCGACCTGGTGGACGTCGGCGGTGAGTCCACCCGCCCCGGCGCCTCCCGCGTCGACGAGGAGGAGGAGCTGCGGCGGGTGCTCCCCGTGGTCCGGGGCCTGGCCGGTGAGGGCGTCACCGTCTCCGTCGACACCATGCGCGCCTCGGTGGCCGCCCAGGCGGTCGCGGCCGGCGCCGTCCTCGTGAACGACGTCTCCGGGGGGCTCGCCGACCCGCAGATGATCCCGGCCGTCGCCGCCGCGGAGGTGCCCTTCGTGGTCATGCACTGGCGCGGCTTCAGCGAGGACATGAACAACCGGGCCGTGTACGGGGACGTCGTCGCCGAGGTCGCCGCGGAACTGCGCGAGCGGATCGACGCCGTGGTCTCGCGCGGAGTCGCCGCCGAACGGATCATCGTCGACCCGGGCCTCGGCTTCGCCAAGCAGGCCGCGCACGACCTCGCGCTCGTCGCGCACCTCCCCGAGCTGCGCGCCCTGGGCAGGCCGCTGCTCGTCGCGGCCTCCCGCAAGCGGTTCCTCGGCCACGTGCTGGCCGACGGCGCCGCGACCCCGCCGCCCGCACGCGAGCGGGACGCCGCCACCGCCGCGGTCTCCGCGATCGCCGCCCACGACGGCGCCTGGGCGGTCCGGGTCCACGAGGTGCGGGCCACGGCGGACGCCGTGCGGGTCGCGCGGGCGGTCGAGGGAGCCCGGTGACCCCGCGTACCGACGTCGAGAACGTGGAAGCGGCGAACACCGCCTTCTACGAGGCCATGGAACGGGGCGACTTCGAGGAGATCTCCGGCCTCTGGCTGGACGGCGGGGAGGCCGACGCCATCTCCTGCGTGCACCCGGGCTGGCCGGTCCTCTCGGGGCGCGGCGAGGTGCTGCGCTCGTACGCCCTGATCATGGCGAACACCGAGTACATCCAGTTCTTCCTCACCGACGTGCGGGTGAGCGTGTCCGGCGACACCGCCGTCGTCACCTGCACCGAGAACATCCTCAGCGGCGGCCCGGCGGAGGAGGCCGGCGAGCTCGGCCCCCTCGTCGGGCAGCTGGTCGTGGCCACCAATGTGTTCCGCCGCACACCCTACGGGTGGAGAATCTGGTCACATCACGGTTCGCCCGTTCTGGCGGAATCGGACGACGAGGAGGACGGCGAATCCACCCCGTGAGTGGGTAAACCCGCTCGTGGGAGGTTCGTTTCCGCGGCTGCGGGGTAGGCGCCGCCACCAGCCGGTGACGGTTCCGTCCACGGCCCCCGTGGGCAGGTCGTGTCCGAGCCCGCAGGTAGATTCGAATCCGTGCACTGCTGCCGCCCGCACGCGGCCGCGTGCGCGCCGGACTACGACAGCAGGAGTGATTCGCGTGGATCGTGTCGCGCTGCGCGGCCTGAGGGCCCGCGGGCACCACGGCGTCTTCCCCCGGGAGCGCGAGGAGGGCCAGACCTTCGTCGTGGACCTGGTGCTCGGCCTCGACACCCGTCCCGCGGCGGCCGACGACGACCTGGCGAAGACCGTCCACTACGGAGTGGTGGCGGAGGAGGTCGTCGGCGTCGTCCAGGGGGAGCCGGTGGACCTGATCGAGACGCTGGCCGAGCGCATCGCCCAGCGGTGCCTCGAGCACGCCGGCGTCCAGGAGGTCGAGGTCGTCGTGCACAAGCCGGACGCCCCGATCACCGTCCCGTTCGACGATGTCACCATCACGATCACCCGGAGCCGTGCATGAGCGACCCCACCGTGCAGCCCGTGCCCACCGCCGTCGTCGAGCAGGTCGACGCGGCCGACATCACCCTGTCCAACCCCAAACGGGCGGTGATCGCGCTCGGCTCCAACCTCGGCAACCGGCTGGAGACGATCCAGGGCGCCATCGATCTGCTGGAGGACACCCCCGGCATCCGGGTCAAGGCGGTCTCCCCCGTGTACGAGACGGAGCCGTGGGGCGTCGAGCCGGGCACACAGCCGTCGTACTTCAACGCGGTGGTGCTCGTGAAGACGACGCTGCCGCCCAGCTCCCTGCTGGAGCGCGGCCAGGCGATCGAGGAGGCGTTCGACCGGGTGCGCGAGGAGCGCTGGGGCCCGCGCACGATCGACGTCGACATCGTGGCGTACGCGGACGTGGTCTCAAACGATCCGCTCCTCACCCTTCCGCACCCGCGTGCGCACGAGAGGGCCTTCGTCCTCGCCCCGTGGCACGACGTGGAGCCCGAGGCCCAGCTGCCGGGCCTGGGCGGGATCGCGGAGCTGCTGGCCGGTGTGGGCCGGACGGGTGTCGCTCATCGTGTGGACCTGGAACTCCGCCTGCCCGAGTAGTCGTTACGCTCTTCAGGGTCTCCGGCACCAAGACGAAGGACACAGGGGCGTGCGGTGAAGCAACTACGGCTTGGGGTACTGGCCGGGCTGTTCGTGGTGGCCGGAGTGCTGTCGTGGGGCGGCGCCCGGCTGTGGGACTCGGTGGGCACGCTGCCGAGCGTGCCGCTGGCCGCCCCGATCGTCCTGGCGGCGATCGCCGCGATCCTGCTGGCGACCGCGCTGTCGCTGCGCGCCCGGCTGCGGGCCCAGCGGGAGCGCCGGCCCGGGGCGAAGGGCGTCGAGCCGCTGATGGCCGCCCGCGCGGTCGTCTTCGGTCAGGCGAGCGCCCTGGTGGCGGCACTCGTCAGCGGGGTGTACGGCGGCGTGGGCGTCTTCCTGCTCGGCTCCCTCGACGTCCCGGCCCGGCGCGACCAGGCGATCTACGCGGGCTTCGCGGTCCTGGCGGGCATCGCGGTGATCGCCGCGGGGCTCTTCCTGGAGCGGGTCTGCAAACTCCCGGAGGACGAGGACGACGGCACCGGCCAGGTACCGGCTCGCTGACTCCGGCCTGCTGACGACGAAGCACCCCCGGCGAGGCCGGGGGTGCTTCGGTCGTACGGTGCGCGCGATACGTGCGCACCGGCCGGGGCGGAGGGCGAGCCGCCCGCGGCCCTGCGGGCGGTGGACGGCTCAGCGCGCCATGATCAGGCTCATCGCCTCGTTGCGGGTGGCGACGTCGCGAAGCTGACCGCGAACCGCCGAGGTGATCGTCTTGGCCCCGGGCTTGCGGATGCCGCGCATCGACATGCACATGTGCTCGCACTCGATGACCACGATCACCCCGCGCGGCTCCAGGATCTCCATCAGGGAGTCGGCGATCTGCGTGGTCAGACGCTCCTGCACCTGGGGACGCCGGGCGAAGACGTCGACGAGGCGGGCGAGCTTGGAGAGGCCCGTGATCTTGCCCGTGGTCGACGGGATGTAGCCGACATGGGCCACACCCCGGAACGGCACCAGGTGATGCTCGCAGCAGCTCACCAGCTCGATGTCCTTGACCAGGACCATCTCGTCGTGACCGAGGTCGAAGGTCGTGGTGAGCACGTCCTCCGGCTGCTGCCAGAGTCCCGCGAATATCTCCTTGTACGCCCGTGCCACCCGCGCCGGGGTCTCCTTGAGACCCTCGCGGTCCGGGTCCTCTCCGACTGCGATGAGGAGCTCGCGTACGGCGTTCTCGGCGCGCTTCTCGTCGAACTCGCCGATCGTGCCCTCGCCGTCCAGCGTCACCGGGTCGGTCATCTGTGCCTCGTTCCTGTGCTCTGCCGTGGCGCGAAAACGCCGCACTTCCCAGGCTAGAACCTGGGAAGTGCGGCGTTCATTCCGGTCCGGCGGTCATCGCCGATGCATCACGCCTGGTCAGGCGTCCGGACGCTCCTCCTGGACCGCTTCCTTGGGGGCCTTGGTGACATCCGTCACCGTCGGGGCCGAGGTCCCGTTGGCGCCGTTGGTGAGGGCGAGCTCCTTCGGCGACAGCACCGGCGGACGGGTGGACGGCGTGCGGCGGGAGGAACCGGTCCACGCCGGACGGGCCGGGCGCTTCACGATCGGGGCGAAGATCTCGGCGATCTCCTCCTTGCCGAGGGTCTCCTTCTCCAGCAGCGCGAGGACGAGGTTGTCGAGGACGTCGCGGTTCTCGACCAGGATCTCCCAGGCCTCGTTGTGCGCGGCCTCGATGAGCTTCTTGACCTCCTCGTCGACCAGCGCGGCGACCTCTTCCGAGTAGTCGCGCTGGTGCGCCATCTCACGGCCCAGGAACGGCTCCGAGTTGTCCCCGCCGAACTTGATCGCGCCGAGACGCTCGGTCATGCCGTACTGCGTGACCATGGCGCGGGCCGTGGCCGTGGCCTTCTCGATGTCGTTCGCCGCGCCCGTGGTCGGGTCGTGGAAGACGAGCTCCTCGGCCGCGCGGCCGCCCAGCATGTACGCCAGCTGGTCGAGCATCTCATTGCGCGTGGTCGAGTACTTGTCCTCGTCCGGGAGCACCATCGTGTAGCCGAGGGCCCGGCCGCGGGACAGGATCGTGATCTTGTGGACCGGGTCGGAGTTCGGGGAGGCCGCCGCGACCAGGGCGTGTCCGCCCTCGTGGTACGCGGTGATCTTCTTCTCCTTGTCGGACATGATCCGGGTCCGCTTCTGCGGGCCCGCGACGACGCGGTCGATCGCCTCGTCCAGGAAGTGGTTGTCGATCAGCTTCTTGTCGCTGCGGGCCGTCAGCAGGGCGGCCTCGTTCAGCACGTTCGACAGATCGGCACCGGTGAAGCCGGGGGTGCGGCGGGCGACGGCCGAGAGGTCGACGTCCGGGGCGACCGGCTTGCCCTTCTGGTGGACCTTGAGGATCTCCAGACGGCCCTGCATGTCCGGGCGGTCGACGGCGATCTGCCGGTCGAAGCGGCCCGGGCGGAGCAGCGCCGGGTCGAGGATGTCCGGCCGGTTGGTGGCGGCGATCAGGATGACGCCGCCCTTCACGTCGAAGCCGTCCATCTCGACGAGGAGCTGGTTGAGGGTCTGCTCGCGCTCGTCGTGGCCGCCGCCGAGTCCGGCGCCGCGGTGGCGACCCACCGCGTCGATCTCGTCGACGAACACGATCGCCGGGGCGTTCGCCTTGGCCTGCTCGAAGAGGTCGCGGACACGGGAGGCACCGACACCGACGAACATCTCGACGAAGTCGGAACCGGAGATCGAGTAGAACGGCACGCCCGCCTCGCCGGCGACGGCGCGCGCGAGCAGCGTCTTGCCCGTCCCGGGCGGGCCGTACAGCAGCACGCCCTTCGGGATCTTGGCACCGACGGCCTGGAACTTCGCCGGCTCCTGCAGGAACTCCTTGATCTCGTGGAGCTCCTCGACGGCCTCGTCCGATCCGGCCACGTCGGAGAACGTGGTCTTCGGCGTGTCCTTGGTGATGAGCTTGGCCTTGGACTTCCCGAAGTTCATGACCCGGGAGCCGCCGCCCTGCATCTGGTTCATCAGGAACAGGAAGACGACCACGATGAGCACGAAGGGCAGCAGCGAGAGGAGCACCGAGAGGAACGGGCTCTGCCGCTCGGGCGAGACCGTGTAGCCCTTCTCGATCTCACCCGCGTCGTACTTCTGCTGCAGGGTCGTGGCCAGCTCGACGCCCTGGTCGCCGATGTAGCTCGCCTGGACCTTGTCGCTGCCGTCGACCTTCTGGCCGTCCTTCAGCTCGATCTTGATGATCTGCTCGTCGCCGGTGGTCAGCTTGGCCTGTTCGACCTGGTTCTTGGTGATCGCCTGGACAACCTTCGCGGTGTCCACCGTCTTGTAGCCGCCCGACGAGCCGACGACCTGCATCAGCACGACCACGGCGAGGACGGCCAGCACGATCCACATGACCGGCCCACGGAAGTATCGCTTCACGTCCATCCATACGGAGCGGTGCCGCCCCGTCCCTCCTGCCCGTAGGTGAGTGCTGCTCTGAGACTGCTGCTGTGAGACTGAGTAAAAGACTGTTCTTCGGACGGTACCCCAGCATTGTCACCCGGGACCGCCTTCCCATGCTCCAACGGCGGGAAGGCGGCCGGGGTTCCCGGGGCGCGTCCGCGCCTCAGCCCCCGTACACGTGGGGCGCGAGGGTACCCACGAACGGGAGGTTGCGGTACTTCTCGGCGTAGTCGAGGCCGTATCCGACGACGAACTCGTTCGGGATGTCGAACCCGATCCACTTCACGTCGATCGCGACCTTCGCGGCGTCCGGCTTGCGGAGCAGCGTGCAGACCTCCAGCGAGGCCGGCTCGCGGGAGCCGAGGTTCGACAACAGCCAGGACAGGGTCAGCCCGGAGTCGATGATGTCCTCGACGATCAGGACGTGCTTGCCCTTGATGTCGGTGTCCAGATCCTTGAGGATGCGGACCACACCGGAGGACTGGGTGCCCGCGCCGTACGAGGACACCGCCATCCAGTCCATGGTGACGGGGGTGGACAGCGCACGCGCCAGGTCCGCCATCACCATCACGGCGCCCTTGAGGACTCCGACGATGAGCAGGTCCTTGCCCGCGTACTCCGCATCGATCTTCGCGGCCAGCTCGGCCAGCTTCGCGTCGATCTCTTCCTTGGTGATGAGTACCGATTTGAGATCGGCGCCCATGTCCTTCTCGTTCACCCGCGTCGCTTTCTGTCTCGGCGTCCCGGCGCCCGGCCCGCTGCCGGCTCAGCTCTGCCGAATGACCAGTCTGCCACCCTGGCGGCGCGCCTCGACCCGGCCGGGCAGGTTCAGTGGCTTCTGGCCCCGCCATCCCACGATGAGCCGCTCGACCTCCTCGACGTGCCGGGCGAAGAGTGAACCCGCAGGTGAACCGGCTGCCACCAGGGCGCGCCGGAGGACCCGGCGGCGGACGGCAGGGGGCAGCGCATGGAGCTTGGCGCATTCGAGCAGTCCGGCGTCGTCACGGACGGTCTCGTCTGCCTGGGCGGCCCAGGTGTCCAGGGCGTCGGCGTCGTCGCGGGAGAGCCGGGCGGTGCGCGCCAGCGCCTCCACGACGCCCTTGCCGAGCGCCTTCTCCAGTGCGGGCAGACCCTCGTGGCGCAGCCGGGAGCGGGTGTAGGCGGGGTCGGCGTTCATCGGGTCGTCCCAGACGGGCAGGTGCTGGACGAGGCACGCCTTGCGCGCGGTCTGGCGGTCGAGCTGGAGGAAGGGGCGCCGGTAGCGGCGGCGGGCACCCGAGACGGCCGCCATCCCGGAGAGCGAGCGGATGCCGGAGCCCCGGGCGAGGCCGAGGAGGACGGTCTCCGCCTGGTCGTCGCGGGTGTGCCCGAGGAGCACGGCGGCGGCGCCGTGGCGCTCCGCGGCCTCGTCGAGGGCGGCGTAGCGTGCGTCACGGGCGGCGGCCTCGGGGCCGCCGGCGCGTCCGACGGTCACGGCGACGGCCTCGACGGGGTCGAGGCCCATGGCGGTGAGTCGGCCGGCGACCTCGGCGGCACGGAGATCGGAGCCGGCCTGCAGACCGTGGTCGATGGTGACGGCGCCGGCGCGGACGGCCAGTTTGGGGGCCTCGAAGGCGAGGGCGGAGGCGAGCGCCATGGAGTCGGCACCGCCTGAGCAGGCGACGAGCACGACGGGGCGGCCGTCGGGGCCCCGGGTGACCGTGGAGCGCCCGCAGGAGGAGGCGGCGCTCGGGATGTCGTTCAGTTCGTTGAGTACGTCGTGGAGTACGCGGCGGACCGCCAGGCGTATCGCCGCGACCGCAGGATGCGGACCCATGTCCGGTGCCCTTCGTGAAGTCGGGGGGTGCCTCCGTGAGGAGGGTGGGGGCCGGGAGTTTCGGTCACTCAGAGTGTCTCGATGGTGACAGAACCGTGCCGTTCCCCGAGCATTGCACGCCTACCCATTGCCTACGGTCCCTCGGACGGGTGATTACGAGGGCAGCCTTCTGCCGCCGACCGCGGGGGTCAGGGTTCGGCCCTCCGGTGCACCCTGGCGATCCAGTCCGCCGGTGCGGCGATCTCCGCCTTGGTGGGCAGGGTGTTCGGCGAGGTCCAGACGCGGTTGAAGCCCTCCATTCCGACCTCCTCGACGACGGCCCGTACGAACCGCTCGCCGTCCCGGTACTGGCGCAGCTTGGCGTCCAGGCCGAGGAGCTTGCGCAATGCCAGGTCGAGGCGGGAGGCGCCCCGGGCGCGGCGCTGCTGGAACTTCTCGCGGATCTCGCCCACGGACGGCACGACCTGGGGCCCCACGCCGTCCATGACGAAGTCCGCATGGCCCTCGAGCAGGGACATCACGGCGGTGAGCCGGCCGAGGATCTCGCGCTGCTCGGGACTCTGGACGATCTCGACCAGTGACCGGCCCTCGTCCTCCTCTCCCTCGGGACGGCCGCCCGCGAGCGTCTGGGCGGCCTCGCGAAGCCGCTCCAGCACGGTCATGGGATCCACGTCGGTCTCGGCGAGGAATGACTGGATCTCGCCCTCGAGGTGGTCGCGCAGCCAGGGCACGGCGGTGAACTGGGTGCGGTGGGTCTCCTCGTGGAGACTCACCCACAGCCGGAAGTCGTGCGGGTCGACGTCGAGTTCGCGTTCGACGTGGACGATGTTGGGGGCGACCAGGAGCAGCCTTCCGCCGCTGCCCGGCGCGCCGGGCAGCTCGCGCGTGGGCGGGGCGAAGGTCTCGTACTGGCCGAGGACTCGGGAGGCCAGGAACGACAGCAGCATGCCCAGCTCGACACCGGTCACCTTGCCGCCGACGGCGCCGAGCACGGCTCCGCCCGCGGTGCCGGCGCGGCGCTCCTGCATCTTGTCGAGCAGGGGCCTCAGCAGCTCGCGGAAGCCCGCGACATTGGCCC
Organism: Streptomyces sp. WMMC940; assembly: GCF_027460265.1. Lineage (NCBI taxonomy): Bacteria > Bacillati > Actinomycetota > Actinomycetes > Kitasatosporales > Streptomycetaceae > Streptomyces > Streptomyces sp. WMMC940. The sequence continues at coordinate 3,253,546 of NZ_JAPZBC010000001.1, forward strand.
TGACCCAACCCGGCCGGTCGACGACGAGGACCGGGGTGTCCTCGGGCTCGTGGCCGTCGGGGATCATGCGGGTGAAGGCACGGACGTGCTCCTCGGAGGCCTTGGCGTGCCGGCGCAGTTCGGCGACGACGGCACGTGCCTCTTCCCGGGTGATGTCCGGCCCCGGCCGGACGAGGCGGATCGCGGTCGCGACCGCGAGGTTCCAGTCGACCATCTCGGCACCACCGATGCTCGTCATGCGTCAACCGTACGTTGTCACCCCGGAACACGGTGAGGCGTCGGCACCTCCGCGACCCGGGGCGGGCCCGGGGCCCGGTACCGGCGCGGCGGGCCGCCCGGCCCGAGGCGGCGGGTCCGTCAGGGCAGGAGGGCCGCCGCGAGGCGGTCGAGGGCGGGACGGGCGGCGCCCGCGGACGGCGTGTCACCGGCGAGGAAGGCGAAGGCGAGCAGTCTGCCGTCGGCCGACAGCGCCGTACCGGCGAGGGTGTCCACGCCCCTGAGCGTGCCGGTCTTGGCGCGCACGAGACCGCCGGACCCGGCGGCCGCGCGGCCGCTCAAGGTGCCCGTGAAACCCGCGATCGGCAGGCCCGTGAGCACGGGGCGGAGCTCGGGGTGGGCGGGGTCGGCGGCCCGGACCAGCAGCGTGGTGAGGAGTGCGGCCGAGACCTTGTCTGCCCGGTTCAGTCCGCTGCCGTCGGCGAAGCGCGCGCCGGTCATGGGCAGCTTCAGCCGCTTGAGCCGGTCGGTGACCGCGGCCTCCGCCCCGGCGAAGCTCGCGGGGCGGCGCGTGGCGAGCGCGGTCTGCCGGGCCAGTGCCTCGGCGATGTCGTTGTCGCTGTTGGTCAGCATCCGCTCCACGAGCGCCGGGACCGGCGCGGAGTACGTGGCGGCGAGGGCGGGTCCCTCGGCGGGGGCCCGGCCCGGGGTGGGGCCGGAAGCGGTGTTCACACCGCGTTCGCCGAGCAGTCCGACGAAGGCGCGGGCGGCGTCGCCGGCCGGGTCGGCGCTGCGTCGGGCGCTGCCTTCGGTCGAGTCGTCGAGGCGCCCCTCGTTGATCATCAGGGCGGTGACGGGGGCGATGTTGTCGTTCCCGGCACCGATGGGGTGGGTCACCGGACCTTCGTAGAGCGAGGTGTCGTAGGAGAGGCGGACCGTGGTGACGCCCCGGTCGCGCAGGGCTTTGGCGGTCCCGTCGGCGAGGGCCCGCAGCCGGGCCGTGTCGAGCGTGGGGTCCCCGCCGCCGACCAGGGTGACCGCACGGAAGTCGGGGGCGGCGACGACCTTGGTCGGGATGCGGTGCGCGGGGCCGGTGGCGGACAGCACGGCAGCGGCGGTGGCGATCTTGATCGTGGAGGCCGGGGTCATGGCCGTGCCCGCGCCCCGCCCGTACAGCTGCCTGCCGGTGGTGACGTCCACGACGGAGGCGGTGCGCAGCGGACCGAGCCCCGGATCGTCGAGCAGGGGGCCGAGGACCCCGGCCAGGGCGGCGGGCGCGGCGGACGGCGCCTGGGGGGCGCTCGCCGCGGAAAGCACGCCCGGGGCGCTCGGCGCCGGCGCGGGGCCGGGAGCCTCCGCCGCGCCCCGTCCCCGCCCCGCGACCTGGTGATCTGCGCCACCTGCGCGGCCCAGAGCGGCGGCGTGCTCGCGCTCGGCCTTACGCTGACCGTTGTCCCAGGGGCCGGCCGCGGTCACCGCCGCGGCCGCGAAGGCCAGGCCGACCACGGCCGCACCCGCCGTGAGCTGCCACGTTCCTCGGTCGGGCACCATTGACCAGCCCCTTTCGCGATCACACACCTGCGTAGGGGACACTTAATCACTGCGGACAGCCGCGTCACCTACATATGTGTTGATCATGGAGGAGTGCCACCCGTGGAGTTCGACGTCACCATCGAGATCCCGAAGGGGTCGCGGAACAAGTACGAGGTGGACCACGAGACCGGCCGGATCCGTCTGGACCGTCGCCTCTTCACCTCGACCAGCTACCCGGCCGACTACGGCTTCGTCGAGAACACCCTGGGCGAGGACGGCGACCCGCTCGACGCCCTGGTCATCCTGGACGAGCCGACCTTCCCGGGCTGCCTGATCAAGTGCCGCGCCATCGGCATGTTCCGGATGACGGACGAGGCCGGCGGCGACGACAAGCTGCTGTGCGTCCCGGCGTCCGACCCGCGCGTGGAGCACCTTCGGGACATCCACCACGTGTCGGAGTTCGACCGCCTGGAGATCCAGCACTTCTTCGAGGTCTACAAGGACCTGGAGCCCGGCAAGTCCGTCGAGGGCGCCAACTGGGTCGGCCGCGCCGAGGCCGAGGCCGAGATCGAGGCCTCCTTCAAGCGCCTCGAGGCGCAGGGCGGCGCGCACTGACGCAATCCCCGTACACCGGGCCGGGCGGTGCACCCCACGAGGGGTGCGCCGCCCGTCGCATACTGGGCGCGCACACGCGGTACGCGAGCGGGAGGAGCAGGTAGAGCGTGGTGGCGGAGCCGGAAGGTCCCCTCGAGGACCGGAAGCCGCAGTCCGACGAGGCACGCAGCGCATTCATGCCGCCGGAGGGTGTCGATCAGCCGGGACCGCCGGAGGAGGACCATCCCTCCTCCGAGTTCGCCGTCCCCGAGGGGCTGACGACGGAGGCCCCGGCAGATCCCGAGGGCTCTGCGTTCGCACCCCCGGCGACGTACCGCGCGAAGGCGTCCCCGCCCGCCTACACCCCCGCCCACGGCTTCCCGGTGCTCCAGCTGTCCAAGGACGTGCCCTGGCAGGACCGGATGCGCACGATGCTGCGGATCCCGGTCAGCGAGCGGCCGATGCCGGAGCCTGTGCAGCGGCACGACGAGTCGGGGCCGGCGGTGCCGCGCGTGCTCGATCTGACGCTGCGCATCGGCGAGCTGCTGCTCGCGGGAGGCGAGGGCGCGGAGGACGTCGAGGCGGCGATGCTCGCCATCACGAGCGCGTACGGCCTCGACAACGTCGAGCCGACGGTGACGTTCACGCTGCTGTCGATCACTTACCAGCCGTCGCTCGTCGACGACCCGGTCACGGCGAACCGGACCGTGCGCCGCCGGGGCACGGACTACACCCGGCTGACCGCCGTGTACCAGCTGGTGGCGGACATCAGCGGCGACGACCACGAGGTCAGGCTCGACGAGGCCTACCGGCGCCTCGCCGAGATCCGCCGGAACCGGCACCCCTACCCCGGCTGGGTCCTGACCCTCGCCGCGGGCGTCCTGGCGGGCTCGGCCTCCGTGCTGGTGGGCGGTGGCGCGCTGGTGTTCGTCGCGGCGGCGGTCGGCGCGATGCTGGGCGACCGGCTGGCCTGGCTGTGCGCGGGCCGCGGACTGCCGGAGTTCTACCAGTTCGTGGTGGCGGCGATGCCGCCCGCGGCGATCGGTGTGGCGCTGAGCGCCCTGCACGCCGATCTGAGGCCTTCCGCGGTCATCACCGGTGGCCTGTTCGCGCTGATCCCGGGGCGGGCGCTGGTGGCGGCGGTCCAGGACGGTCTGACGGGCTTCTACATCACGGCGTCGGCCCGGCTGCTGGAGGTCGCCTACTTCTTCGTGGCGATCGTCGTCGGCGTGCTCACGGTCCTGTACGTGGGGGTGCAGTTCGAGGCGAACCTCAGTCCGGAGGGGGCGCTGGTCAGCGTCGAGCGGCCGGTGACGCAGATCCTGGCCTCGATGGTGCTGAGCCTGGTCTTCGCCGTACTGCTCCAGCAGGACCGTTCCACCGTGCTCGTCGCAGCGCTCAACGGCGGCGTGGCGTGGGTGATCTACGCGGCGATCGCGGTGACGGCCGACGGCTCGGCCGTGCTGGCGACGGCGGTGGGCGCCGGTCTGGTGGGCCTGTTCGGGCAGCTGCTGGCCCGGTTCCAGCACACGTCGTCGCTGCCGTACGTGACCGCCGCGATCGGCCCGCTGCTGCCGGGCAGCGCCATGTACTTCGGCGTACTGCACATCGCGCAGAACAACATCGACGCGGGCTTCGCCTCGCTGGCGAGGGCCGCGGCGCTGGCCCTGGCCATCGCGATCGGCGTGAACCTGGGTGGCGAGATCGCCCGGGTGTTCCTGCGCAGCCCGGCGGCCGCGGGCCGGCGCCGCGCGGCCAAGCGGACGCGAGGCTTCTGAGACGCGCGTGCCGGGGAGCGTGTCCCCGCACGACGACGCCCCGGCCCTCCAACGGGCCGGGGCGTCGCGTCGAACCGGTCTCAGCGCTTGGCGTGGCGGCCGCGCGCGCCCGTCCCGTCCACCGCCGGGCCCTCGGCCGCGGCCTCCTTCTTGTTCCTGGAGCGTGCGCGCATGAACTCGATCACGATCGGCAGGACCGAGAGGAGCACGATGGCGATGAGGATGGCCTCGATGTTCTTGTGCACGAACTCGACCTTGCCGAGCGCGGCACCGAGCAGCGTCACGCCGGCGCCCCAGAGCACACCGCCGATGATGTTGAACGTGACGAACGAGCGGTAGTTCATCCGGCTCACGCCGGCGATGATCGGCGTGAACGTCCGGACGATCGGCACGAAGCGCGCCAGGACCAGGGACTTCGGGCCGTACTTCTCGAAGAACTCGTGCGCCTTCTCCACGTTCTCCTGCTTGAAGAACCTGGAGTCCGGGCGCTTGAAGAGCGCGGGGCCGACCTTGCGGCCGAAGAGGTAGCCCACCTGGTCGCCGATGATCGCGGCGAGCACGATGAGCGTGCACACCAGCCACAGCGGCTGCTTGATGACGTCGGTCGTCACCAGCAGGCCGGTGGTGAACAGCAGGGAGTCTCCGGGCAGGAAGAACCCGATCAGCAGACCGGACTCGGCGAACACGATGACGAGTACGCCGATCAGCCCGAACGTGGTGATCAGATAGTCCGGGTCCAGCCAGCTCGGTCCGAGCGCAAGGGTGTTCACGAGGTCCGGGCTCCTGTGGTGTGAGTCGTGGGGCGTGGCGCCCAAAGCTATCAACGCATTCTTTCGGGGGCCGGTTCCAGTGCCCCCTCCGGATGCGAGGGGGACGGACGGCCGTGAAGCTGTGCCCATGGGAATCGAGGATTTCGGCGGGGGCCAGGGCCCGCACGCCGATGTGTTGGTCGTCACGACGAACGACGTCCCGGGCTTCCGGGTGGAGCAGGTGATCGGTGAGGTCTTCGGCCTCACCGTGCGGTCGAGGCACCTCGGCAGCCAGATCGGCGCCGGACTGAAGTCGATGGTCGGCGGGGAGCTCAAGGGGCTGACCAAGACCCTGGTGCAGACCCGCAACCAGGCCATGGAGCGGCTGGTCGAGCAGGCGCGGTCACGGGGCGCGAACGCGGTGCTGATGTTCCGGTTCGACGTCTCGGAGGCGGCGGACGTCGGCACGGAGGTGTGTGCGTACGGCACTGCTGCGGTGATCACGCGCGTCTGACGGCGCATCCGCGGCGCGGCCTCGAATGACGCATCATATGGGCGTTTTCTGCCGTTATCGTGAGGCCCGTGACGACGACCGCCCACGCCCCGGTGGCGACCCCGGCCCGGGTGCTGCTGCCACTGATCGTCCCCGCGATCGTCGTCGGCGTCGCCTCGAGTCTGCTGCTGCTCGGCCTCACCGAGCTCTCGCGGCTGCTCAAGGGCGTCCTCTGGGAGCTACTGCCCGACGCGATCGGCGTCGGGCGCTACTCGGTGCCGTGGACGATCGCCGTGCTCACCGGGACGGGCCTCGCGGTCGGGCTCGTGGTGTGGAAGGTGCCCGGGCACGCCGGCCCCGACCCCGCCACGACCGGGCTCGTCGACCCCCCGATGCCCCCCTCGGTGGTGCCCAGCCTGCTGCTGACGGCCGTGCTCGGACTCGCGGGCGGGGTCAGCCTGGGCCCGGAGAACCCGATCACCGCGGCCAACATCGCACTCGCCGCCTGGCTGGGCGGCAAGGCCATGCGGGGGTCCGGCGCGGAACTCTGGGCCGCCCTGGCGGCGGCCGGCACGGTCGGGGCACTCTTCGGAACCCCCGTGGCGGCGGCGCTGATCCTCACCGAGTCCCTGGCCTCCCGCCCCGCGCCCGGCGCGCTGTGGGACAAACTGTTCGCCCCGCTGGTCGCGGGCGGCGCCGGATCGCTGACCACCGTCCTGGTCGCCCATCCCACCTTCGATCTCGACCTCCCCGCGCTGAGCGGATCCCGCTGGGGCGACGTACCGGCCGCGCTCGCGGTCTCCTCGCTCGGCGCGCTGATGGGTATGGCGGCCGTCCGCGTCTTCCCGTACGCGCACGCCGCCTTCCGGAAGCTCGGGCACCCGGTGGCGGCGATCACCGCGGGCGGGCTGGTGCTGGGGCTCCTCGGTGCACTGGGCGGGCAGCTGACCCTCTTCAAGGGCCTGGAGGAGGTGAGGGTGCTGGCGGCGGACCCGTCGGGCTGGTCCTCGGGGCAGTTCGCGCTGATGACCGTCGTCAAGCTCGCAGCCCTCACCATCGCGGCCACCTGCGGCTTCCGGGGCGGCCGGATCTTTCCCAGCATCTTCGTGGGCGTGGCCCTGGGGCTCGGCGTGAGTGCGCTCGTCCCCGAGGTGCACACCACGGTCGCGGTGGTGTGCGCCGTCCTCGGGGTACTGCTGGCGATCACCCGGCAGGGCTGGCTCAGCCTGTTCACCGCGGCCGTCCTGGCCGCCGACGCCCATGTGCTCCCGCTGCTGTGCGTCGCCCTGCTGCCGGCCTGGCTGCTGGTGACCGGGCGGCCCCAGATGCAACTCCACGACGACGGCACCCCACTGCGCTGAAAGGCGATCGGACATGGCACTGCACAAGGTCGGTAGGCATCCTGAGGAGAGCAGGGAACGGCGCAGGCTGTCGCTCAATCCGTTCTACGGGGCGGCCGATCCACTGGGGTCGATGACCCTGGCCCCGCCACAGCACCGGCTGCCGAAAGGTCCGATGGCGCCCGCGACCGCCTACCAGTTCGTGCACGACGAGTTGATGCTCGACGGGAACTCACGGCTCAACCTGGCCACGTTCGTGACGACGTGGATGGAGCCGGAGGCCGGGAAGCTGATGGCGGAGTGCCGCGACAAGAACATGATCGACAAGGACGAGTACCCGCGGACGGCCGAACTGGAACGGCGGTGCGTGGCGATGCTCGCCGACCTCTGGCACGCGCCCGACCCGGCGACCACGGTCGGCTGCTCCACGACCGGTTCGAGCGAGGCGTGCATGCTCTCGGGGATGGCCCTGAAGCGGCGCTGGGCGCAGCGCAACAAGGACCGGTACCCCGGTCCCGGCGCCCGGCCCAACCTGGTCATGGGCGTCAACGTGCAGGTCTGCTGGGACAAGTTCTGCAACTTCTGGGAGGTGGAACCCCGGCTGGTCCCGATGGAGGGCGACCGCTTCCACCTCGACCCGCAGGCGGCGGCCGACCTGTGCGACGAGAACACGATCGGCGTGGTCGCCGTCCTCGGCTCCACCTTCGACGGGTCGTACGAACCGGTCCAGGAGGTCTGCGCGGCGCTCGACGCACTCCAGGAGCGCACGGGCCTGGACATCCCCGTCCACGTGGACGGGGCGTCCGGAGCGATGATCGCGCCCTTCCTGGACGAGGACCTGGTCTGGGACTTCAGGCTGCCGCGGGTGTCCTCGATCAACACCTCGGGGCACAAGTACGGGCTCGTGTACCCCGGCGTGGGGTGGGCGCTGTGGCGTTCGCCCGAGAACCTGCCCGAGGAACTGGTCTTCCGGGTGAACTACCTCGGCGGCGACATGCCGACGTTCGCGCTCAACTTCTCCCGGCCCGGGGCCCAGGTGGTGGCGCAGTACTACACCTTCATCAGGCTCGGCCGCGACGGCTACCGGGATGTGCAGCAGACGACCCGGGACGTGGCCCGGACCCTGGCCGAACGGATCGACTGCCTCGGCGACTTCCACCTGCTCACCCGGGGCGAGGAGCTGCCGGTGTTCGCCGTGACGACGAACCCGGAGGTGAAGAACTACGACGTCTTCGACGTCTCGCGGCGACTGCGGGAATGCGGCTGGCTGGTCCCGGCGTACACCTTCCCGCCCAACCGCGAGGACCTCTCGGTGCTGCGCTTCGTCTGCCGCAACGGCTTCTCGGCCGACCTCGCCGAGCTGCTGCTGGAGGACCTGGAGCGGGCCCTGCCGGAGCTGCGGGCCCAGAGCGCACCGCAGAGCAAGGACAAGGCGGCGGCCACGAGTTTCCACCACTGAGGCACGGCCCGGGGGCGCGGCGGCCGTCCGCGCCCCCGGCGCCCCTCATGCGAGGTCCCCCTCGTGGGGCACGCCCGTGGCGTAGGGGTTCTCCTGCCCCTCCGCGAGAACGGCGACGAAGGGCTCCCCCTCGCCCGCGAACGTGTACGCCCCGCCCTCGATCCGCTCGATCAGCCCGCGCGTCCACTCCGCGCCGGCATCCGCCGAGTGCACCCAGAAATTCATGATCTCGCCGATGTGGCCCAGGGACTCGGTCCCCTCCTCGGGCGTGTAGTACTCGGTGACCGAGGAGCGCCACGCCTCCAGGGAACGCACCCGCTCCCGCAGCAGTTCCACGGCCTCCTGCCGGTCCAGGTCCACGATGAAGCCGATACCGGCCGAGAGGAGGTCCATCTTCTGGTCGTAGGAGGTCAGCGCCTCGCGCAACAGCGAGAAGTACTCCTCGGTGCCGCTCTCGGTGAGCTGGTACTCGGTGCGCGGCGGACCGCCGGCCGTGGAGGGCGCGATCTCGTGGGCGTGCAGCAGTCCCTGCTTCGCCATCTGCTTGAGCGCGTGGTAGATCGACCCCGGCTTGGCGTTCGACCACTCGTGGGCGCCCCAGAACTCCAGGTCGTTGCGAACCTGGTAGCCGTGCGCACGCCCGTGCTGGCGCACCGCCCCGAGGACCAGAAGCCGGATCGCCGACATGCGCGCACCTTCCTATTCAACTTTGACTAGTGCCGCATCGCAAAGGGCCGTCCCCTCGCGACGGGGCGAACGCAGCCCGATGCGGCACCAGGGTACGCGCCCGGAGGGCGCCCACGAGGCCGGGCGCCCTCAGAGCCTCCACCGGTACTTGTCGCCGCCGACCCAGCGCACCAGCGCGGGGTCGTCCAGATCCACGCGGTGCCGGCCGGACTCGTGCGCCATGCTGATCACGTCGACCATGTCGTGCGCGATCCCGACCGTCCGGCCCTCGATCTCCACCACCCGGAACGGCGGATCACCCGGCTGGACGGGCAGGACGACGATCGGGGCCACTCCTGGTGCGTCGCTCATGGTTCAAGGGTGTGGCACGGGCCCGCCTCCCGCACGAGGGGCGCGTCGCCCGCGACCGGCTACTCGCCCGGGGTCCCGCCGCTCTCGAGCGCGACGAGGTCGAACGCGCCCTTGCCGTCCAGCGACTCGCGGACGATGTCCGCATGGCCCGCGTGCCGGCCGATCTCCTCGACCAGATGCAGCATCATCCAGCGCATCGACACCGTGCCCTCCTTGGGGAACCACGGCGCCTCCGGCAGCGGGAAGGTGTCGTCCAGGCTGGGCACCGAGCGGATGAACTCCTCGGTCTCCTTCGCCACGCCGTCCCAGAACGCCAGCGTCCCCGCGACGGTCTCGCCGTCGAGGAGGCGGAAACCGTCGTTCCACGACTTCTCGTCGCGCTGCCGCTCGTTCGGCCTCCGCTGTGCCATGCGCAGCCAGGAGAGCTCACACTCGGCGACGTGCTTGAGCAGGCCGGAGAGCGTCAGTTCGCTCGCGCTGGGGCGGCTCGCCGCCTGCTCCTCGGTCAGCCCGAGCACTGACCTGCGGATCGCGCCGCGCTGGGCCTCGACGAAGTTCAGCAGGGCTCCGCGCTCATCGCCGTGGGCTTCCGCGGGAACGTGAGTGACCATGGTGTCCGCCTTCGGATCGGGACGGGGTGGGCCGCCGTTCGCGCCCCCTGACACCCTCACGCTACGGAGCATTTAGGTCGGTTTCTGTCCTTGAGGCCGGGGCGAACGGAAGAATCCACCGCCGCGCCCCGGCCTCCGTGACCGGAAGGGGCACCCGGACGGGACCCGGGAAGGGGAAGGGGCCTCGGAACTGGGGGAAGGGCCCCGGACAGGGGTCCTCAGAAGGGGAAGACCGAACGGCCCCGCTGCACCGAGATCCACTTCTGGGTGGTGAAGACCTCGACCATCGCCTCGCCGTTCAGCCGCCCGAGGCCGGACGACTTCTCGCCGCCGAACGGCACGATCGGCTCGTCGTGCACGGTCGAGTCGTTGATGTGGATCATCCCGGTGTGGATCCGCTGGGCCAGCGCCACCCCGCGCTCGATGTCACCGGTGTGCACGGCGCCGCTGAGCCCGTACGGGGTGTCGTTGGCGATCCGGACCGCCTCCTCGTCCCCCTCGAACGGGATGAGGAGCACCACCGGGCCGAAGATCTCCTGGGACAGCAGGGGCGAGTCGGCCGCGAGGCCGGTCAGCACGGACGGGGCGACCACGTTGCCCTCCGTCCGGCCCCGCAGCAACGCGGTCGCGCCGGCCTCGACGGACTGCTCGACCAGGCTCGACACGGCCTCGGCCTGCCGGGAGTTGATCAGGGGGCCGATGTGGGTCTCGGGGTCGGCCGGGTCGCCCACCTTCAGGGTCTGCACCTTGGCGACGAGCTTCTCGGTGAACTCCTTCTCCACCCTGCTGTCCACCAGGATGCGGTTGGCCGCCATGCAGACCTGGCCCTGGTGGACGTACCGGCTGAAGACCGCGGCGTCGACGGCGTAGTCGATGTCGGCGTCGTCGAGCACGATGAAGGCGCTGTTGCCGCCCAGTTCGAGGACGGCGTGCTTGAAGTTGGCCGCGCAGACGGTGGCCACGTGCCGGCCCACCCGGTCGGAGCCGGTGAAGGAGATGACCTTGGGCACGGGGTGCTCTATCAGCGCGTCGCCGATCTCCGCGATGTCGGTGATCACCACGTTCAGCAGTCCGGGGGGCAGGCCCGCGTCCTCGAAGACCTTGGCGACCAGGGAGCCGCCGCAGATCGGGGTGTTCTGGTGCGGCTTGAGGACGACGGCGTTCCCGAGCGCCAGCGCCGGCGCGACCGACTTGACCGACAGCAGGAACGGGAAGTTGAACGGGCTGATCACACCCACCACACCGACCGGCAGCCGGTAGACCCGGTTCTCCTTGCCGTCCACCGGGGAGGGCAGGATGCGGCCCTCCGGGCGCAGCGACAGCTGGATCGCCTCGCGCAGGAACTCCTTGGCGAGGTGCAGTTCGAAGGCCGCCTTCAGCCGTGTGCCGCCCAGTTCGGCGACGATGGCCTCGGCCATCTCCTCCTCGCGGTCCTCGATGATCCTCAGGGCCCGCTCGAAGACCGACCGGCGCGCGTACGGGTTGGTGGCCGCCCACTCCTTCTGCGCGCGCTCCGCGGCGCGGTACGCCTGGTCCACCTCGCCGGCCGTGGCGACGGTGATCGAGGCGAGCTTCTCCTCGCTGTACGGGTTGAAGTCGATGATGTCCCAGGAACCGCTGCCCGGGCGCCATTCGCCATCTATGTACTGGAGTGCCAGGTCGCTGAAGAAGGAGGACATGGGATCCCTTACCGGCCGCGGGAGCAGGGGCGTGTGCAGTTACCAGTCGGACTGATGTCGCGTCATCCTACTTGCCGGTCACGTGAGTTGGAGGAGTCCTCGGAGAAGGTCCCGACTCTCGTCCGGGCCGGGGCTGTCCTCCTGCAGGCGCTCCATCACCCGCTCGTACTGGGCGACCTCCTCGCGCTTGTCGAGGTACAGCGCGCTCGTCAACTGCTCCAGGTAGACGATGTCCGAGAGGTCCGACTCCGGGAAGCGCAGCATCGTGAAGGACCCGGACTCGCCCGCGTGGCCGCCGAAGCTGAACGGCATGACCTGGAGCGTGATGTTCGGCTGTTCCGACACCTCGATGAGATGCCGCAACTGGCCCTGCATCACGGAGCGGTCCCCGTAGGGGCGGCGCAGTGCCGCCTCGTCCAGGACGGCGTGGAAGCGGGGCGCACGCTCGGAGACGAGCGCCTTCTGGCGCTCCAGCCGCAGCGCGACCCGGCGGTCGACCTCGGCGGCCGGCGCGCCGGGCATGCCGCGCTCGACGACGGCGTGGGCGTACGCCTCGGTCTGCAGCAGCCCGTGGACGAACTGCACCTCGTAGATCCGGATGAGCGAGGCGGCGCCCTCCAGGCCGATGTACGTCTGGAACCAGCCGGGCAGCACATCGCCGAAGCTGTGCCACCAGCCGGCCACATTGGCCTCCTTGGCGAGCCCGAGCAACGAGGCGCGCTCCGCCTCGTCCGTGACGCCGTAGAGCGTGAGGAGGTCCTCGACGTCCCTGGCCTTGAAGCTCACCCGACCCAACTCCATGCGGCTGATCTTGGATTCGGACGCACGGATCGAGTAGCCCGCCGCCTCACGGGTGATGCCGCGCGATTCCCGAAGGCGCCTCAGCTGCGAGCCCAGCAGGATGCGGCGCACCACTGACCCTCCGCCGGGACCATCGGCCCGGGGGTAGCCCCACGACTCCACTGCGGTCACGTCTCCAACCCTCCCCATCGCCATCGGTTCCCGGAGTGCCCCCGAACCCCGGAGCCCCGGATTCTGCCACCAAAACGCTTCACCCCGTACTCATTCGATTACGGAAAGAAGAAGCCGTCCGGTAAGGGCGCACGGGAGCCTGCGGAAGATATGGACCGAACCGTCACGGGTGGGGACAGGTCCGGCGCGTGCACGTGCATCTGCCCTTGCATCTGTTGTGGGCATTCGGAACCATGGACCCCGCGCACCTGCGTACTCGTACGTGCTCGTTCGTGTTGTAGCGCCACAGCTGCGATTCCCGGGAGTGCCTCGCATGGGAACGAATGGATCGACCATGCTCGAGCCGTTACGGCAGGGCCTTCCGCCGATCGACCCCGCGGCCGTGTCCAGCTCCGCCTCGTGCGCACTGCCCGCCCGCTACGAAGCGGTGCGCGGCGCCCGGAAGTTCACCAGCAGGACGCTGACCCGGTGGGAACTGGACGAGCGCTTCGACGACGTCGCGCTCGTCGTGTCCGAACTCGTCACCAATGCGCTGCGGCACGCCCTGCCCGCGGACCTCCCCCGCGGCCAGGAGCCCCCCGTACGGTTGCATCTGATGCGCTGGACGGGCCGGTTGGTGTGCGCCGTGCGCGACCCCAGCGAGGAGAGTCCGGTCGCCGGCGAGGCGGAGGACTCCGCCGAATGCGGCCGGGGGCTGTTCCTCGTCGACTCCTTCAGCGACAGCTGGGGCTGGCACCCGCTGGCGGGGCCACTCACCGGGAAGGTCGTCTGGGCGCTGTTCCGCCTGCCGCAGGAGTGAGGCGCCCGAGGCCACCGCCCTGCCTCCTCCCGGCCGCCATCGCACGACGAGGCGCCCGGCCGCGATCGCACGCCCGTCCGCCGGCGGGCCGAGGCCGGCCGGGCCTCGGCGTGCGCGGGCCCGGCCCTGGCTCGTGAACGGTCCCGCGGTGCGGGGAGCCGGGTCCGGTCAGGGTGCCCACGAGCTCGTCAACCTCCGGCGAGATGGTCGAACTCGCCGTCCTTCACCCCCAGCAGCATGGCCTCTATCTCGGCCGGCGTGTAGACGAGCGCCGGCCCCTCCGGGAAGCGCGAGTTGCGCACCGCGACGTTCCCGCCGGGCAGTTTGGCGAACTCCACGCACGATCCCTGAGAGTTGCTGTGCCTGCTCTTCTGCCAGACGACCCCGTGAAGCTCTGTGGCCGCCATGCCGTTGTACACGTCGTGCACAGGACGCTCCCCGAGTTACAAGGTGCAGGTGTCAACTGTCTCGGATCATAGCTGTGTTCATATGCAGATGCATGAGCAGATGCACGTGCACAAGGGGTGGTTCCGCGGTTACAGCCCCGAGCCGCACCTCGCCCGGGACCTCCCCCGATGCCGCCGGCATGCGCCCGCGCGCCCGCCGCTCGTGATCTTCCCCGTCCCCGTCCGCGCCGGGTCGCCCGGGTCGAATCCCTCGTGCACGAGAAAGAGACGCCTGCCGCGCCCTTCCGGCTCCACGATCCCGGTGACTGTCCGGTTCGCGGCGTTCCGCCCCCCCGCTCCTTCCGGGTGCTCCACGGACCGGCGGAGCTCTCGTCCCGCTGCCGTACGGTCGTCCGGGTTGCTCGGGCGCCGGGAGGTCGTGGAGCGGTACGCGGCGCGGGGCGCACGACTCAAGGAGATCATCCGGCACCCCGGCACGCGCGAGGAGGACCGCCTGGCCGCGCAGCGCGAACTGCGGCGCCGACTGCGGGACGCGAGCGCGACCGAGCGCGACCCGCGTCCGCAACCGCGACGCGGTCGACGGGCAGACGCGGCGCTACTGCGGGAGTTCGCCCCGGTGGTCGCGGGGGCGCAGGCGGGCGTCGTCGGCCGCCGCGGTGCCGTCGTGCCAGCCCGCCGCGTCCGTGGCGCCGCGGACCCGGGTGCGCACCGTGTCCGGGAAGAGGCGTTCCGCGTGGTCCGTGACGGCGACGTCGCGGGCGGCGAGAACCGGGAGCAGGTCGCCCCCGGCCGTGTCCTCCGCCACGTGGGACGTCGCCCGCGCCAGCCGGTCGCCGATGCGGTGCGCGTAAGCCAGCAGGAACGACTGCCGGAACGTCTTCGTCCGTCTGCGTCCGCCCGCCCGCTGCGACGCCTCCGCACGGGTCATCGCCGTCGTTCCCTGCACCAGCAACGAGGTGTACAGCAGCTCCACCGCCTCCAGGTCGGGGTCGAAGCCCACCACCGTCGAGAAGCCGAGACCGCTGTTCCAGACGGCGCGGCAACGGTTCGCCGAGGCCACGGCGTCCAGCAGGATCGCCTTGGCCGTCTCGTACGGCGCGTCGACTCCGATGCGGCAGGCGACCGGCACGTCCGCGCGGTGGGTGCGGGCCGCGAGCACCGCCTCGTCGATGCTGTGGCGCGCCATCAGCTCCTGCGCCTTCGCGGTCAGCGCCTCCGCCTCCTCCGGGTAGCCGGTGGCCTCCGCCTTCGCGAGGAGGGCGCGGATCCGGGTGAGCGTCCGCGGCTCGCCGTGCGGGGCCGCGGACCGCCGGTGGACGGGCGTCCCGGGCACCGGACCCACCGGCTCGACCGACGGCAGCCGCACGAGGAGCCGGTAGAGCCGGAGCACGGCGGTCGCGTGCGAGAAGCGGTCCGCGGGGCGCCGCCCGCGCCCGCCGCCGGGCAGTTCGTCGAGCTGGGCACGCCAGCGCGGCGGCAGGTCGTCCCCGTACCGCCGGGTCTCCCCCGCGATCAGGCCGGCGGCCAGCTCCGCATGGTGCTCGTCGAGATCACGGCGGACGATCCGCACGACGTCCGCCGGCTGCCAACCACGCTCCCACGCCCGGCGCACGAACTCCTCGCCGCGCCGGACCAGTTCCGCCTCGGCCTCGGGCGGCGCTGCGGCCAGCAGCGAGGCGCCGGTGTCGAGCGCGTCGTCGTCGTCGGCGTACAGCGCCCCGCCGAGCGCACGCTCCACCACATCCACGCCGATCGAGCCTACGCGAGCCCCGCCCCCGTCGCCCCGTCCGGGACCGCCCTCCTCGCCGGGGTGGGGGCTGCCGCACTCCCGCTCGGCTGATCGCGCGCCCGGCGCCGGTGACCCGGGGCGGGGGCGCGGACGGCGTTCGGCGCCCCGGCCTCCGCCTGCGCGCAGACCGCCGTGACGGCGGAAATCGCTCCGGTGCCCGGCGGCCGCCGGGCCGTACGGTGAGACGCATGGGTGAGAACAAGCAGCGCATGCTGGCGGGGGACTGGTACCTCCCCGACGACCCCGAGCTCGCCGCCGACGGCGAACGGCGCTTCGCGCTCTGCGCGGCCTACAACGCCGGCGGCGGTGCGGCGCTCCCCGAACGGGCGCCGATCCTCGCCGAACTCCTCGGCTCCGTCGGCCCCGGGGTCCGGATCCGGCCGCCGTTCCAGTGCGACTTCGGCTACCACATCGGCATCGGCGAGGGCACGTTCGTCAACTTCGGGGCCGTCTTCCTCGACGTCGCGCCCATCACGATCGGCGCCCACTGCCAGTTCGGCCCGAACGTCCAGCTGCTCACGCCCTCCCACGAACCGGACGCGGAACGCCGGCGCGAGGGCTGGGAGAAGGGGGACCCGATCACGATCGGCGACAACGTCTGGCTCGGCGGGGGCGTCATCGTCTGCCCCGGTGTGACGATCGGCGACGACACCGTGGTCGGGGCGGGTGCCGTCGTCACCAGGGACCTGCCCGCCGGGGTGCTGGCGGTGGGCAACCCGGCGAAGGTGATCCGCACCCCGGCATGACGGCGGGTGCGGATCACGGGCGTCGGCGTACGAGGGCCCGGCGTACGGGGCCGGTGCCCGGAACCGGTCGGGGGCCCGGCGCACGGGACCCAGCATGCGCGGCCGCCGTACGCCCGCCGTACGCGCCCCTGCTCCGGTCCGGTCCCACCACCACTCGCTCGGCCCGTCCCCCTTGCCCGGAACCGGGCGCGGCGCCCACGCCACGGACCTCGAAGCCCACGAGACCCCGCCGGTATCGCGCGGACGGGGCGTTGTCAGTCGTCAGTGCCAGACTCGCCACCATGAACGAACGGTGGGCCCTTGCCCCCGCCGAGGACGGCGGAGCGGTGCTCGTGCCGCTCGGCGAGGACGGGCTGCCCGCCGGAGAGGTGCGCAGGGAGGCCGACCTCGTCGCTGCGGTGCGGACCCGGCCCGAGGTCGGACGGTGGGTGTGGCGGTCCACCGCCGAGGTCTATCCGCGGCTGCTCGCGGCCGGCGTGGGCGTCGAGCGGTGCTACGACATCGAGGACGCCGAGCTGCTGCTGCTCGGGCACGAGGGACGGCACGGCGAACCACGCTCAGCGGCCGCCGCGTGGGCACGCCTGCGCCATGCCCCCGTCCCGGACGATCCGCCGCCGCGCGCCGCCGTGCCCGGCTCGCAGTCGTCGCTGTTCGAACCGGAGCCCGTGGCCGTGCCGTTCGAGGGCCTGTTGGAGGTCTACGCCGAGCAGCAGCGAAGACACCAGGCCGCCGAGCACCCCGGCCGGATGCGGCTACTGACGGCGGCCGAGTCGGCGGGAATGCTGGTGGCCGCGGAGATGAACAGGTCGGGTCTGCCCTGGCGGGCGGACGTCCACCGGGACGTGCTGCACGAGCTGCTCGGCGAGCGGTACGCGGGCGGGGGCGAGCCGCGCCGCCTCGCGGAGCTGGCCGACGAGGTCTCGGCGGCGTTCGGGCACCGGGTGCGTCCCGATCTGCCCGCGGACGTCGTCAAGGCGTTCGTCCGGGCAGGGATCAAGGTGCGGTCGACCCGGCGCTGGGAGCTGGAGGAGATCGACCATCCGGCCGTACGGCCGCTGATCGCGTACAAGAAGCTGTACCGGATCTGGACGGCCCACGGCTGGACCTGGCTGCAGGACTGGGTACGGGACGGGCGGTTCCGGCCGGAGTACCTGCCCGGCGGCACCGTGTCCGGCCGCTGGACCACCAACGGCGGCGGTGCGCTGCAGATCCCCAAGGTGATTCGGCGCGCCGTGGTCGCGGACGAGGGCTGGCGGCTGGTCGTCGCCGACGCCGACCAGATGGAGCCCCGGGTGCTCGCCGCGATCTCCCGCGACCCGGGTCTGATGGAGGTCGCGGGACACGACGACGACCTGTACTCCCGGCTGTCGGACCGGGCGTTCTCCGGGGACCGCGACCACGCCAAACTCGCGCTGCTCGGCGCCGTCTACGGCCAGACCAGCGGCGACGGGCTGAAGAACCTCGCGGCGCTGCGCCGCCGCTTCCCCCGTGCGGTGGCCTATGTGGACGACGCGGCCCGCGCGGGCGAGGAGGGCCGTCTCGTCCGCACCTGGCTGGGGCGCACCAGCCCGCCGGCGGCCGGCGTCCGAGAGAACGACGAGGCCGGCATCCCCCAGGACGGCGGCGACGAGGAGCCCACCCAGCCCGGCTTCGCCCCGGGATACGCCTCGACGGACGCCCGGGCCCGCGGCCGGTTCACCCGCAACTTCGTCGTCCAGGGCAGTGCCGCGGACTGGGCATTGCTGCTCCTCGCCGCACTGCGCAGGGCGACTGCGGGCCTGCGCGCCGAACTCGTCTTCTTCCAGCACGACGAGGTGATCGTGCACTGCCCGGCAGAGGAGGCCGAGGAGGTGGTGCGGGCGATCCGCGACGCCGGTGAGCTGGCCGGGCGGATCGCCTTCGGCGAGACGCCGGTGCGGTTCCCCTTCACGACGGCGGTGGTGGAACGCTACTCGGACGCGAAGTGACCTCCCGTGCGGCTGTGCGCCCTGTGCGTCGCGCGCCTGACCGCCCGGGGTCGCGCCCCGCTGCGACGGCCGTCCCCAGATCGGCCCGCTCCGACGGCCCTCAGGTCCCGGGCGGACCACCGCGGCCAGGCACCCGCCGTGCTCCGCACGTTCAGCGTCCGGATTCCCGCCTTCGTCGTCCGGCGTCCGGCCCCGACGTCCGGTGTGGATCTCCGACGGCCGTCAGGTCCCGGGCGGCCCGCCCAGGAGCGCGCGCAGTTCGGGGAGCACCTTGGCGTCCGTACCGTCGAGGCAGGCGTATGCGCGCCGCCACTCGTCGAGCGCCTCGTCGGTACGGCCCTCCGCGCGCAGCAGCAGTCCGTGCTCGTGGCGGGCCAGCCCCTCGGTGAAGCCGTCGGCGCGGGAGACCGCCCGCTCCAGGACGAGGGCGCACTCACGGGCGGCGGCGGTGCCGCGGCCCAGTGCGCGCAGGGCCCGCACGAGTCCGATGCGCGACTGGGACTGGCTCTGCCAGTCCCCCTCGTCGCCCTCGCCGATGATGGCCAGGCACTCCTCGAAGTGGCGCAGGGCCACGGCGGGTTGGCCGAGGGTGAGACGGGCGTAGCCGATGTTGCAGTGGGCCGTGTGGCGCAGCAGCGGGCTGCCCAGTCGTACGCCCACGGCGAGGCTGCGCTCGTGGCAGGCGATGGCGTGCGCGGCGTCGGTGTGCTCGTGGAGGTTGCCGAGATGGCTGAGGATGATCCCCTCTCCGTAGTCGTCGCCGAGGCGCCGGGCGCAGGCGAGTGACTCCTCGAGGGCCTCGGCGGCCTCCTCGTACCGTTCGAGGCGTTCCAGCAGCATGCCGCGGTTGGCGAGGCCGCGCTGCACCCAGCTGTCCTCGCCGAGCCCTCGCCACAGGCCGATGGCCTCGTCGTTGAGCGCCAGCGAGCGCTCGCTCCGCCCGAGCATGAAGTGGACCGCGGCGAGATCGGTGAGCGCGTGCGCCTCCGCCTCCCCGTCGCCGGCGGCCCGCGCGGCGTCCAGCGCGGCGTCGTTGAGCAGGCCGAGTTCCTGGAGGCGCCCGCGTCGCTGGAGATAGGGGAAGGCGGCCCGGATGACGCGCAGGGCGGTGCGCGACTTCGGCGCGTACGCCTGGGCGAGGACCACCAGACCGGGCAGTTCGCGGTCTCCCCAGGCCAGGGCCTCCGCCTCCCCCGGGAAGGGAGGGACCTCGCCGATCGGGGGCGGGACGCGGTTCCCCGCCAGATGGGCCGGGACGAGCGCCAGGCCCGCCTGGCGCGCCGACTCCCCGAACCACCGCAGCGCCCGCTCGACGGCCGCCGCGCGTCCCTCCTCGCCGTCCAGGCGCACGGCGAGCTCGTGCGCGAAGTCCCGGACCAGGTCGTGGGGCACGAAGCGCCCGTAGGCGACCTCGTCCAGCAACGCCACGTCGACGAGCCGTTCCAGGGCGGCGACCGCGCGCGCCTCGTCCAAGGGCGGGCCGGCGCCCTCGGCCGCCATCAGCTGCGCGACGAGGGCCGCGTCGTACTCGGGTATGTCGACGGCGCCCAGCCGGCGCAGTGCGAGCGCCGCGTCCGGGTCGAGGGCCTCGTGCGCCACGGACAGGGAGCGCCGGACGCTGAGGTCGTCGTACTCCAGATGGTCCAGTCGACCGGCCTGCGCGGTGAGGAGTCCGGCGAGGGCCGAGGGGGTGAGGGCACGGCGGGCGGCGAGCCGCGCCGCCGCGATGCGCAGGGCGAGCGGCAGGCGGCCGCACAACTCGGCGAGCCGGTCCATGTCGTCGGGGCCGTCCGCCCGTGCGTGGCCGGTACCGGCGGCCCCGGCGCCTTCCCGGCCGGAGACGGCACGCAGCAGTGCGGCGCTCTCCGGCGCGCTCAGCGGGGTGAGCGCGAAACGCGCAGCCCCGTCGAGGGCCGTCAGCGGGGAGCGGCTGGTGACGACGACGGCGCAGCCCGCGCCGGCCGGCAGCAGCGGACGCACCTGTGCGGCCGACGCCGCGTCGTCGAGGACCAGCAGGGTGCGGGTCGGGGCCAGAGTGGAGCGCAGCAGGGCGGCGGCCGCGTCGTGGCCTTCCGGGACGGCGCGCGGCGGGACGCCGAGGTCGCGCAGGAGCGCGGTGAGCGACTGGCACGGTGCCAGGGGGGTCATGCCGGGGGTCGCACCGTGGAGGTGGAGATGGAGCTGCCCGTCGGGGAACTCCTCCCGGAGGCTGTGCGCGACGTGGAGGGCGAGGGCGCTCTTTCCCACCCCGGCCATTCCGCTGAGGACGGCCACGGCCGGGCGGTCACGGCCGGTGCGGGTGAGCACGGCGCGCAGGTCGGCGACGAGCGCCCGGCGGCCGGTGAAGTGCGCGGGGGCGGGCGGGAGCTGGGCCGGCCGCGGGGAGGGCCCCGGGTACGCCACGGGCTCGCCGTCCGGGGAGGACCCGGCGCGCGGGGGCTCACCGGCCTCGATCGGGTCGGTGGCCGGAACCGGCCCACCGGGCGGTACGGCCTGTGGGGGCGGGGCAGGCGGGTCGGGCCTGGCGCCGCCCGGGGGCCACGGGTCCTGGAGGATCTCCCGGTGCGCCTGCTGGACCGAGGGGCCGGGTTCTATCCCCAGTCCGCCGACGAGCCTGCGGCGCAGCGACTGGTACGCGGCCAGCGCCTCGGCCTGCCGTCCGGTCCGGTGCAGCACCAGCATCAGTTGTCGGTGGAAGGCCTCGCGCAGGGGGTACTGCGCGGTCAGCGCCGCGAGTTCGGGGCCGAGACCGTCGGGCCGTCCCAGCCGGAGGAACGCGTCGTACCGCCATTCCAGGAGCAGCAGCCACGACTCGCGCAGCCTCCGCACCGTCGCGGGGGTGCCGTCCCCCGGGTCGTACAACCCCGTCAGCGGGTCCCCGCGCCAGAGGTCGAGTGCGGCGCGGGAGCTGTCGACGACGGTCTGCCAGTCCTCATGTGCGCCGTCCGCACCGCCCGGTGCGCCGATTCCGACGGGGCCCGGGGAGATGCCGCCCGGGACCGGACCGGCCTGGGGAGGGCCGCCGGAGTCCTCGTGCGGGACGGCGGGGCCGGCGGCGACGGAGGTGGTACGGGTGACGGCGCGGACGTAGGCGGCACGCGCCGTCCCGATGTGACGCTCGAAGGTGTCGATGTCGAGTTCACCGGGTTCCACGCGCAGCATGTAGCCGGGCGCCACCGCCCGCAGTCTGTCCTCCTCGGCGAGCAGCCGACGCAGCCTGGCCACGTGGTTGTGCAGCGAGGCCCGGGCCGAGGCGGGAGGATCGTCGCCCCACAGGGCGTCGAGCAGCGCGTCCGTGGGTACGACCCGGTTGGCGCGCAGCAGCAGCGTGCCGAGCAGCGCGCGGAGTTTCGCGCCACCCGTCGTGCGGATCTCACCCGCGGCGTCGTGCACGGTCAGCGGACCGAGCAGGCCGAACCGCATTGCCTTCCTCCTGCGCTGACCGTTGGCCTCATGTTAGCGATGTGTTGGTGGAGGCTGGTTGTATCTCCTCGTCGGATCCGGTGAGACGGTGCTCGGCGTGGACGGCCACACTCGGGGGAGTGTCACCGCCACTCCGGATCCGAAGACAGAGAGAGCCTCGGTCACCTGCGATGACCGGGGCTTTCGTCATGCCGCCCGCGAACCGTCCGGCGAGGGGGCGGGGGAGCGGGAAGCGGGCCTCCAGCGTGCAGTGCCCGGCAGGATACGGGCCGTGGGGCAGCCCGCCTCCGGCGGCCGCGATCCGTTCGGCGAGGCTGCGCAGGCCGGCTGCCTCGCCCCCCGCGGCCGACGGCCCCTCCACCCCCTACGACCACCGACCGGAAGCAGACCCCATGGACTTCACCACCGCACTCGAACAGCACCTCGCGGCCGTCCGTTCCCGGGACCTGGACGCCTACATGTCCACCGTCCACGACGAGGCGACGATCATCCTGCCGAACGGCGGAATGGTGGAGGGCTGCGACGCCATCCGTGCCTTTCACAAGAGCTGGTTCGGGGACCCCGACTGGTCGATGGAGACCGAGATCACCCGCACGGTGGTGCACCAGCACACGGCGGTCGCCGTGCTCACTGTCGACTATCGGGACCTGGACCAGGACGGCAAGCCGTACGAGCTGCGCTATCTACTCGGCTTGACCTTCGCCCGCACCGACGGGAAATGGCTACTCGTCCA
Organism: Streptomyces sp. WMMC940; assembly: GCF_027460265.1. NCBI lineage: Bacteria > Bacillati > Actinomycetota > Actinomycetes > Kitasatosporales > Streptomycetaceae > Streptomyces > Streptomyces sp. WMMC940. Next base: position 3,275,872 of record NZ_JAPZBC010000001.1, read on the forward strand.
CGACCAGAACACCCACTGCTGAAATGCGCGGTCGCCGACAGGAAGGAGATTCGGTCCTCCGGCTCTCCGAGTGGATCCGGGAGCTGACCGGGTCCACCTCCGGCATCGTGCACGTGCCGCGCCCCACGGACGACCCGTCGGTCCGCCGGCCCGACACCGCCAAGGCGCGCGGAGAGCTCGGCCGGACGGCTCGGTGCACGACGGAACGCGGACCGACCGCGACGATCGACCGGTTCCGCACCCGGACGGGCGGCCCCTCTGGAGAACCTGCAACTCGCCGCCGCAGTGGACATGCTGCACCCCTGGCACCGTTCGGCCCAGGAGCGACCGGATCGGGGGCGGGCATGACGCGTCGGATGTCGACGGCCGTGAGGAGCCGGCGGTCATACGCTCACCCAGCCCTCGCCGGTGGCGAGCACGCCCGCCTCGAAGCGGCTGCGCGCCCCGAGGCGCTGCATCAGATCGGCCGTGACGCACCGTGTGGTCCTTACGGACACGACCAGTCGCCGGGCGATGGCCTCGTCCGTCAGCCCTGCCGTGAGCACATCGAGCACGGTCCGCTCCGGCGCTGTCAGGGAGTGCCCGGTGACGGCCGCGGCATCGGCCGCGCTCTCCCCGAGCGGCTTCCCCTGCCGCCCGGTCCGCTCGAAGAGCGCGGTGAGCGGGCCCGGCGAACCCGCGTACCGGCTCCACCCGCTGTTCAGCCTCTTCGTCAGCGGGATGCCGGCGGAGGAGCAGGAAGGCGCATTCCCCCGCCCTGTTGCCGGTGCGTTCCTCCTGGGCACTGACCAGAACGGGCGACAGGGCCTGACGGCCCGCCCGGAAAGCCCCGGAAAGCACCCCGAGACACCGAGAGACGAGGCAGGTCCACTCATGCCGAGCCCTTCCGGCTTCAGCTACGAAGCCCGCGCCGACGGCACCATCGTCATCACCCACCGCCGCCGGAAGGCCGCGACACTGCGCGGCGACCGCGCCGCGAGGTTCGCCGAGGAGGTGGAGTCCGGCGACGCCCAGGAGGTGATGGCGCGGTGGACGGGCTCGTACAGGTTCGGCAACGAGCGCACCGCCCGCAACCACCCGAGGAACAAGGGGCGCCGCGCCTGAGCCCCGCCCGGGAGCGGACGGCGTCCCGCGAAAGGCCGGGGGACGGAACCATGAGTGACCGGCGTGCCCCGCGAATCGGCGTCCTCGGCGCGGGCTGCACCGGCTCGGTCACAGGAGCGAGCTTCGCGGAGCCGGGTCACCGCGTCGTCGTACGCGACCTCCGGCCCGAGGGGATCGGTCTGCCGGACTTCGGCGAACCGCCCTTGTGGGAACCGGGTCTCGGCGACCTGACGACCCGGAACCAGTGCCGCGTCGGGTGGGCGGATGCTCGCGTCACGCCGCATGCCACTGGTGCGCCTGACCGCCGCGCCACTCGACCCAGTTCGGGTCGTCGAGGAGGTCCCAGGCGTCCGGGAGGCCCGCGCGGCGGAGGAACTCGATCACGTCCCTGTCGTCGTGCGCCAGACCGAGGATCTCCCCGCGCACGGTGACCCGCCGCCCGCCGGACGGGGACGGCCGGTGCACGACGATCGGCGGCGCCATGCCTCCAGGGTGCGCCGCTCCGGTGGTGATCGCAGCCGGTCGCGCAAGGCGGGCGGCCCCATCGGACCACGGAGCGTCTACTCCCCCGGCCGCCCGGGCGGCCGGGGGATGCCGAGGCTGCCCCACGGCGCGCACACCTCGCACATCACCAGCTCCGGGAACTCCTCCAGGGCGATCGCGACGTGCTCCCTGTCCAGATAGCCGAGCTGCGTCCGGTACAGACCGCAGTTGCCCCGGTGCAGCAGCGGCTGGGCACCCTCCACCCGAGCGGGCTGCAGCTTCCACGACATCTCGATCCGGGCGACCTCACGGCGCCTCCGGTCTTCCTCCTCCTCGCGCTTCAGCTCGTCGAGGGTGCGCTCGGTCTGCCGCAACTGGTAGGCGAGCCAGTCGCGCAGGCCCTCGTTGAGCCTGATCCGCTCGGAGCGCGACAGGTCGGACACGGGTCCCCGCCCCGCTCACGCGGCGGCGGAGTTCACCGGCGGCGCGCCGCCGGAGTCGTCCCCGGCCGGGTGGTGCGCCGTGCCGGCCGTTCCGGGTCCGCCTCCACCGGACTCGTGCGCGGCGCCGTGCCCGCCCTCGGTGTGCTTGAGCGCCATCCGGGCCTCCACCACGTCCGGTCCCTCGAGGGCCGCCCAGTACGGGTGGGTCGACACCTCGATCGACAACGTCAGCACGAGCTCACGCAGCCGGGCCTCCTCGGCCCGCTGCTCCTCGCTCCACCCGGGGCTCTCCGGGAACTCGCGGCGGTAGCTGGAGTAGTGCCCTTCTTCCCCCGCCCATCCTTCGGCGGGCTCCACGGACCACGGCAGTTCCCGGCACAACGCCCGGTACGCGGAACGGGCCCGGTGAAGGCGCAGCTGAGCGTCGCGCAGCTCGTCGGGGAAGTCATATTCAGCCACGGCCAGAATAATACGCCTGTTCGAATATCCGGCGGGAGCGCGACGCGCGGTGCAGCGGACGTGCGACAGGAACGGCGGACCCCAGAGCCAGGAAGCGGCGGGCCACTCATTGCGCGGTGGCCATGTTCAAGCCAGATACACATATCCGATATGAGCGGGTTGCGAGCGTCACGCTTTCATCACAGATGCCGCACCACCGCGGCACCCATCAGCCTCTACACCCTGGGCCAGACCATTCCTGAGCTGCATGAACGGCCGAATCGCCCCCGCCCTGCCGCTCTTCATGGCTTCCGCATACGATCCGAGCCATCACGGATCCAAACCCATGGGGGGGTACCCAGGCATGGCTGGAAAGAGGCGCGCCCACCTCGGTCGCAGACGGTTCATACGCCTGGCGGGCGGGACCGCCGCGGGCGCGGCGGTCGTGGGCGGCGGGACGTTCTCGGCTGTGGCCGCGGGTGCCTTCGACAAGCCGACGCCCGACCCCTTCGCCGGCATCCCGCGTTCGGTCGCGCTGAGCCTGCCCGACGTGGACGGACAGCCGCCGCTGCCGCCGCTGCCCGACCCGCTGGAGGGAGGCACCGCCACCGCGCCGAGTCCCACCAGGCGCCTCCCGCGCGCCGAGGGCAGCCCGGATCCGGCCGCTGTGGAGGCGGACATACCGAACGCCCTGCCGTTCGAGTTCAACAAGGACGGCTACGGGATCGCGACGGACATCCCCGAGTACATGCGGCCGTGGCGCGACCGCCCGACCAGGTGGGAGAACGTCTCCCCGTCCACGGGCGCGTACCGCCTGGACGCGGACGGCGTGTACCTGTACTTCCCGGGCGGTGGCACCACGGGCTACGACCATCCCGTGGGCCAGATCCAGTTCGGCCTCGGCTGCATCACCAGCTACCGCACCGAGCAGGACCCGGAGCGCAAGGCGCTCTTCCTCCAGCGCGCCAAGACCCAGGCGGACCGGCTGATCGAGAAGCGCGTCGAGGCGCGCGGCGCCTGGTACTTCCCCTACGCCTTCGACTTCAGCCACGCCGTCCACACCGGCATCGACTACAAGGCCCCCTGGTATTCCGGCATGGCCCAGGGCGAGGCCCTCAGCCTGTTCGTCCAGCTCTCCGAGCTGGAGGGAATCACCGAAGAGGAGCGGAACCTCTACAGGGCCGCCGCCGACGGCGCGTTCGCCTCCCTGCTACGCGCCGACGACGCCGACCCCTGGGTCGTGAACAAGGACGGATCGGGCTACCTGTGGATCCAGGAGTATCCCTTCGCCGATCCCGGCACCGGTGACTACACCTACAACGGCATGGTCTTCGCCATGTTCGGCCTCTGGGACTACTACCGGGCCACCGGCAACGACCTCGCGGCCCAGCTGTACGACGGCAGTTGCACCACGATGGCCCGCTACTTCCCCCTGCTGCGCAACCAGCGCTGGTTCTCGTACTACTGCCAGACCCACCGAATACCGGCCCCCACCTACCACCAGCACCACATCAACCTGTGGCGCCAGTTGCACTGGCAGACGGGCAACCCCGCCTTCGCCCACCAGATGGACATCCTGCTGGACGACTGCCCCGCACCCTATGTGCAGCCGGGTGCGGTGATCGCCTTCGCCGCGGGCACGCACACCCTCTACAAGCTCGACACCAACGCCAACGGCACCTGGTCCTCCGCCAAGGCCGACAAGCAACTGGCCATCAAGAAGGTCAGGTTCTCCCGGGCCACCCAGGCACCGGCGGACATGCGGCGACGCATCCAGGGACGCGGCATCTACTACCGGATCAGCGCAGGCGCGTACACGGGCTGGTGGGTCGGCGAGTACTACCCGAAGGCATTCCTCCGCGGCGAGTACCTGACCACCGTCTACCACCCGCAGCGCACCCTCACCTTCCCCGCCGGCAAGGACGTCACCTGCTTCAGGTTCGGCACCGACGGCGCCGTCGGCAGCACCAGGACCGTCAGGTTCGCCAAACCGTCCAACGCCCCCTTCGACCGCCGGGCAATCGTCAACGGCCGGCCCATGTGCAAGATCACGGCGGGAGCGCTCACCGGCTACTGGGTCTGGGCCGGCGACGTCCTCACCGACGGACGCTGACCCACACCGACCGCACGAGCAGGGTCACGGCATCCCGGCAGACCTCTCCGGGGGAGACGGCTCCCGTCCGGCCCGCTGTACTGCAAGTGGGCTTATTCGTCGGCTTGTTGGGACACCAGGTGCTGCAAGAGGTCGATAATCGGGGCATGACTGCTGCATCCTTCAACCCGCGCGCGCTGCTGGCGAAGAGCCGGATCGGTGTGCTGGCGACCATCAAGGCGGACGGGCGGCCCCAGCTCTCCCCCGTCCAGCCGTACTACGACGAGTCGGCGGGCGTGATCCATGTGTCCACCGGCGCGGGCGCGGCCAAGGTGGCGAACCTGCGCCGGGACGCCCGGGCCACGCTGGAGGTGACCAGCCCCGACGGCATGTCGTGGGCCACCGCCGAGGGCATCGCCACGCTCACCGGGCCGGGCACCGACCCCCACGGGTCCGACGTCGAGGCGCTGGTGAACTACTACCGGGTCGCGGCCGGGGAGCACCCGGACTGGGACGAGTACCGGGCGGTGATGGTCTCCGACCGCCGGGTGCTGATCACCATGACGGTCGACCACGTCTACGGGGCCGACATCAGCTGACGGGACGACGGCCGGGGGTAACACCCCCGCGCTCACGACAACGGCCGTCGGCCCCACGGACCCAGCTGGGTCCGTGGGGCCGACGGCCGTTGTCGTCGTCTGCGCCGCTCAGGCGTGCAGCAGCGTCTCGCCGTCCTGCCTGCGCAGGACCGCGATCAGGCCGCGCAGGCCCTTGTCGGCCCGGGTGATCTCGTCGTCCGTGAGGTACACGGACGGTTCGAGGCGGAGGGTGTTCGTGGCGCTCGCGGTGGGGAAGATGCGGATCGCGTGGGCGCGCAGGAGGTAGCCGGCGAAGAGGTAGCCGAGGAGGCCCGCCTGCGCCTGCTCGCGGATGATCCCCGAGGTGGACCCGGACTGATCGTGGAACTCCAGGCCGATCATCAGGCCCTTGCCGCGTACGTCCTTGACGACGTCGCCGAACTCCTCCTCCAGCCGGCCGAGCATCGCGAGGAGTCGGTCGCCGCGCTCGGCGGCCAGCCGGTACGCCCGGCCGTTGTCCCTCTCCAGCAGGTCCACGGTGCGGCCGGCTATGAGGGTGGAGAAGCTGTCCTTGGCGAAGGTGGAGCTGTGGACGAGTTCGAAGTCGGTGCGGTAGCGGGAGCCCCGGATCAGAGTGAGCCCGGCCTTGGCGATGCCGCCGCCGAGACTCTTGGCGAGGGTGATGTAGTCGCCCTGGAGACCGAGGTGCGAGCCGGCGAAGAACGCGCCGGAGCGGCCCATGCCGCTCTGCACCTCATCGACGATGATCGGGCAGTCGATCGTGGCGCAGACCTCCTGGACACGGCGTACGGCATCCTGGTCGAGGACCCGGATCCCGGCCTCGCCCTGGATGGGTTCGAGGATGAAGGCGCAGATGACAGGCAGTTCACGTTCGATCAGACGTACGACGTCGTCCTCGACGATGAGGTCGAGCAGGGTCCTGCGCTCCTCGGCCACGATCTTCTCCAGCACGTCCGGCCGGTCGAGGGGCACGAAGCGGCACCGGGCGGCCAGGGCGGTGAACGGGGCGCGGTAGCCGACGTTGTGGGTGAGCTGGACGCTGCCGACCAGCTTGCCGTGGAAGGAACCCTCCGGGGCCAGGAACACCGGACGCGCGGCCATGCGCTCGCGGTTGACGATCCGGATCGCGTCGGTCAGGCGGGCGATGTCGCCGGCGTCCGCCGACTCGGCCTCGGGACCGAGCAGTTCGACGACACCGTCGCCGGCGACATGGGCGCCGGAGCGCACCGCCGCGTGGGCCCGGTCGAGGTGGGTCTCGATGTCCTCCGCCAACTCGGCCAGCCTCATCACCCGGTCGAGCTCGGCGTGCTTGACGGCCACCTCGACGGCCTCGGCGCCGCTGTTGGCGAAGACCGCCGAATAGTGCTCGTCGGTGCCGAACTCCCGCTGGAGGATGCGGTTGATCTTCCACGCGAGGTCGTTCGCGTACGGATGCCGGGAGAACTGGGCGTGGATCGGGGTCCCCTGGTCGAGCAGGGACTTGGCGTAGGCCACGATCTCCGGATTGTTGTGCCCGAGTATCGCCGATCCGTAGCCGCCCACCAGGTCGAGGACGGGAATTTCCGCACCCTGGTCGTCGCGGTAGAAGAGCGTGTTGCCCTGGGAGCGGATGTACTCAACGCCGAGTCCGAGTGAGGACAGCCATCCGGCAAGGTGCGGTTCCGCCAGTTCGAGTTTCTCGACCACCGGGTTCTTCCTCTCCGACTGTTTTCGGCCTTGTTTCAGCCCGATCGATTTCGGGACCCTAGCATCCAAGGCCCTCACCTGCCGCTTCCTCTGTAATGCGTCAGTAACGGACCGCTCTCCGGCATATCTCGGGAACATCTCCGGTAATTGGCCGGCCTCACGGAACTTCCCTTCCGGAGCGAACGGCGAGTTACCGGGAAGGGACTTGCTCCTGGGCCGACTTGGAAAAACTCCGGATACGCTCGCCGAGAGCGCGTGGTCGTTACCCGAGGTGATTTCCAGTATGGGAAGGGCAGCCGAGCCAAAATGACGAGTGAGCGACACTCCGCAGCAATCGACCCACTGGATCGGCAGGAACCGATCGCCGTCGTCGGCCTGTCCTGTCGACTGCCCGGCGCCGCCGGACCGGAGGCGTTCTGGAAGCTGTTGCGCGAGGGCCGGGACGCCGTCACGCAGATGCCCGGGCATCGGTGGGAGCCGATCTCGGCGGACGCCCGCAGCGGGATACGCCGAGGCGGGTTCCTGGACGCCGTCGAAGACTTCGACGCCGCCTTCTTCGGGATCTCGCCCCGCGAGGCCGTGGTCATGGACCCGCAGCAACGGCTGCTGCTGGAGATCACCTGGGAGGCGCTGGAGAACGCCGGGATCGTCGCCGGAAGCCTCGACGGCAGCCCCACGGCGGTTTTCGTCGGCACCGCCCGCGAGGACTACACGAGCCTGCTCTACCGGCAGGGCGCCGCGGCCATCACGCAGCACACGGTCGCCGGCACCCACCGCGGCATCATCGCCAACCGGGTGTCGTACGCGCTCGGGCTGAACGGCCCCAGCATCACCGTCGACACCTCCCAGTCGTCCTCACTGGTCGCCGTGCACCTCGCGTGCGAGAGCCTGCGCTCCGGTGAGGCCGAACTGGCGCTCGCGGCGGGCGTGAACCTCAATCTCCTCGCCGAAGGGGTGATGGGCGCCGAGCGGTTCGGCGGGCTGTCCCCGGACGGGCGCTGCTTCACCTTCGACGCCCGGGCGAACGGCTATGTGCGCGGCGAGGGCGCCGGCATGGTCGTCCTCAAGCCGCTGCGACGGGCCGTGGCCGACGGCGACCGCGTGCACGGCGTGATCCTCGGCAGCGCGGTCAACAACGACGGCGCCACCCCCGGCCTCACCGTGCCCAGCGCCGCCGCGCAGGAGAAGGTGCTCCGGCTCGCGCAGCGCCGGGCGGGGGTCGCGCCGGACGCTGTCCAGTACGTGGAGCTGCACGGCACCGGAACCCCGGTGGGCGACCCGATCGAGGCCGCCGCGCTCGGGGCGGCGGTCGGTGCGCTCAAGGCCCCCGGGGACCCGCTTCGGGTGGGCTCGGTGAAGACGAACATCGGGCACCTCGAAGGGGCCGCGGGCATCGCCGGGCTCATCAAGACCGTCCTCTCCGTCCGCCACCGCATGCTCCCGCCGAGCCTCAACTTCCGCACCCCCAACCCGCAGATCCCGCTCGACACGCTCAACCTGTCGGTCAACGACCGGCTCGGGACATGGCCGCACCCTGAGCGCCCGCTGATCGCCGGGGTGAGCTCCTTCGGTATGGGCGGCACCAACTGCCATGTGCTGGTGGGCGATGCGCCCGACGGACCGGAACCCGAGACCGCCCCGCGCACCCGCCCCGCGACCGCCGTACTGCCGGTGGTTGTCTCGGGGCGGGACACGGCGGCACTACGGGCCCAGGCCGGGCGCTTGGCCGCGTTCGCCGAGGACCACGACGAGGCGGACCCCGCGTCCGTCGGCCGGTCGTCGGCCCTCACCCGGTCACTGCTCGGTCACCGCGCTGTCGTGCTGGCCACCGACCGGGGCGAACTGGTGGCCGGGCTCCGGGCACTGGCGACGGGGAAGCCCGCTGCAGGGGTGGTCTCGGGGGTCGAGGCGACGGGCCGGCTGGCCATGGTGTTCACCGGGCAGGGCGCCCAGCGGATCGGCATGGGAGCGGGACTCCGCGCCGTCTTCCCGGTGTTCGCGGGCGCCTTCGACGAGGTGTGCGCGCACCTCGACCCGCTGCTGGAGCGTCCGCTGCGCGAGGTCCTCACCACCGGCGAGCAGCTCGACGAGACCCGGTACACCCAGCCCGCGCTGTTCGCCGTCGAGGTGGCGCTGTTCCGGCTCTTCGAGTCATGGGGAGTACGGCCCGACTTCCTCGCCGGGCACTCGATCGGCGAGGTCGCCGCTGCCCATGTCGCCGGGGTCCTCTCGCTCAACGACGCCTGCGCGCTGGTCGCCGCCCGGGGCCGGCTGATGCAGGAACTGGCTTCGGAGGGCGCCATGGTCGCCGTCCAGGCCGCCGAGGAAGAGGTGCTGCCGTTGCTGGCGGGCCGGGAGGACGAGGTGGCGGTCGCCGCCGTCAACGGACCTGCGGCGCTCGTGCTGTCCGGGGACACGGACGCGGTGCTGGAGATCGCGGCGGTCCTCAAGGAGCGGGGCCACAGGACGAAGCGGCTGACGGTGAGTCACGCGTTCCACTCGCCGCACATGGACGGCATGCTCGACGCGTTCCGCCGGGTGGTCACGGGGCTGAACTTCGAAGAGCCCCGTATTCCGGTCGTCTCGACGGTGACGGGCGAGGTCGCGGCGCCCGGGTCGCTGACCGCTCCCGAGTACTGGGTCGAGCAGGTCCGACGGCCGGTGCGGTTCCTGCGGGCCGCGCGGACGCTGGAGGCCGCGGGTGTGCGGACCGTTCTCGAACTGGGGCCCGACGGCGTCTGCTCGGCGATGGTGGCCGAGAGCGTGCTCGACAAGGACTCCGTCTCCGCCGAACCGGCCCTGCGCTCGGGGCGACCGGAGGAGCGGACGGCGTGGAGGGCGCTGGCCCGGGCGTTCGTCCGCGGTGCCGCCGTGGACTGGGAGGCCGTGTTCGAGGGGGCCGGGGGGCGTCGGATCGATCTGCCGACGTACGCGTTCCAGCGGGAGCGGTACTGGGTGACGGATCAGGCCGGGGCAGGGGGTGCCGAGGCCGGTGGTTCGGTCGTGCCCGCGACCGCTGCCGTGCGGCCGGAACCCGCCGTTGCTTCCGGGGCGGTGGCTGGGCGGTCGGCGGCCGAGCTGGTGACCGCGCACGTGGCGGCCGTCCTGGGGTACGCCGCCGGGCGGCCGGTCGAGATGGACGTGCCGTTCCGGGACCTCGGGTTCAGCTCGCTGATGACCGTGGAGCTGCGCGAGAACCTCGCCGAGGCCACCGGGCTGCGGCTGCCCACCGGGCTGGTGTTCGACCATCCGACGCCGAGGGCGCTGGCGCATTTCCTCGCGGCAGAGTCGGCCGGAGCGGACGCCGGCGGGGCGGGAGAGGATCCGCCGGGACCGGTGGGGGCCGGGGCGGGTGCGGGCCCCGGCGCGCCGACCGGGTACGACGAGCCGATCGCGATCGTCGGCATGGCCTGCCGGTACCCCGGCGGTGTCGCGTCGCCCGACGACCTGTGGCGGCTGGTGGCCGGGGGCAGCGACGCGATCTCCGCGTTCCCGACCGACCGGGGCTGGGCCGAGGACCTCTACGACCAGGACCACGAGCGGTCCGGCAGGAGCTACGTCCGCGAGGGCGGGTTCCTGCACGACGCGGGTCGGTTCGACGCGTCCTTCTTCGGGATCTCCCCGCGCGAGGCGCAGGCGATGGACCCGCAGCAGCGACTGCTGCTGGAGACCGCCTGGGAGGCGCTGGAGCGTGCCGGGCTGGTCCCGCAGGAGCTGCGCGGCAGCCGTACCGGGGTGTTCGTCGGCGCGACGGCCGGGGACTACGGGCCCCGGATGCACGACGCTCCCGAGGGGGTCGAGGGGCATCTGCTCACGGGCGGCGCGGCGAGCGTGATGTCCGGGCGGATCGCCTATCAGTTCGGCTTCGTGGGGCCCGCGGTGACCGTGGACACGGCGTGCTCGTCGTCGCTCGTCGCACTGCACATGGCGGCGCAGTCGCTGCGGCGCGGTGAGTCGGGTCTCGCCATCGCGGGCGGGGTGACGGTCATGTCGACGCCGGGCATGTTCCTGGAGTTCTCGCGGCAACACGGGCTCGCGGCGGACGCGCGTTGCAAGGCGTTCGCGGCGGCGGCCGACGGGACCGCCTGGGCGGAGGGCGTGGGCCTGCTGGTCGTGGAGCGGCTCTCCGACGCGCGCCGCAACGGCCACCGGGTCCTCGCGGTGCTGCGGGGCTCGGCCGTGAACTCCGACGGCGCCTCCAACGGGCTGAGCGCCCCGAACGGGCTGTCGCAGCGGCAGGTGATCCGGCAGGCACTCGCGGACGCCGGGCTCACCACGGCCGACGTCGACGTCATGGAGGCGCACGGGACGGGAACCGCGCTGGGCGACCCCATCGAGGCGGAGGCCATCCTGGCCACGTACGGGCGGGACCGGGAGGACCGGGAGCCCGTGCTGCTCGGTTCGCTGAAGACCAACATCGGGCACGCGCAGGCCGCGGCGGGCGTCGGCGGTGTGATCAAGATGGTCGAGGCGATGCGGCACGGCGTCGTACCGGCCACGCTGCACGTCGACGAGCCGACCCCGCACGTGGACTGGGCGTCCGGCGCGGCCGAGCTGGTGCGCGAGCAGCGGGAGTGGCCGCGCACCGGCGCGCCCCGGCGGGCCGCCGTGTCGTCGTTCGGCATCAGCGGCACGAACGCGCACATGGTGCTGGAGCAGGGGGACTTCACGGATCCGGGCGTGCCGCACGCGGCCGGCGAGGCCGCGCCCCCGGTGGCGAAGACCTCTGGGAGGAGGGCAGGTACCGGCGATGGCGATGCCCACCGGGCACCCGCGGAGTCCGCGCATGCGGTCCAGGCGCCCGGCGCGGACGCGGTCCCGTCGGCCGGTGCCGATGCGGCACCCCGTGTCCCCTGGGTGCTCTCCGCTCCGACCGAGGACGGCGTGCGGGCGCAGGCAGGGCGGTTGCGGGAGTTCCTGGCCGGTGGAGCCGCGGTGCCGGCCGGCGACGTCGGGCTCTCGCTCGCGACGACACGGACGGCGTTCCGGCAGCGGGCCGTGGTGCTGGGCTCGGACGTCGATGAGCTGCTGGCCGGGCTGGACGCGGTCGTCGACGGGGCGGTGGCGCCGAACGTCGTGCGCGGCACCGCCGGCGCGGCCGGACGGACGGCGCTGCTGTTCACCGGACAGGGTGCCCAGCGCTGTGGCATGGGCCGCGAGTTGTACGAGGCCTCACCGGTGTTCGCCGAGGCGCTGGACACGGTGTGCGCGGCGCTCGACCCGCATCTGGACCGTCCGCTGCGCGAGGTGCTGTTCGCGCAGGAGGGCAGTGCGGCGGCGGAACTGCTCCACGAGACCCGGTTCACGCAACCCGCGCTGTTCGCCGTGGAGGTGGCTCTCTTCCGGCTGCTCGTCGAGCGGGACGGCATCGTGCCCGAGCTGCTCGCGGGGCACTCGATCGGCGAGCTCGCGGCCGCCCACGCGGCCGGGGTGCTGTCGCTCGACGACGCCGCCACGCTGGTCGCGGCCAGGGGCCGGCTCATGCAGGCGGCCCGCTCGGACGGGGCGATGATCGCGATCCAGGCCGATCCGGAGGAGGTCGCCCGGTCGATCTCCGGCCACGACGACGCCGTCTCGCTCGCCGCCGTCAACGGTCCCCGTTCCGTGGTCGTCGCGGGCGACGAGCCGGTGGTCACCGCAATCGCGGAGGAGTGGCGCGAGCGCGGCAGCCGCATCCGCAGACTCCATGTGAGCCACGCGTTCCACTCGCCGCACATGGACGGCGTGCTGGACGAGTTCCGCGAGGTGGCCCGGTCCCTGACCTTCCACCCGCCCGCGATCCCCGTCGTCTCCACGGTCACCGGCGAACCCGCCGGGCCCGAGCTGCTGTGCTCCCCCGACTACTGGACCGACCAGATCCGCGCCACCGTCCGCTTCCACGGCGCCGTACGGTCGCTGCGGGCGCTCGGGGCCGGTCTGTTCCTGGAGGTGGGCCCGGACGCCGCCCTCACCGGCATGGCCCAAGAGGCGTTCGCCGAGGGCGAGGACGGCGGGGATGCCGTCACCGCCGTCGCCCTGTCCCGGGCAGGGCGGTCGGAAGTCGACACGTACACGACCGCCCTCGCGCACGTCCACGCGGCCGGCGGCGAGGTGCACCTCACCGCGTTGTTCCCCGGCGCCGGGGAGATCGACCTGCCGACGTACGCCTTCCGGGGCGACCACTTCTGGCTGGCCCCAGGGGCACGCTCCGACGCGCGCGGGCTCGGGCTCGACCCGGCAGACCACCCGCTGTTGGGCGCGGCGGTGGACATGGCGGGCGGCGAGGACGTCGTCCTCACCGGTCAGCTGTCGCCGCGTACCCACCCGTGGCTGGCGGACCACGTCGTCGAGGGCGCGGTGCTCCTGCCCGCCACGGCCTTCCTGGAGATGGCCTTCGCCGCCGCGGAGCGCGTCGGCGCGGACGTGGTCGAGGAACTCACCCTCGAGGCACCGCTGGTGCTGCCCGCACGGGACTCCGTGCGCATCCAGGTCAGGGCCACCGACCCGGACGGCGCGGGCGCCCGGTCGTTCACCATCCACGCGCGCCCGGCCGCGGCCGACGACGACACGGCGGCTGTCCAGCCGTGGACCAGGCACGCCACCGGCGTCCTCGCGCCGGCCGCCGGCCCGGCCGCGACGGCCGGAGCCCCGGGCGCCTGGCCGCCCGCGGGCGCGGTGCCGCAGCCGGTCGACGACGCCTACGCCGTGCTGCGGGACCTCGGCTACGACTACGGGCCGGTGTTCCAGGGGGTGCGGGCCGTGTGGCGGCTCGGTGACGACCTCCTGGCGGAGGTGGCGCTCACCGAGGACCAGCACGACGGGGCCGCCCGGTTCGGACTGCATCCGGCGCTGCTCGACGCGGCCCTGCACCCGCTGCTGCCGACGGCGGCCGAGGCCCCGGGACGGATCAGGCTGCCGTTCTCCTTGTCGGGGGTCCGGCTGCACGCGGCCGGGGCCACCGCGCTGCGGGTGCGGATCTCGCCCCTCGCCACGGACACCTTCGGGCTGACGGTCACCGACGGCACGGGCGCTCCCGTCGTGACCGTCGGCTCCCTCGCGCTTCGCCCGGTCGACCGCATCCGGCTCGCCACGGCCACGGCATCCCGCGACGACTCGCTGTTCACCGTCGAATGGACCGCGCTGCCCGCACCGGAGGTGCCCGCGTGGAGCCGGAGCGACCTCACCGAACCGGCCGGTCCGTCCGCCGTCGAACCGGCCGACCTCGTCGTGGCCACGCTCGCCGCGGACGGGGAGGCGACGCCCGCCGCCGCGCGCGCCGCGACCGTGCGGACGCTGGAGCTGGTCCGGCAGTGGCTGGACGACGAGCGGTTCGCGCGGTCCCGGCTGGTCGTCGTGACCACCGGTGCCGTCGCCGCCCTGCCCGGCGACGACGTCACCGATCTGGTCCACGCCCCCCTGTGGGGTCTGCTGCGCACCGCGCAGACCGAGCACCCGGACCGGATCGTGCTCGTCGACCTCGACGGGAGGGGCGACGCCCCGGCGCTGGTGGCCGCCGCCGTGGCCACCGGGGAACCGCAGATCGCCGTGCGGGACGGGCGGTCGCACGCCCCGAGGCTCGCCCGCGCCGTCGACCGCCGTGCCGAGCGGGCGCGGCTCGAACCGGACGGCACGGTACTGATCACGGGCGGAACGGGCGGTCTCGGCGCGCTGTTCGCACGGCATCTGGTCGTCGAGCACGGCGTCCGCCGGCTGCTGCTGACCAGCCGGCGCGGACCCGGCGGCCCCGGCGCCCCGGCACTCGCCGAGGAGCTCACCGGCCTCGGCGCCGACGTCCGGATCGTCGCCGCCGACGCCGCCGACCGGGGCGCCCTGGCGGAGCTGATCGCCGGCATCCCCGAGGAACATCCGCTGACCGCCGTCGTGCACACCGCCGGTGTCCTCGACGACGCCACGGTCGGATCGCTGACCGGGGAGCAGGTGGAGGCCGTCATGCGGCCGAAGGTCGACGGGGCGTGGCACCTGCACGAGCTGACGCGCGGTCACGACCTGGCGCTCTTCGTGCTGTTCTCGTCGGTGTCGGGCATCACCGGCATGGCGGGCCAGGCCAACTACGCCGCCGCCAACACCTTCCTCGACGCGCTCGCCCACCACCGGCGGGCTCACGGCCTGCCCGCGCACGCGCTGGCCTGGGGGCTGTGGGACGCGACGGCGGGTATGGGCGGCACGCTGACCGAGGCGGACGTGGCTCGCTGGACGCGGACCGGTGTGGTACCGCTGGACGCCGAGCGGGGGCTGCGCCTGTTCGACGAGGCGCTGGCCGCCCCCGGCGCGCACCTCGTGCCCGCCGCCCTGCGGCCGGGACGGGCCGGTTCGGGCTCCGAGAACCTGCCGGCCGTGTGGCGCGGGCTGGTCCGCACCCGCAGGACCGCACGCCCGGCGAGCGCCCCCGGAACCGCTGACTGGCAGGCCCGAATCGCCGCGCTGCCGGAGGAGGAACGCTACTCGGCCGTGCTCGCCGTGGTGCGTACCGCCGCCGCCGTGGCCCTGGGGCACGCCTCCGGCGACGACGTGGACGCCACCAGGGCGTTCAGGGAGCAGGGCTTCGACTCGCTCACCGCCGTCGAGCTGCGCAACCAGGTGAACGGCGCCACCGGGCTGCGGCTGGCGTCGACGGTCGTCTTCGACCATCCGAGCCCCGACGCGCTGGCCCGGCATCTGCTGGGACGGATCGCGGGCGAGGCCCCGGCCGCAGTGACCGGGACGCCGTCCGCGACCCGCACCGACGAGCCCATCGCGATCGTCGGGATGGCATGCCGCTACCCCGGCGGCGTCGGCTCCCCGGAGGACCTGTGGCGGCTGGTGGCCTCCGGGACCGACGCGATCGACGGCTTCCCGGACAACCGCGGCTGGGACCTGGAGAAGCTGTACGACCCGGACCCCGAGAGCACCGGCACCTCGTACGTCCGCCAGGGCGGTTTCCTGCACGACGCGGACTTGTTCGACCGGGAGTTCTTCGGGATCTCGCCGCGCGAGGCGACCGCCACCGACCCCCAGCAGCGGCTGCTCCTGGAGACCGCCTGGGACGCGTTCGAGAACGCGGCGATCGACCCCGCCGCGCTGCGCGGCAGCGACACCGGGGTGTTCGTGGGCGCGATGTACGACGACTACGCGGCGCGACTGCCGTCGGTGCCGGCCGAGTTCGAGGGGTTCCTGCTGGTCGGGAACACCTCCAGTGTGATCTCCGGGCGGCTCGCCTACGCCTACGGGCTGGAGGGCCCCGCGGTCACCGTGGACACCGCGTGCTCGTCGTCGCTGGTCGCCCTGCACCTGGGGGCGCAGGCGCTGCGGTCAGGAGAGTCCGACCTGGTGATGGCCGGTGGCGTGACCGTGATGGCGGGACCCGGCTCGTTCGTCGAGTTCAGCCGGCAGCGCGGGCTCGCGCCGGACGGACGCTGCAAGTCCTTCTCCGCGCACGCCGACGGCACCGCGTGGAGCGAGGGCGTCGGCCTGCTCCTCCTGGAGCGGCTGTCCGACGCCCGGCGCAACGGGCACCAGGTGCTCGCTGTGCTGCGCGGTTCCGCCGTCAACCAGGACGGCGCTAGCAACGGCCTGACCGCGCCCAACGGCCCCTCCCAGGAGCGGGTGATCCGGCAGGCGCTCGCGGGGGCCGGGCTGCGCGCCGCCGACGTCGACGCCGTGGAGGCGCACGGCACCGGCACCGCGCTCGGCGACCCGATCGAGGCCCAGGCCCTGCTGGGCACCTACGGCGCGGACCGTGACGCCGACAACCCGCTGTGGCTGGGCTCGCTGAAATCCAACATCGGGCACGCGCAGGCCGCGGCCGGGGTCGGCGGCGTCATCAAGATGATCCAGGCCATGCGGCACGGGGTCCTGCCGAAGACCCTGCACGCCGAGGAGCCCTCGCCGCACATCGACTGGGACAGCGGCGCCCTCGCGCTGCTCACCGAGGCCCGCGAGTGGCCGGAGTCCGGGCGTCCGCGCCGGGCCGCCGTGTCGTCGTTCGGGATCAGCGGCACCAACGCGCACGTGATCATCGAGCAGGCGCAGGAGCCCGCGACGGCCGGCGCCCCGGGCGCGGAGGACCCGGCGGGTGCCGTGGACGCGTCGGCCGCCGAGACCCGCCCGGTGCCGGGCACCGCCGTGCCCTGGCTGCTGTCGGCCAAGTCGGACACGGCGCTGCGGGCGCAGGCCGAGCGGCTGCGGGAGTTCGTGGCCGAGCGCCCCGGGCTCGCACCGGCCGACGTCGGCTACTCGCTGGCCACCGGCCGCACCCGGCACGAGCACCGGGCCGCCGTGCTGGGGTACGACCGGGAGGAACTCCTGGACGCGCTCGACGCGTTGCGGCGGGACGATCACACGCCTTCCGTAGTACGTGACGGCGGTGGTGCGCGGGGCAGGACGGCGTTCCTGTTCACCGGGCAGGGCAGCCAGCGCCCCGGCATGGGACGCGACCTGTACGCGGCCTCCCCGGTGTTCGCCGCGGCCTTCGACGAGGTGTGCAGGTATCTCGACGGCCACCTCGAACGGCCCCTGCGCGAGGTCGTGTTCGACGGCGGGGACGAGCTGAACCGCACGGTGTTCGCGCAGCCCGCGCTGTTCGCGCTGGAGGTCGCGCTGTTCCGGCTCGCCGAGTCCTGGGGCATCACGCCCGACCACCTGCTGGGTCACTCGGTCGGCGAGCTCGCGGCGGCCCATGTCGCAGGCGTGCTCTCCCTGCCCGACGCGTGCACGCTGGTGGCGGCCCGCGGTCGGCTCATGGACGCCCTCCCGGAGGGCGGCGCGATGCTCGCCGTGGCGGCGGTGGAGGACGAGATCACCCTGCCCGACGGGGTGAGCCTCGCCGCCGTCAACGGCCCCGAGTCGGTCGTGCTCTCCGGTGACGAGGACGCGGTCGCGGGGCTGGAGGAGCACTGGCGGGCCGAGGGGCGCAAGGTCAAGCGCCTCGTCGTCTCGCACGCGTTCCACTCCCACCGCATGGACGGCATGCTCGACGCCTTCGCCGAGGTTGCCCGGGGTCTGACCTTCAGCCCGCCGGTCCTGCCGATCGTCTCGACGGTCACGGGAGACCTGGTCGACGCCGCGTCGCTGTGCACCCCGGAGTACTGGGTGGCCCAGGTCCGTCAGGCAGTGCGGTTCGCGGACGGCGTGCGCCGGCTGGAGGCCGCCGGGGTCACCGACTACGTGGAACTGGGCCCCGACGGGGTGCTCTCCGCGCTGGTCGAGCCCTGTCTGACGGCGCCGGCCGGGGCGATCGTCCCGCTGCTGCGGGCAGGACGCCCCGGATCCGTGACCGCCGCCGCTGCCCTTGCACTGCTCGCTCTGCGCGGGGCCGACGTCGACTGGCAGACCGTCCTCCCCGGTGCCCGGCGCACTTCCCTGCCCGGCTATGCCTTCCAGCGGCAGCGCTACTGGCTGACGGCCCCGGCCGCCGCCGGTGACGCCACCGACCTCGGTCTCGACTCCTCCGACCATCCCCTGCTGGGCGCGGTCGTGGAGGCGGTCGACGGCGACGGCGTCGTCCTCACCGGCCGGGTGTCCCACCGCACCCACCCGTGGCTCGCCGACCACGCCGTCATGGGCACCGTGCTGCTGCCGGGGACCGCGTTCGTGGACCTCGCGCTGCACGCCGCCCGCCGGGCAGGGTGCACCCTGGTCGACGAACTCACCCTGACCGCGCCACTGGTGGTCGGCGAGGACGACGACCTGCGCATTCAGGTGTCCGTCGGCTCCCCCGACGACTCCGGTCGGCGTCCGCTGGCCATCCACTCCCGTGCCACGCGGGCCGACGGTGACCGGCGTTGGACACGGCATGCCGAGGGGACGCTGAGCACGGGCGAACCCGTCACTGCAGCCGCCGAGGACGCACAGTCGCCCGTAGACGCCGTGGAGATCGACCTCGACGGGGTCTACGACGCGCTCACCGAGCGGGAGTACGCCTACGGTCCGCTGTTCCGGAACCTGCGCCGGCTCTCCCGCCGCGGGGACGAGCTGCATGCCGAGGTGGCCATCGCCGAGGAGCACCGGGCCGAGGCCGCGCGCTTCGTCCTGCACCCGGCGCTGCTCGACGCAGCCCTGCATCCGTTGCTGCCGGGCGTGGCGGAGGTGGCCTCCGGGCCGATGGTGCCGTTCTCCTGGTCCGGGATCAGCGTCCCCCCGTCCGGCACGAGCCCGGGCGCGCTGCGGGTCCGGATCGCGGTGACGCAGTCCGACGACACGACCGTGGTGGTCGCTTTGCACCTTGCCGACGAGACGGGGCTGCCACTGGCCACGGTGCGCGGGCTGCGGCTGCGGCCGCTCTCCCCGGGCGACCTGGCCGCCGCGGGGACTCGGGCCCGGGAGGGGCTGTACGGCCTGCGGTGGACGCCCGTGCCGACCGGCCCGGCCGCCGCCGGCGACGATTCCTGGGCCGTGCTGGGCCCGGAGCGGCTGCCGATCGCCGGTGCCCGGCCCGTCCCGTCGTACCGCGACCTCGCCGCACTGCGGGAGGCGGTCGACGACGGTGCCGAGGTGCCCTCGACGGTGCTGCTGCCCCTGCTGTCGCCGCTGGACGAGGACGCGTCGGGCGGTACGGCCGCCGCGGACGGTGCGGCAGGGCTCGCCGGTCGGGCCCGTGCGGTGCTGGACGGGCTGCTCGGGACCGTGCAGGACTGGCTGGCCGCCGACTGGCCGGCCGCCAGCCGGCTGGTCGTGCTGACCCGAGGGGCCGTCGCCCGGGACGGCGAGGACGTCACCGATCTGGCGCGGGCCGGTGTCTGGGGACTGCTGCGATCGGCCCAGGCCGAGCAGCGGGACCGGTTCACGCTCGTCGACCTCGACGACCACCCCGGCTCCGGTGAGGTCCTCGGGGCCGCGCTGAGCACCGGCGAACCCCAGCTCCTCCTCCGGGCGGGAGAGGTCTTCGCCCCGAGGCTGGCACCGGCCGAAGCGGACACCCCGGAAGAATCCGTCGGGGTCGGGCCGGACTGGCGGCGGGGCACGGTGCTCGTCACCGGCGGCACCGGCGCCCTCGGCGCGATCCTCGCCAGACACCTGGTCACCGAGCACGGCTCCCGCAGGCTGGTGCTGACCAGCCGGCGCGGACCCGACGGGCCCGGCGCCCGGGAGCTGGCCGAGGAACTGACCGCGCTCGGCGCCCATGTCGAGATCGTGGCCGCCGACGCCGCCGACCGGGACGCGCTGGCCGCGCTGCTCGCCGGCATCCCGGACGAGCACCCGCTGACCGCCGTCGTGCACACCGCGGGCATCACCGACGACGCGACGGTCACCTCGCTGGCACCGGACCAGCTGGACGGCGTCCTGCGGCCCAAGGTCGACGGCGCGTGGAATCTGCACGAGCTGACCCGGGACGCGGACCTGTCGGCGTTCGTCCTGTACTCGTCCGTCGCGGGTGTCGTCGGTACACCGGGTCAGGCGAACTACGCCGCAGCCAACGCCTTCCTCGACGCGCTCGCCCACCACCGGCACGCGAACGGCCTGCCCGCCCGGTCACTGGCGTGGGGGCTGTGGGCCGAGAGCAGCGCGCTCAGCACCCACCTGTCCGACGCGGACCTGAACCGGCTCGCCCGCCTGGGACTGCTGCCCCTCGGCAACGCCGAGGCCACCGCGCTGTTCGACGCGGCGCTGGCCCTCGACCGTCCCGTGCACGCCATCACCCGGATCGACACCGGCGCGCTGCGCGGGGCCGAGCACCTGCCGGCGGCGTTGCGGGGAATCGCCCCGCGACCGGCGCCCCGCGCCGAGCGGCAGCAGGTGCCGCTTCCCCAGCGGCTGGCCGGGCTGCCGCCGGCGGAGCAGCAGCGGATGCTCACCGACCTGGTGCGGACGCGGACGGCCGCCGTCCTCGGGCACACCGACGCCACCTCGATCGGGACGACCCGCGCCTTCAACGAGCTGGGATTCGACTCGCTCACAGGGGTCGAACTGCGCAATCAGCTGAACAGCGCCACCGGACTGCGGCTGCCCACCACGGTCGTCTTCGACCATCCCAACCCGGACGCCCTGGCGGCGTATCTGCGCGCGGAACTCGTCGTGGAGACCACCGATCCGGTACTGGCCGATCTCGACCGGCTGAAGGCCGCGCTGCCCGGCGCGCTGTCCGACACGGCGGTGCACCGGAGCATCGTCGACCGGCTGCGGGAACTGCTCGACCTCGCCGACGCCGCCGACCCGCTCCGCGACGACGACCTGCCCGATCTCGACTCCGCGACCGACGAGGACCTGTTCGCCCTGGTCGACGAACTCGACTAGCGCGCAGGGCCGCACGGTCCGGTCCCCCGGACCGGCCCGGGCCCGTCCCCCCTGGGACGGGCCCGGGCGACCCCACGACTCCCGCGCCGACCTTCCCTCTGGAGCTGAGACGACGTGACCACCGACGAGAACCAACTCCGCCAGTACCTCAAGCGAGCGGTCGCCGACGCCCGCGCGAGCCGCAAGCGGCTGCGCGAGGTCGAGGAGCGGGAGCAGGAGCCGATCGCGATCATCGGGATGGCCTGCCGCTACCCCGGTGGCGTGCGCTCCCCCGAGCAGCTGTGGCAGGTGGTCGCCGACGGCGTCGACGCGGTGTCCCCCTTCCCTGAGAGCCGGGGCTGGAACGTCGACGACCTCCATGACCCCGACCCCGACGCGGTCGGCAAGTCCTACACCCGGTACGGCGGGTTCCTGCACGACGCGGACCTGTTCGACCCCGAGTTCTTCGGGATGTCGCCCCGTGAGGCGCTGGCCACCGATCCCCAGCAGCGGTTGCTCCTGGAGACGGCGTGGGAGGCGTTCGAGCGGGCGCGCATCGTGCCGGAGTCGGTGCGAGGCAGCAGGACCGGGGTGTTCGTCGGGGCGATGTACAACGACTACGGCTCGCGGCCCCGACTGCCGGCAGAGGAGTTCGAGGGCTACCTCTACGGCGGCAGCGCCGGCAGTGTCGCCTCGGGCCGGGTCGCCTACGCCTTCGGTCTGGAGGGCCCGGCGGTCACGATCGACACCGCGTGCTCGTCCTCGCTGGTCGCCCTGCACCTGGCGGCGACGGCGCTGCGCCGGGGCGAGGCCGACCTCGCGCTGGCAGGCGGGGTGACGGTGATGTCCACGCCTACGTCGTTCGTGGAGTTCTCCCGGCTGCGCGGGCTGTCACCCGACGGCCGGTGCCGGTCCTTCGCCGCGTCCGCCGACGGCACCGGCTGGGCCGAGGGCGTCGGTCTGCTGCTGCTCGCCCGGCTGTCCGACGCACGGCGCGAGGGCCACCCGGTGCGGGCCGTGATCCGCGGGTCGGCGATCAACCAGGACGGCGCCAGCAACGGGCTCACCGCGCCCAACGGCCCCGCCCAGGAACGGGTGATCCGCCAGGCGCTCACGAGCGCGGGGCTGTCACCGGCCGACGTCGACGTGGTCGAGGCGCACGGCACCGGTACGACACTCGGCGACCCGATCGAGGCACGGGCCCTTCTCGCCACGTACGGCAGGGACCGGCCCGCCGACCGGCCGCTCCGGCTGGGCTCGCTGAAGTCCAACATCGGACACGCCCAGGCCGCGGCCGGCGTCGGCGGCGTCATCAAGATGGTCGAGGCGATCCGCCACGGGGTTCTGCCCAGGACGCTGCACGCGGAGGAGCCCTCCCCGCACATCGACTGGGACACGGGTGCGCTTGAGCTGCTCACCGAGGCCCGCGCGTGGCCCGAGACCGGTCGTCCACGCAGGGCCGCCGTTTCGTCGTTCGGCTTCAGCGGCACGAACGCGCACGTGATCGTCGAGGAAGCGGCGGAGGAACCGGCGCCGGCGCCGGCCGAAGAGGTCGACGACGGTGAGGGGACCGCCGGGGCCGCGAGCGGTGCCCGCACCGAAGGCGTGGCCCGAGCCGGAGCCGCCGCGCGGAGCGCGGACGCGCGCCCGGCGGCCCCACCGCAGGCTGCCGGGGACCAGTCGGTCGCCTGGCCCGGCCGCCCACTCCCGCTGGTCCTGTCCGGCAGGGGCGAGCGCGCTCTCGCCGCGCGGGCCCGGCAGCTGCTCGACCTCCTGGTGGCCGGCGGGACCACCGCCCAGGTCCTCCACAGCGGCGACCTGACGGCCGACAACCCCACCGCTCACCCTGCCCTCCTTCCCGCCCGCGTCCCCGACATCGCCCACACCCTGGTCACCACGCGTGCCGCGCTGGACGACCGGGCCGTGGTCGTCGGTGCCGACACCGACGCGCTGACCGCCGGACTGACCGCTCTCGCGGAGGGTGCCGGGGCGCCGAACGTGGTACGCGGCACCCGTGCGGGCGAGTCGCGGGTCACGTTCGTCTTCCCCGGGCAGGGGGCGCAGTGGACCGGCATGGCGGCCGATCTGCTGGACGCGTCACCGGTGTTCGCCGCCGCCATGGCCGACTGCGCGGCGGCGCTCACGCCGGTCACCGACTGGGATCTGATCGAGACCGTACGGGCCCGGCAGCCGCTGGAGCGGGTGGATGTGCTCCAGCCCGCACTGTGGGCGATCATGGTGTCGCTCGCGGCGGTGTGGCGGGCCCACGGGGTGCGGCCCGCCGCCGTGATCGGCCACTCCCAGGGGGAGATCGCCGCCGCATGTGTGGCCGGCGCGCTGTCCCTGGCCGACGGCGCCCGAATCGTGGCCCTGCGGGCCAGGGCCATCGCCGAGGACCTCTCCGGCCGGGGCGGCATGATGTCGGTCGCCCTGCCCGAGCCCCGGGCGCGCGAGCTGATCGACGGCTGGGGCGGCCGGGTCGCGGTGGCCGCCGTCAACGGCGCCACGTCGGTGGTGCTCTCCGGTGACGCCGACGCCCTCGACGAGCTGCGCGAGGCGATCCTGGCCGACGGCGGCCGCGCCAAGCGGCTCCCGGTGGACTACGCCTCGCACTGCGCGCACGTCGAGTCGATCCGTGACCGGCTGCTGGCCGATCTGGCGGGCATCGAGGCGCGCCCGGCCGAGATACCGTTCTACTCCACCGTCACCGGCGGCCTGTTCGACACCACGGGTCTGGAAGCCACGTACTGGTACACCAACCTGCGGCAGAGCGTGCTGTTCGAGCCGACCACACGGGCCCTGTTGGACGACGGTCACGGTGTCTTCGTCGAGTGCAGCCCGCACCCGGTGCTGCTGCACAGCATCGAGGAGACCGCCGACGCCCTGCGCACGGACGTCACGATCGTCGGTTCGCTGCGCCGCGACGACGGCGGAGCCGACCGGGTCCTGGCCGCGCTGGGCGAGGCGTTCGTGGCCGGGGTGCCGGTGGACTGGCCGGTGGTGTTCGAGGGCCTGCCGGTGCGCCCCGTCGAACTGCCGACGTACCCGTTCCAGCGCGAGCGGTACTGGCTGGAGCAGTCGGCACCCGTGCACGTGGCGGGCCCCCGCTCCTCGGACCATCCCCTGCTGGGTACGGCGGTCCCGGTGGCCGGCGCCGACGAGGTGCTGTTCACCGGCCGGATCCCGGCGGCCGTTACTCCGTGGCTGGCCGGGCACACCCTGTCCGGCACCGTCGTCCTGCCGTCGGCGGCCCTGGTCGACGCCGTCGTCCGAGCGGGTGACGAGGTGGCCTGCCCGGTGCTGGACGAACTGACCGTGAGGGGCCCGCTCGCCGTGCCGGACGGCAGCGAGGTCCCGCTCCAGGTGCGGGTCGGCGCCCCGGACGACTCGGGCCGACGCCCCGTCACCGTGCACGCCCTGCCGGACCAGGACACCGGAGAGTGGGCGGAGCTGGCCTCCGGGACCGTGCGCGCCGAGGACGGCACGGCCACCGGCCCGGCCGGCGGCACCGACGGCGTCGAAGTGCGGCTCCCGGAGGAGTACGCCGCGGACGCCGGCCGCCACGCTCTGCACCCGGCGCTGCTGGAGGCCGCCCTTGCCACGGCCGAGGGCGAGCCGTTCGCGGTCCGCTGGCGTGGGGTTCGGCTGCACGCCTCCGGCGCGACGGTCGTACGCGCCCGGCTCGCCCCGGCCGGGGAGAGCGCCGGGGAGGCGGGGGCCGTGTCCGTCGTGCTGACCGGCCCGGACGGGACGCCGGTCGCCACCGTCGACTCCGTCGTCCGGCGTTCCTTCGAGCCGTCGGAACTCGTGGGCGGCCCCGGCCCGCTGCGCGCCCTGCACCACGTCATCTGGACACCGCTCACCACCCGGCAGCCGGACCGATCCGTTTCCTGGGCGGCGCTGCGGCGCCTCCCGGACGAGGAGCCCGGTGTGTCGTACGCGGCGCACACGGCGTACGAGGGCGAGTCCGGCGTGCCCTACTACGACGACCTCGCCGCCCTCGGCTGTGCCGTCGACTCCGGTACGGCCGTCGACGCCCTCCTCGTCCATCTCCCGGCGGCCGGCAACGACACCGAGGTCGTCGACGGTGTGCACTCAGCGACCGGGAGGACGCTGGCCCTGCTCCAGACCTGGCTGGCCGACGAGCGGTTCACCGCGACCCGGCTCGTGCTGGTCACCAGGGGAGCCGTGGCCGCCACGGCCGGCGAGGTGCCCCACCTCGACGCGGCTGCGGTCCGGGGCCTGGTGCGCTCGGCGCAGTCGGAGAACCCGGACCGGATCGTCCTCGTGGACGCCCCTGACACGGGCGCGGACGCCGCGCACGTCCCACCGGCGCTCCTGGCCGCCCTGCTCGCCACGGACGAGCCGCAGGCCGCCGTGCGCGACGGCCGGCTCCTGGTGCCCCGGCTGCACCGGGTCGCACCGGCCGACGCGGGCGACGGAACGGCCCTCCGCCGGCTCCCGGAAGGCACCGTCCTCATCACCGGCGGCACAGGGGCGCTGGGCGCCGCCGTGGCCCGGCATCTCGTCGTCGCGCACGGCGTCCGGCAGCTGCTGCTGGCCTCCCGCCGGGGTGAAACAGCCCCCGGGGCGGCGGAGTTGCGTGCAGAGCTCACCGGGCTGGGTGCCGAGGTGCGGATCGCCGCGTGCGATGTCGCCGACCGTGACGCACTCAAGGCGCTGCTCTCCGAGATACCGGCCGAGCACGCACTGACCGGGGTCGTGCACGCGGCCGGGGTCCTCGACAACGGTCTGCTCCCGGCACTGACACCCGATCAGCTGGCAGCGGTGCTGGGACCGAAGGCGGACGCCGCCTGGCATCTGCACGAGCTGACCCATGGGGACGAGCTGGCGGCGTTCGTGCTGTTCTCGTCGGTCGTGGGCGCGTTCGGCGGTCCGGGCCAGGCCAACTACGCGGCCGCCGGGGCCTTCCTCGACGCGCTGGCCGAACGACGCCGGGCCGAGGGCCTGCCCGCCGGCTCGCCGGCCTGGGGGCTGTGGGAGGTCGAGGGCGGGATCAACGCGGGACTGACCCCGGCCGACCGGTCCCGTTTCGCCCGCGACGGCTTCGTGCCGACGAGCACGGCGGAGGGCCTCGCACTGTTCGACTCCGTGCTGACGTCCCGTCATGCAGCGCTCGTCGTGGTGCCGTTCGACCTCGCGGCGGTACGGGCGTCCGGCGGTGCGGTTCCGCCGCTGTTGCGGGCCATGGTGCCGGTGGCCGACCGCCGCCCGGAGCGGGCCGGTGCCGACGTGGGCGTGCCCCTCGCCGACCGGCTCGCCGGGATGGACGCGGGCGAGCGGCAGGCGTTCGTGCTGGATCTGGTGCGCGGCGAGGTGGCCGTCGTGCTGGGCTTCCGCGACCCGGCCGCTGTCGAGGCCCAGCGGCCCTTCCAGGAGCTGGGGTTCGACTCGCTCACCGCCGTACAGCTGCGCAACCGGCTGGGCGCGGTCAGCGGCATCCGGCTCCCGGCGACCGTGGTGTTCGACCATCCGACCCCGGCGGCCCTGACCACGTTCCTGCTCGCCGGGCTCGGGGACGGACCGGAGCCCGCCGAGCGGACACCCCTCCTCGCCGAGCTCGACAAACTGGAGGAGATCCTCTCCACGGCCGTCGGCGCAGATCGCGCCGGAAGCGCCGACGCGGAGGAACACGCCGCCGTCACCGCCCGGTTGCAAACGATGTTGTCGCGCTGGATGGACGCGTCGGGCGGCACGCCCGGCCACGGTCCGGCGAACCCGCTGGAGTCGGCCACGACCGACGAGCTCCTCGACTTCATCGACAACGAACTCGGCCGCGCGGGCAGCTGATGCCCCGCACCGACCCGACGTCCCGCACTGCCGTCACTGCCGTCCCCGAGAAGATGGGTGAGTTGTCCCATGGCGGATGAGAAGAAGCTGGCCGACTACCTGAAATGGGTCACGGCCGACCTGCGGAAGGCACGCAACCGCATCGCCGAGCTGGAGTCCGGACGGCTGGAGCCGGTCGCGATCGTCGGCATGGCCTGTCGCTATCCCGGTGGGGTGGCCTCGGCCGACGATCTGTGGCGGCTGGTCTCCGAGGGCCGGGACGCCATCTCCCCGTTCCCGGCCGACCGGGGCTGGGACCTGGAGGGGCTGTACGACGCCGACCCTGACACGCCGGGCACGTCGTACACCCGCGAGGGCGGGTTCCTGGACGGCGCGGCCGACTTCGACGCCGCGTTCTTCGGGATCTCCCCACGTGAGGCTCTCTCGATGGACCCGCAGCAGCGGGTGCTGCTGGAGACCGCCTGGGAGACGTTCGAGCAGGCGGGCATCGACCCGGCGGGGCTGAAGGCGTCCAACGTGGGTGTCTTCGTCGGCGCGGTGGACCAGACGTACCTGGGGCTCGAAGGGCCCGAGGAGCTCGAGGGCTACCTGATGACCGGCAAGCTCAGCAGTGTGGTCTCCGGCCGGATCTCGTACTCGTTCGGGTTCGAGGGGCCCGCCGTCACCGTGGACACGGCGTGCTCGTCGTCGCTGGTCGCCCTGCACCTCGCGGCGCAGTCCGTGCGCAGCGGCGAGTCGGCGCTCGCCCTGGCCGGCGGAGTGACGATCAGCGGCACGCCGGGCGGGTTCGTCGACTTCTCCCGGCAGCGGGGTCTCGCCGCCGACGGCCGGTGCAAGTCGTTCGCGGCCGCCGCCGACGGGACCAGCTGGTCGGAGGGCGTGGGTCTGCTCCTCGTGGAACGGCTCTCCGACGCCGTACGCAACGGCCACCGCGTCCTGGCCGTGCTGCGGGCCACCGCCGTCAACCAGGACGGCGCCTCCAACGGTCTCACGGCGCCCAGCGGCCCCGCCCAGGAACGGGTCATCCGGCAGGCGCTCGCCGAGGCCCGGCTGGACGCGGCCGACGTGGACGCGGTCGAGGCGCACGGAACCGGCACCCGGCTCGGCGACCCCATCGAGGCGCAGGCGCTGCTGGGCACGTACGGCGCGGCCCACCCGGCGGAGCGCCCGCTGTACCTGGGGTCGCTGAAGTCCAACATCGGGCACGCGGTCGCCGCGGCCGGGGTGGGCGGCGTCATCAAGATGGTCCAGGCGATACGGCACGGGGTGCTCCCCAGGACCCTGCACGTGGATCGGCCGACGCCGCTGGTCGAGTGGTCCGAGGGCGCGGTGGAACTGCTGACCGAGGAGCGGCCCTGGCCCCGCACGGGCCGCCCGCGCCGGGCCGCCGTGTCCGCGTTCGGGGTGAGCGGCACCAACGCACACGTGATCATCGAGCAGGCTCCGGAGCCGGTGGACGGGCCGGTCGACGCGGCCGGACCTCCGGTGGACGCCTCGGCCGCCGCACCCTCCGGCGCTTCGGCGGACCCTTCCGCGGGCACGTCGCCGGACGGCGAGAACCCCGCTTTCCCCTCCCCCCTCTCCGCCATCCCCTGGGCCCTGTCCGCCCGGACGGCCGACGCCGTCCGGGCGCAGGCGGAGCGGCTGGCAGCATTCGTGGAGCGGCACCCTGAGGTATCGGCGGAGGACGTGGCGTACGCGCTGGCGACCACCCGGGCCGGGCTGGAACACCGGGACGTGGTGGTGGGCGGCGACCGTGCCGAACTGCTGGCCGCCCTGCGCGCTTTCACCCCGCAGGAGGGGGCTCGGCCCGTGCCGCGCGGCGAGACGGGCACGGGCAGGCTGGGCTTCCTGTTCACCGGGCAGGGGGCCCAGCGCGCCGCGATGGGCCTCGACCTGCACGCCGCGTTCCCGGCTTTCGCGGCGGCCTTCGACGAGGTGTGCGCGCACCTCGACCCGCTGCTGGACCTGCCGCTGCGCGAGGTGATCGCGTCGGGCGACCGGCTCGATGAGACGGGCTACGCACAGCCTGCGCTGTTCGCCGTCGAGGTGGCGCTGTTCCGGCTGTTCGAGTCGTGGGGCGTACGGCCCGACCTCCTCGCCGGGCATTCGATCGGCGAGCTGGCAGCCGCGCACGTGGCGGGCGTCTTCAGTCTCACGGACGCGGCGGCCGTGGTCGCCGCCCGGGGCCGGCTCATGCAGGCGCTGCCGCGGGGAGGGGCGATGGTGGCGCTGCAGGCCACTGCCGACGAGGTCGAACCGCTGCTCGCCGAGACCGACGGCCGCGCCGGCCTCGCTGCGCTCAACGGCCCCTCCTCCACGGTGGTGTCGGGCGACGCGGACGCGGTCGCGGCGGTCGCGTCCACGGTCCGCTCCTGGGGCCGCGCGACCAAGCGACTGGTGGTCAGCCACGCGTTCCACTCTCCGCTGATGGAGCCGATGCTGGAGGAGTTCGGCCGGGTCGTGCGGGGCGTGACCCTGAACCCGCCGGAGATCCCCCTGGTGTCCACGGTCACCGGACGCCTCGCCGGGGAGGAACTGCGCTCGCCCGACTACTGGACCCAACAGGTGCGACAGCCGGTCCGTTTCTTCGACGCGGTCCGCACCCTCGCCGAGCGGCAGGTGACCACCACACTGGAGCTGGGCCCGGCCGGGGTGCTCACCGCGATGGTCGACGACTGCGTGTCCGGTCTCGGTCCCGTGAGTGCCGTGGCCGCCGTACGGTCCGGCTCGTCCGAGCGGATGGCGGTGGTGTCGGCGCTGGGGCGGCTGTGGAGCGCGGGGGTACCCGTCCACTGGCCGGCCTTCTTCGCCCCGGCCGGTCCCCGACGGCGGGTGGATCTTCCGAGCTACGCGTTCCAGCGGAAGCGGTACTGGCTGGAGCCGGCCATCGCCCAGCCGTCCGGGCGCTCCGCGGGCGCGGCCGGGCATCCGCTGGTGGACACGGTGGTCGAGATCGCCGGCCGCGACGAACTGGTCCTCACCTCCCGGCTCACGGCCCACTCCGCGCCGTGGCCGGCCGGCCACAGCCGGGGCGGCGACGTCGCGCTGCCCGTGTCCGCCCTGCTGGACATGGTGGTCCGGGCGGCCGACCAGGTCGGCTGCACGGTCGTGGACGAGCTGACGGTACGCCACCCGATCCTCCTGCCCGAACGGGCCCGTGTACGCGTCCAGCTCACCGTCGGTGCGCCGCACGCCAAGGGCACTCGCGCCTTCACCGTCCACACGGGCACCGACGAGGACCGTCCGGCGTGGACCGTCGCGGCCTCGGGCACCCTGAGCCCCGCCGGCCCCGAGACCCCGTACGAACTGGAGGCGTGGCCGCCGGTGGGCGCGCAGGCGATCGACCCGGCACACGGGGACCGGGCGTCGTACCCGGGCGTCCTGGCGGCGTGGCACCGCGACGGGGAGCTGTTCGCCGAGGTGGCTCTGTCCGAGGACACCGACGTCGACGGATACGGGCTTCACCCTGCGCTGCTGGAGGCCGCCCTGCACGGCACGCTGCGCACGGCCGGGCGGGGCGGGGTCGTCACACAGGCTCGCGGAGCCCGGCTGCACGCGGTCGGTGCCTCGGTGCTGCGGGTGCAGCTGACCCCCGGCGCCGAGGGCGGCTGGGGGGTCCGGCTGGCCGACCCGTCCGGGCGGCCGGTCGCCTCGATCGCCTCGGTCGTCGTCCGCCCGGTCGACGAGGCCGATGTCGCCAGAGTCCGGTCACGGTCCCGGGACTCCCTGTTCCGGGTCGCGTGGAACCCGGTCGTTCCGGCGGATCGGGACGGCGCCGCGCTGGCCGTGCTGGAGACGGGCAGCGGGGACCTCGGGTTGGAGGACGTCCGCAGGTTCGCCGATGTGGAGGCGGCACTGGACTCGCCGGACCCCTTCGACGCGCTGCTCGCCGCGTTCGTCTTCGCGCCGGGGGGTGACGTGGCGGCGCGGGCGCAGGAGGCGACGCGGCGAGCGCTGGCCCTCGTGCAGTCGTGGCCGTCGGACGAGCGGTCCGCCGACACCCCGCTGGTCGTGGTGACCCGGGGCGCGGTCGCCACCGACCGGGGCGCTGATCGGCGGACCGGGGTGTCCGACCTGGTCGCCGCACCGGTGTGGGGTCTGCTGCGCTCGGCCCAGTCGGAGATGCCCGGCCGGATCGTCCTGGTCGACCTGGACGACGACCCGGCGTCGGCGAAGGCCCTGCCCTCGATCGTCGCCTCCGGCGAACCCCAGGTCGCGGTGCGCGGCGGCACGGTGCTGGTCCCGCGTGTGGCCCGGCTGTCGCCGGCCGACGACGAACCGGCGACCTCTCCTTGGCGGCGCGACGGCACCGTCCTGATCACCGGCGGTACCGGTGCGCTCGGCGCCCTCTTCGCCCGGCATCTCGTCCGCGAGCACCAGGTGACCCGGCTGCTGCTGGTCAGCCGCAGCGGCCCGGCGGCTCCCGGTGCGGACGAACTCGCCGACGAGCTCGCCGGCCTGGGCGCCAAGGTGATGATCACGGCGTGTGATCTGGCCGACCGGGAGGCTCTCGGCGCCCTCCTCGCGGCCGTTCCCGCGGAGCATCCGCTGACCGGGGTCGTGCACACGGCCGGGGTGAACGACGACGGGATGATCGCGGCTTTGACCCCACAGCGGCTGGCAGCCGTGCTGCGCCCCAAGGTGGACGCGGCCTGGAACCTGCACGAGCTGACGCTCGAACACGACCTGTCGGCATTCGTGCTGTTCTCGTCGGTGGCGGGTCTCGTGGGCGGCCCGGGCCAGGCCAACTACGCGGCCGCGAACACCTTCCTGGACGCGCTCGCCGAGCAGCGTGCCGCGAGCGGTCTGCCCGCTATGTCGCTGGCGTGGGGCCTGTGGGACACGGAGGGCGGCATGGGTGGCGCCCTGAGCGAGGCGGACCGGAAGCGGATCGCCCGCACCGGTCTGCTGCCGGTGGCCGAGGAGCACGGCCCCGGTCTCCTGGACGCCGCGATGCGACTGGGCCGGTCGGCGCTGGTGGCCACGCCCCTCGACGTGGCCGCCCTGCGCGCCCGACCCGCTCAGGTGCCGCTCGTCCTCGCCGGTCTTGCGGGGACACCGGCCCGCCCCTCCGCCCGGTCCGGCGGAGCGGGCACCTGGTCGCCGGCGCACCGGTTCGACCAACTGCCCGAGGAAGGGCGGCAGGAGGCCGTGGCGGAGTTCGTGCGCGGCGAGATCGCCCTGGTGCTCGGGCACCGTGACGCGGCAGCCGTCGGCGCCGACCGGCTCTTCACCGAACTCGGCTTCGATTCGCTGATGTCGGTGGAGCTGTGCAACCGGCTCAGCGCCGCGACGGGCGTCCGCCTTCCCGCCTCCGTGGTCTACGAGCACCCCACCCCGGCCGCACTGACGAAGCACCTGTGCGCGGCATTGCTCAGGACCGCGCCCGACACCGCCCCGGCCCCCACCTCCGTGGACTTCGCGGCGGAGGTGCGGCTCGACGACGACGTACGGCCGGCGAGCGATATCAGCCGGGTCGCCGTCGACCCCCGGGAGATCCTGCTGACCGGCGCCACCGGGTTCCTCGGGGCGTTCCTCCTGCGCGATCTGATGCGCTCGACGCGTGCCCGTGTGCACTGCCTGGTGCGCGGTGCCGACCGGGCCGACGCCGAGCGGCGTCTGCGCGCGAACCTGGACTGGTACGAGCTCCTCGACGAGATCGACCCGGACCGCGTCTCCGTGGTCGTCGGCGACCTCGCCGAGCCCCGGCTGGGCCTGACCGAGGACGAGTTCGACGATCTGGCGCGATTCGTCGATGTCGTCTACCACGCGGGCGCCACAGTGAGCTGGCTGCGGCCGTACACCGAGCTTCGGCGGCCCAATGTGGACGGGACCCGGGAGGTGCTGCGGCTCGCCGCCCGGCACCGCACCGTGCCGGTGCACCACGTGTCGACGAGCGGTGTCTTCCCTCCGCCTGCACCCGGCGCCGAGGGCGTCCCGGCGAAGGTGACCGACCCGACCGGTCCCGCCGAGGCGCTGTGGAACGGGTACCTCCAGAGCAAGTGGGTCGCCGAGCAGGTCATCGGGATAGCGCGGGAGCGCGGTCTGCCGGTCTCCGTGTACCGGGTGGACGTGGTCTGTGGCGACCAGCGGGCCGGTGCCTGCCAGACCAAGGACTTCGTCTGGCTGAGCCTCAAAGGCCTGCTCCAGGCGGGCGCGGTGCCCGACCGGCTGGCCGGGTCCTTCCACATGGTGCCGGTGGACTACGTCAGCGGGACGATCACCACGCTGGCGACGAGCGACGAGGCCGCGGGCGGCACCTTCCACCTGTTCAACGAACAGGAGCAGGCCTTCGCCGACTTCATCGGGTATCTGCGGTCCTACGGCTACGAGCTGCCCGTCGTGGACTGGGACAGCTGGCGGGAGCGGGTGCGGGCCGACCGCGACAACGCGCTGGTACCGCTGCTCGACGCCTTCGAGGCCCTCATGGCGGGCGACGACCGGGCGACGTACCCGCCTCTGGACGTGTCGGAGACGGAGCGGGCACTGGCCGGCACCGGCATCGAGTGCCCGCGGATCGGACCCGAACTGTTCGACACGTACGTGAAGTTCTTCGTGCGCGCCGGCTACTTCCCGAAGGCCGGCGCCCACCTGGTGCCGGTGGCCGGCGCATGAGCCGCGCCCGCTTCGCGCGGCTTCGGATCTCTACACCTTGGAGGAGCGAAAACCGTGGGGACATCTGATCGAAACCGCGCGATCGTCCTGGGCGCGAGCATGGCCGGGCTGCTGGCGGCGCGCGTGCTGGCGGACGCGTACGACGACGTGGTCGTGGTGGACCGGGACGAGCTGAGGGACGACGACCTCCCGCGCAAGGGCGTGCCGCAGGGCAACCACGTCCACGCCCTGCTGGCCCGCGGCCGGCACATCATCGAGGAAATGCTGCCCGGCATCACCGACGAGCTGGTCTCCACCGGGGCCGTGACGGGCGACGTCACCGGCAATGTGCGCTGGGTCATGGAGGGGCGGCGGATGCCGCGGCCCCACTCGGACATGCTGCTGCTGTCGATGAGCCGACCGTATCTGGAGCAGCGGGTGCGGACCCGGGTACGGGCGCTGCCGAACGTGTCGTTCCTGCACCGGCACGACATCACCGGGCTGCTGACGTCGGACGACCGGCGGACCGTCGTCGGGGTGTCGGTGGTGGAGGGTGGCCGGTCGCACCGGCTGGACGCCGACCTGGTGGTGGACGCCACCGGTCGGCGCTCGCGGACCCCGGCGTGGCTGACGGAGCTGGGCTTCCCGGAGGTCGAGGAGGACCAGCAGCGGATCGGGGTCGGCTACACGACGCAGTACTTCCGGCTGCCGCCCGAGCTGATGGGCGACGACATCTCCATCGACGTGGTCGCGTCGCCCGAGACCGGGCGCGGCGCGATCTGCGCCGGCATCGAGTGCGGCCGCACCGTGGTGACGGCGTACGGCTTCGTCGGCGACTACCCGCCCCATGACTCGGAGGGGTTCCTCGCGTTCCTGAAGTCGCTGTCCGCGCCGGACATCTACGACACGGTGAAGGACCACGAGCCGCTGGGTGATCCGGTCGCGTACCGCTTCCCGGCGAATCTGCGCCGCCGCTACGAGCTGATGCCCTCGTTCCCGGCCGGTCTGCTCGTCCTCGGCGACGCGGTGTGCAGCTTCAACCCGGTGTACGGGCAGGGCATGACCGTCGCCGCCCTTGGTGCCGTGGTCCTGCGCGACCATGTGTCCCGGCCGGGCGCGCCGAGTGCCGAGGAGTACTTCGCCGACCTCGCCGAGAGGGCCGTGGACGCGGTGTGGTCGATGACGACCGGCGCCGACCTCGCCTTCCCGGGCGTCGAGGGCGAGCGCACCGAGGAGTGGCGGGCGGAGCAGGCGTACGTGGAGCAGCTCCTGGAGGCCGCCACCCGCGATCCCTCGCTGCTGACCGCGTACGCCCGCGTGGTCTTCCTGGTCGATCCGCCGGAGGCGCTCGTCGCCCCGGAGATCCAGGCGGCCGTCCGCGCGGCGTCCCCGGACGCGCCCCTGGTGGCCGAGGCCCGCTGACCCTTCTCCCCGAATCTCCCCGACCTTCTCCGTGACGATTTCTCTCTGATGGCAGGTGACATGAACGACACGACCGACACTCCCGTTCTGGTGCTCGGCGGTACGGGCAAGACGGGCCGCCGGGTCGCACGGCAGCTGGCCGAGCGCGGGCGTCGGGCCAGAGTGGCGTCCCGCTCGGGCAGCCGGCGTTTCGAGTGGCGGGACAAGGAGACGTGGGCGGCGGCCGTCGAGGGCGTCGAGGCGGTCTACGTGGTGGACGAGCAGGGGCCGCACGCGGCCGAACTCCTCGCGGACTTCGCCGCGTTCGCCACGCGGCGAGGCGTGGGGCGACTGGTGTTCCTGTCTGCGCGGACGCTGGAGCAGTGGGCCCACGACGAGAGCAGGTTCGCCGCCGAGCGGGCGGTGCGGGAGTCGGGGGCGGAGTGGACGATCCTGCGGCCGACCTGGTTCTCGCAGAACTTCAGCGAGGATCGCCTGCTGGCGCCGGACATCGCTGCCGGCGAGGTGATCCTGCCGGACGGCGAGGGCGTCGAACCGTTCATCGACGCCGAGGACATCGCGGCCGTCGCCGTAGCCGCGCTGACCGAGGAGGGGCACGCGGGCGAGCTGTACGTCCTGTCCGGCCCGCGGCTGATGAGGTTCGCCGAGTGCGTGGACCTGATCGCCGAAGCGGCGGGCCGAAAGATCCGTTCGGTCGTGGTGAGCCCGGAGGAATACGCCCGGCATCTTGTCGAGCGGGGTTATGCGCGGGATTTCGCGGACTTCATGAACGAGATCTTCGACACCGTTCGTGACGGTCGGACGGCATATCTCTCCGACGGTGTGCAGCGGGCTCTCGGTCGAGAGCCTCGCGACTTCCGCGTATACGCCGCCGAGACCGATTGGGGCGCGGTCTCGGTCCAGTAACCGTCAGCTCTTCGCCACTGGTCGGGGGTGGTTACCGGAGTGCGGCCCGGTCGTTCCGGACGGCCAGTAGCGTTCAACGGGTCCACTTGCGCGGCGCGATGCCCAATCCGCCCGATGTCCAACTGTCATCACTCGTCCGGACTCCCTCTCGGGGGAATGAATGGAGCGGCTCAACCATGGCCAGCGGAAGGTACGACAAGTATTTGTCCAGCGACATCGAGACGCATCAGGAGATGTTCGGCGAGGCGTTCAACTCCGGTGACGCGGACGCCGTCAACTCGATGTACACCGAGGACGCCGTCGGCGTCTGGGAACCGGGTGTGCCGCTGACGGGCCAGGCCCGTCGGGACCGGGTCAAGGAGTTCATGTCCTACGGCCCGACCGTGGACGCCAAGGTGCTCCAGACCCTGGTGACGGGTAACACGGCGATGCTCATCGTCGAGTGGTCGATGGAGACCAGGGACGCCGACGGCGAGCCGGAGCACCTGGAGGGTGTCGCGGTGGACGTCCTCCAGCGCGGCGAGGACGGCAACTGGCGTTACGTCATCGACAACCCCTACGGCGCCAGCGGTCCCCGCACCGCCGAGGAGGTCGCCGGGACGTAGCCTCCCGGGGCCCGGGCGCGACAGGGTGTCCGGGCCCCGTCGGCTCAACGTCGCCCGCCGGACAGGGCGTTGCGGCGGACCGGTGCGGATCCGAAGGACTGGCGGTAGTCCGTCGGCGTCACCCCCACGTGCAGGGTGAAGTGGCGGCGCAGATTGGCCGCCGTGCCGAGACCGCTGAACTCGCTGACCCGGTCGATCGACAGGTCGGTGGTCTCCAGCAGGGTCTGCGCGTGCGCCAGGCGCTGGTTGAGCAGCCACTTGAGCGGGGTCATTCCGGTGGCGGCCTGGAGGCGCCGGAAGAAGGTCCGGGTGCTCACCCCGGCCTGCTTGGCCATGCCGTCGACGGTGAGGGGCCGGTCGAGATGGCGGGCGACCCAGTCCATGACGGGAGCGAGGCTGTCGTCGTCGGTGACCGGGACGGAGAGGTCCACGAACTGGGCCTGGCCGCCGGGGCGGTGGCCGGAGACCACCAGCCGGCGGGCGAGTTGGTTGGCGACATGGGCGCCGAGGTCGCTGCGCACGATGTGCAGGCACAGATCGAGTCCGGCGGTCATCCCGGCGCTGGTGAGGACCCGGCCCTCGTCGACGTAGAGGACCGAGTCGTCCACTTCCACCTCGGGGTAGCGCTTCGCCAGATCGGCCGTGTTCAGCCAGTGCGCCGCGGCCCGGCGGCCGTTCAGGAGCCCGGCCTCCGCGAGTGCGAACGCCCCGGTGCACAGGGACACCATGCGGGCGCCCGCGTCGTAGGCGCGGCGCAGCGCGTCGACGAACTCGGC
Organism: Streptomyces sp. WMMC940; assembly: GCF_027460265.1. NCBI lineage: Bacteria > Bacillati > Actinomycetota > Actinomycetes > Kitasatosporales > Streptomycetaceae > Streptomyces > Streptomyces sp. WMMC940. The sequence goes on from NZ_JAPZBC010000001.1 coordinate 3,313,021, forward strand.
GGGAAGGGACTCGCCCCGGTTGACGACCGCGTCCGGTACCGAGGGCACGATCACGGTGCCGGAGGTGACCAGGTCCTCGACGCCGAGGGTGGTGCGGACGGAGAACCCCCGTGCCGGACCGGCGGCGGAGGGCGGGGTCACGGAGCACACCCGCAGGTCGTACCAGGGGTCGGCGAGATCCGGCTGGGGATCACCGAAGACCGCGTAGGCGATGGCCGTCTCGTAGACCTCGCACACCTGCATGTCCGTGTCGTTGACCAGAGCGATGGCGACAGACCCAGGATTCATACCGGCAAGCCTACGGCAGGAATTTTGCGAAGGTCGGCACTTCTGCCACTGTCCGTCGCCGCACCGCGGTGCGAGGGTGTTGGCAGCGGGTTGACCATCGCCGAGATGCAAACCATGCAAACCACAGTGCGAATTGGAACGGGAGTACGCAATGTCGAACACCAAAGCAGCCCAAGCTCCGGTGTCGGTCATCGGCCTGGGTCTGATGGGCCAGGCGTTGGCCGCTGCCTTCCTCAAGGCGGGGCACCCGACCACCGTGTGGAACCGGACGGCCGCCAAAGCCGACCAGCTCGTCGCCGGGGGTGCCACGCGCGCCGGTTCGGTCGGGGACGCGATCGCGGCGAGCCCGCTGGTCGTCCTCTGCGTCACGGACTACTCCGCCGTGCGCGAGTTGCTCGACCCGCTGGCCGGCTCGCTCGAGGGCAAGGTCGTGGTCAACCTGACGACCGGCACGTCGACGCAGGCCCCGCGAGACCGCCGAGTGGGCGGCGGGCGTGGGGACCACCTACCTCGACGGCGCCATCATGGCGATCCCGCCGGACATCGCCACCGACGCCGCCGTGCTGCTGTACAGCGGCCCGAAGGCGGCGTTCGACGAGCACGAGGCGACCCTGCGCGCGCTGGGCGCCGCGGGCACCACGTACCTGGACACCGACCACGGGCTGTCCGCGCTCTACGACATGTCGCTGCTGGGCATCATGTGGGGCATCCTCAACGGCTTCCTCCAGGGCGCCGCCCTGCTGGGCACCGCCAAGGTGAAGGCCACCACCTTCGCCCCGCTGGCCAACACGATGATCAACGTGGTCACCGAGTACGTGACCGCGTACGCCCCGCAGATCGACGAGGGCAAGTACCCGGCGGGCGATGCCACCATGACGGTCCACCAGGACGCGCTGGAGCACCTCGCCGAGGAGAGCGAGACGCTCGGCATCAGCGCCGAACTGCCCCGCTTCTTCAAGGCGCTCGTCGACCGAGCGGTGGCCGACGGCCACGCCGACAGCGGCTACGCGGCCCTGATCGAGCAGTTCCGCAAGCCCTCCGCCTGACCGACGCGTTCCACCCGGCCTCCGGGGTACGGCCCAGACGCCGTGCCCCGGAGGTTTTTTTGCATTCCACCTGCACGTAATTCTCACATTTCAATCCCCGACAATCCCCCTGCCGCCTCTCAAACGGAATTACTCGGGGAAGACCGAAAATCGCCGCTGCTTGACTAGGTTGGCAGCGTTTTCCGGACACAGTCCGAGGATCCGGGGGAGTGCCCGGCATTCACGCCGGCGACACATCGAGGAGAAATGTGAGTACAGCCAACGAGTACGGCGCGATATCGGCCAACGAGAAGACGGCGTCCGGTTCCGGCCGGACCGCGACGCGGCTGCCACGGCGCACCCTGCTGAAGGCTGCCGGGGCCACCACGCTCGTCGCCGCGGCGGGCGCGGCCGTCGCGCAGCCGACCGCGGCAGCGGCGGCGGTGAAGAAGGACTTCGACGTCATCGTCGTCGGCGCCGGCCTCGCCGGGGTCACCGCCGCGCGCGAGCTGAAGGCCCAGGGCAAGCGCGTCCTGCTGCTCGAGGCGCGCAACCGCATCGGAGGACGGACCTGGACCGACGTCTATCAGGGGCAGCAGATCGAGCGCGGCGGCGCCTGGGTCGACCCACTGCAGCCGTACGTGTGGCGGGAGCTGAACCGCTACAAGCTGCCGATCGTCGCCGACGCAGGTGTCGAGCGAAGCATCCTGCCCACCCTCGACGGGTTCCAGGAGTACGACCCGGCCGAGGCGTACGCCCGTCAGAAGGAGTTGTTCACCCCGTTCTTCGAGGACGGCAACCGTGAGTACTTCGAGCGCCCCTACGAGCCGCTCTACCGGGAGGACCTGGTGCGCAAGCACGACGGGTTCTCCCTTCGCGACCGGCTCGACCAGCTGAAGTACCCCCCGGAGGACGAGATCCGGCTCACCAGCACGACCTCGCTGTACGGCGGTTCCAGCAAGCGCGGCGCGCTGACCCACCTCACCCAGTGGTGGGCGTTGTCCGGCTGGAACTTCGACAGCTTCCACGGCGTCAACACCTACCGACCGAAGTACGGCACGGTCTCCCTGCTCCAGGCCATCCTGGCGGAGGCGGCACCCACACTGTGCCTGAACTCCCCCGTGGCCGCGGTCGAGCAGGACGGCAGACGGGTCCGCGTCGTCACCCGCGCCGGGAACAAGTTCGTCGCCCCCGAGGTCATCATGGCCGTACCGGTCAACGTATGGAAGACGATCAAGTTCAGTCCGGGGCTGCCGAAGGCGCACCGCACGGCCTCCACCGCGGGCATCGGCGTGCCCCACGAGAAGAAGCTGTGGCTGGACCTGAAGCAGCCTGCCGACCGCTTCGTCGCGGAGGCCCCGGAGGGGCACCCGATCTGCATCATGGGCCGTTTCGACGTGGGCCAGCCGGTGGTCGCGTTCAGCGTCAAGGACACCTTCGACGTGCGGGACCGCAAGCAGGTCGAGGCCGCGGTGAAGGACATCCTCCCGGACGCCCAACTGCGCGGCTACACGGCGCACGACTGGCACGCGGACGAGTTCGCGCTGGGAGTCGGCGCCTTCCGCCAACCGTTCCAGCTGACCAGGCTGCACCGTGACATCCAGAAGCCGCACGGCCGCGTCAAGTTCGCCGGCGGCGACATCGCCGACGGCTGGAGCGGCTACATGGACGGCGCCGTCGAGTCCGGCATCCGCGTGGCCGGCGGCAAGCTCCTGACCACCCACGAGATCGAGCGCCTGACGAGCGCGGCGGCCCTGCGGGCCCCGCAGGTCGACCGCCGACTGTACCGCTCGATGTCGGCGTTCTGACCCGCTTCCCCGCCCGGTCTCCCCATGATCTGCCGACGGTCTACGGACGGTCTTCGGTGACCGGCGCCGCACCACCGGCAGCGGGCTTCGGTCCGCTGCCGGTTTCAGATCTCTCACGCATTCCTTTTATGCCCGATGAATTCACCGTGCACCTGGAAACCCGAGGATAAGGTCAGGACCATGAGCATAACTTCGGACACTCTCGCAAAAGATCCGGCGGAGTCGCTGTTCGCCTGGTTCCGTTCGATGCTCGACACCCAGCCGGTGCACCGGGACCCGGAAAACGGTTGGCAGGTGTTCGGCCACGCCGACATCTCCCGGATCCTCGCCGACACGACGACCTTCTCCTCCGACACCGCGCACGCCTTCAATCCACCGCAGCCCGATCTCGACTTCTTCGACATGGGCAATCTGGTGACGACGGACCCGCCCCGGCACCGCCAGCTCCGCTCGGTGATCAGCTCGGTGTTCACCGCGCGGGCCGTGACCGGGCTGACGCCCCGGATCGAGAAGATCACCAACGCCCTGCTCGACGGGGTGGCCGGCGCCGACCGCTTCGACTTGATCGACTCGCTCGCCTACTCGCTGCCCATCAACGTGATCCTGGAGCTGCTGGGCCTGCCGGTCGAGGACGAGCCGCTGTTCCGGGTGTGGGGCGAGGCCCTCGGCACCGTGGACGCCGCGACCGTCCCCCAGGAACAGTTGGAGAACGAAGTCGTCCCGGCGGTGCGGGAGATGAACGCGTATCTTCTGGAGCACGTACGACGGCTGCGCAAGAACCCCACCGACGACGTGCTCAGCAGGCTCGCGGCCGCCGAGGTCGACGGAAAGTACCTGGACGACGGCGAGATCGTCGGGGTCACCGGCCTGACCATGTTCGCCGGGCACGCCACCACGATGGCCCTCATCGGCAACGCCGTCCTCCTCTTCGACCGGCACCCGGAGGTCGGAGCCGCCGTGCGCTCGGACCGCTCGCTGCTGCCGGGCGCGCTGGAGGAGGTGCTGCGGCTGCGGCCGCCGTTCCCGAGGCTCGCCCGGATCACCACGGCCGACACCGAGCTGGGCGGTCACACCGTCCCCGCCGGGTCGCTGGTGACGCCGTGGATCGGGGCCGCGAACCGGGACGGCTCCCGGTTCCCCGACCCCGACCGGTTCGACATCCACCGCACCACCAGCCACCTGGTGTTCGGGCAGGGCATCCATTTCTGCCTCGGCGCGCCGCTGGCCCGGCTGGAGGCGAAGATCGCCCTGAACATCCTGATGGATCGATACCGGGACATCGCGGTGGACAGGACCGGCTCTCTGGAGTTCGAGAACCCCCGGCAGCTGATCTCGCCCACCCGGCTACCGGTACGGGTGTCCGGCTGACCTCGGCAGACACAGGTCCGGCGCGGCGGTCTGCGGGCCGCCCGCGCCGGGACCGCACCGCTCGTCCCTGAGGGAGGCCGAGCCGGAGGCCAGGATGCGGCGCAACTGGGCACGCCGGGCGGCCGGATCGTCACCCGCTCCCTCCAGCAGCGCCTCCAGCAGTCCCCCGGCGGAGTTGTTCAGGCCACCGGCCGTGGCGGACATCAGGAACTCCAGCAGCCGGTCGATGGCCGCGTCGGAGATCGGCTCCAGCGTGAGCGTGAGGCCGTGCCGGATGCCGCTGCCCCACTCCCGGCGCCGCTTGAGCAGCTCCGGCCGGGCGGTGGCGATCACCAGCAGGGGCAGCGAGCCCACCGACGGCACGAGGTCCTCGACGAAGTCCACCAGGACGTCATCGGCCCAGTGCAGGTCCTCGAAGACCACCACGAGCGGGCCGTGCCCCGCGATCTCCGCCAGCAGCCGCCGTGACGCCGCGAGGACGTCGACGACCGCGACCCGCGTGCTCGCGCAGACCTCGGCGTCGAGGAGGGGGAGCAGACACTCCAGCATCCACTGCCGCTCCTCCCCGGCCTCGAACAGCCGCTCGACGGTGGCGGTGAGCTTGGCCCGCGTCGTCTCGGCCGAGTCGCCCCGCAGGATCCCGCAACAGGACGCCACCAGGTCGTACAGGACGGCCAGCGGCTCCTCGCCGATGACGGGCGGGCTGCGCACCACCAGCAGCCGTACGGCCTCCGGGTTGGCCGCGACCCGCCGCTCGAACTCCATGATGAACCGGGTCTTGCCGATACCCGGCTCCCCCAGCACCGTCACCAGGTGTGGCGTCGCCTGGTGCCGGGTGCGCTGCAACAAGCCGCGCAGCACGTCCAGGTCGTACTCGCGGTCGATCACGGGTACGCCGTGCAGGGCGACGTACTCCTGGCGGAAACCCCCGACCTGCCAGCCGGGGGCCGCGTCGCCCCGGTGATAGGTGACCGCGAACTCGGTGGCGCGGCGGGTGTCGTCGCAGACCCGGATCTCCCCGGCGGGCGTGAGGGACAGCAGGGTGTGGCACTCGTCGAGGAGGGCGCCGTTGACCGACGGCGGAACCTCGCCGTGGTCGGGCTGGTAGCGGACGAGCGCCTCGCCGGTCGCGACCGCGGCTTGCACGGAGAGCCCGGGGGCGGCGGGAGTGGCCGCTCCGGCGGGGCCCGCCGCGACACCGAGGCGGTCGCGGATCGTCATCGCCGCGTGTACCGCCCGCTCGGCATCGTCCTCACCGGTGCGGGGCACCCCGAACAGGGCGAGCCAGATGGGGGTGATCGAGGCCGTGACCGTACCGCCGAGGCACTCGACCTCCTCGCGGATGACCGTCGCCGCGTTCTCGGCGGCCTCGTCGATCAGCTCGGGGTCGATGGCGCCGTCCTCCGGGCCGAGCTGGGCGCGCACGATGAGGACGCTGACGTCCTTGCGCTCGGCCACCATGGTCCGCAGCACCGGCAACACGGGCGCCGCCGCGGCCGGCAGTTCGGCGGTGGGCGGCGGGGGGGCGGGCGTCTCGGGTGTCGCGCGGTCGGCGACCCGGCGGTCGAGGGGTTCGGCCGGTGCGGCGGATGCGTTGGGCTGCGCGGGGACGGGCTCCAGATCGCCCGGTGCGCCCTGGGGGCCCGGTTCGGCGCGGTCCCGGGAGGCCCCCGTCATGAGCAGGTCGATCTGCTGGCGGACGGCGGCCGGGACCAGTGCCGGGTCGTGGACGAGAATGGCCTGCTGCAATGCCTTGAGGGCGTGGCCCGGTTCGAGTCCGAGTTTTTCCACCATTTCGGTCCGGGCGCCGTGATAGGCGTCCAAGGCGTCCGCCTGCCGCCCCGACCGGTAGAGCGTCAGCATGAGTTGGCCCAGGAGCCGTTCCCGCAGCGGCTCGGCGGCAACCGTCCTCTCCAACTCGGCCAGGATGCGGTGATGACGACCGCACGCCAACTCCGCTTCGAAGTAGTCCTCCAGAGCGTCGAGCCGGGTGTTCCGGACGGAGGTCAGTTCGGGCCAGTCAATTCCTGCTTCAACAAGATCCGCCAACACCGGGCCCCGCCACAGGGCCAGTGCGTCGCGCAACAGCAGCGAGGCGCTCTCCGGTGATCCCGCCGCGAGCTCCGCGCGGCCCTTCTCGACGAGCCCCCGGAAGTTGTGGAGGTCCGTCCGGTCCGGCTCGACCCGCAGCATGTAGCCCGGGGCCTGGCTCAACAGCTCCATACAGCCGGCGTCGCGCTCATCGGGGGTGAGCGCCCTGCGCAGTCTCCACACGGAGTTCTGCAGTATTTTCCGGGCGGACTGGGGCGTTTTGCCGACCGGCCACAACGCCTCTATCAGCTGACTGCTCGCCACTACCCGGTTGGCGTTGAGCAACAGAAAACCAAGTGTCGCACGCTGTCTCGTTCCGCCCAGTCCGACCAACTGGTCGCTGCAAACGACCTCTAATGGGCCCAGCATTCGAAACCGCATCGCTTTCCCCCATCACAAGATTTCTCAAGATTGCTCAAGTTCTTGCCAGCGATCGCCTTCGAGGTTCGCTTGCACAGGCGTCCCCAGATGTCAACCGTCCCCCGTGCCCGCCCGTGCCCCTCTGCTTCCCCCCGCCTCCGCCCGTCTCCGCAAGTCGACCTGCCGAGTCGACCACGAATACCTCTTCTCAAGTGACACACGATCGGTGTGTTCCGGTCAAGTTTTCTTAGGAAGCGGGCTGTTTTATGGCTGGATTCAGGCACCCCACAGGCCATGCGCACCCGGGGTCGGTGATGGGGACAGGCCGGTGCGACCGGCCCACCCGACCGACCGCGGTCCGCCCACGGTCAGCCGGCACGGCTCGGCAGCAGCCCGCGAACCAGGTCGGTGACGTCACTCGCGTGGTCGTTGAGGAAGAAGTGACCGCCCTCGAACACCCGGGTGCGGAAGTCGCCCGAGGTCTGCTCGCCCCAGGCCCGGACCTCCTCGACGGTCGCCTCGGGATCCCGGTCACCGGCCAGGGCGACGACGTGACAGGACAGCGGCCGGCCGGGGGTGTCCGTGTAGGAGGCGAGGGCCCGGTGGTCCGCGCGGAGAGCGGGCAGGATCAGGTCCAGCACTTCCGGGTCGTCGAGGACCGTGGCGTCCATGCCGCCCAGCCCGCCTACTCGCCGGACCAGTTCGGCGTCGTCCAACGGCCAGTCCCGGTTCCGCCCCCGCGCCGCGGCCGGCGCGCGACGGCCCGACACGATGAGCAGCTGGGGCTCCCCGCCGGGCTGCCGGGCGAGGCGTACGGCCACCTCGTACGCCAGTGAGGCCCCCATGCTGTGCCCGAGCAGCGCCCGGGGCCGGTCGCCCGGCGGGCCCAGCGCGTCGGCGATCAGGTCGGCCAGCAGATGCAGATCCTCGACCGGTGCCTCACGCAGCCGGTCGAGCCGTCCCGGGTACTGCACGGCCACCACATCCACGGTCGGGGAGAGTGCGACGGCCAAGGGCCGCCAGTAGGAGGCGGAGCCGCCCGCATGCGGGAAACAGACCAGTGCGCACTCCGCGTCGCTGTCGGCACCGGTAGGCCCGTTCCCCAGCGGCGGGAAGCGTCGAAACCAGACGTTCCGTTGTTGGCTCACGCCGACCAGCCCCACGTTCCCGCTTCCAACATCTGCCCACCGGCACCCACTTCGCGACGCCTCCGCACCTCACCGGACATCCAGGGACCTCTCAAACAGGAGTTCGCTTATCGCGCAGTCACCCGCATCGTCGCATCCCCGCGTCACATCCCGTCCGGTATTTCTCCGCAACGTCGCCGGGTGTTCGTCCACGCAGCCGACGGCGTAGGGAAGCGCCGGCTGCAGCCGTCTGCCGCGCGCGGCCGAGCCGTCGCCGTCCTCTCCGGCGCCCCGACGAACGACGGGCAGGCCGCTCAGCATGGTCTGGTGGCCGGTCAGTCGCCGTACATTCCCGCGTAAGGATCCGGCTCGCCCGTCCACGGATCCAGACCTTGCTCCAGACGGCGCCCCTCCTCACGTTCGTTCAGGAAGGTGGCGGGTTGTGCACCCCAGGGAGCGAGATCACCCAGCGGGTTCTGGTCCAAGTCCGCCCGGAGCACGCACGCGAGGAACTCGACCATCCCACAGTCGTAACGGCGCCACAGGTTGCTGTCCCTGCCGCGCACCAAGACGGGCCATGTGCCGGGGTCGTCGCCCGAGGCGTCCCAGCACAGGATGTCCGAGCCGGCGTCGGCCCCCCACGCGATGAGTTCGGGCGCTGTCCCCGCCAGCTCGGGCGACTTGGGTTCCCTGGCCCAGGCGCTCTCGGCGTTCGCGGTCTCGTGGAGCATGCCGCTCAGCTCTGCCTTCGGTCGTCCCCCCTTGGGTTCCGGGTGGAGAACGACCAGATAGTCCTCCAACGTCCCGGCTCCGTATTCCCCGATGAACCGACGGTAGTCCGGTGGGAATTCCTTGTCCCATGCGTCACGCATCTGATCCCAGTCAACCAACGTATCGCTCGCGGCTGTAGGCGGCATGAGCCGGAGCAGGGTCTCCCATGCGGTTTCCTCGGACATTGATGCCTCTTCTCGTCGATCGATGTGTTGGTCCACCCCGTCACGGCAGGAGCCGTCCATCCCGTCCCCCGTGACGCTGACCGTCTGTGCGCCGCTGCTCTCGCCAAGTCGCCAGTTGGCAGGGGACCGTGCCATGACGGCATCCTGGTAGGCGGCCGACCCCGACGAGTACGAGGGTTCGAGACCTTCCGTGTTCCGCCGTTCGCATCGGTCGTGCTGGTCACCCGACCGCTTGCGGCGTCGTAGGCGACCGTGGCGTCCGTGTCCGAGGGAAGGGCGGCGCGCCGCCCAGGCTGCCGCGGGGCGCCGAGGACCAGGACGAGCCGTAGCCGGGGGCAGGCGGATCCGACGGACAGGAGGTGCCCGACCCCGGTCTCGCCGGATGGCCCCACATCCCGCCCACCTTTGCCGAATGCAAGAATGCGGCCCTTGGACGGAGAAGTGCATCGGCTCGGAGCGGGCTCGAACACTGTGGGAACGGGGGTAGCCATGGCGTTGGCCATGTGTCCACTGTGCAGCGACGACGAGGACATCGAGGTGATCCGCACGCTCGACGGCGGACGTCGTCTCGTGAAGCACCGGTGCGGCTACGAATGGGAGCACAAGGAACCCCCCGTCCCGCAGAGGAATCCGCTCCGCGCCTTCGACGACCTCAAGGCCCGTTTCCCGAAACCCGAGGACGTCGGTCCCGAGCAGTTGGAGCGCGTGGCCCGGCTGAAGGAGCAGTACCTCGCCGTCAAGCCGGACTTCGACCCCGACGTGGCGGACTACTGGTCGAAGTACCAGCAGATCTTCTCGCCCGACGGGCTGTGGACGTGCGACCCCCGAGTCCTCAAGGACTTCGCCAACTCCGAGGTCGGAGCCCGCCCCGGCAACCAGGCCACCTTCAACTCCGCGTGGAACGACATGGGAGACGCCGCAGCCGGGGAGGCGACCCGCAAGACGATCGAGTATCTGCTGTACGGCCCTGACGACGTGCCGCTCGAAGACCGGCTCCAGCATCTGCTGGACGGCACCAAGCCGTTCGCCATGACCGGTTTCAAGGAGGCCCTTCTCACGAGGGTTCTCTGCGTGATGCACCCCGACCGGTTCCTGACGATCCTCAAGTACACGACGGAGGCGGGCGGCAAGCGCGAGATCGCGCGAATGGTCTACGGACTGGAGCTGCCGGCACCCGAGTCGGTCAACTGGACCCTCGGCCGGCTCATCCTCTGGAGCAACGACCTCCTGAATGACCTCGACGGCCAGGGCTTCGCCAACCAGCAGCACGCCGCCGCGTTCCTGTGGTGGGCAAAGGATCAGGTCGAGGGACTTCAGTAGGTTGCCGTACATCGCCTGGGGCCCCTCGTAGCCCCGATGGGCTCTGCATGGCCGAACGCGAGCACGTCACCGATGTTCAGCCGCTTCGCGATGAGCTCGCTGCGCCCGCGAAGGCGTGCACGACCGCCAGCGGGCTGTCCCGGGTCGCCCCACAGAAGTCCGGCTCACCTTCGCGCAAGTCTCCCTGCTCCCGTCTGCACGACGGCTCCGCGCCATGAACGCGGAGGGCACGGTCGTCGCCCTCCGACGCTGAGCGCCACCCCGAGGCCGTTCCCCCTGTGTATCGCGGGACCGCCGATTCCGCCCACGGCTGTCGGAACGACACAAGACCGAGACCGCTCATCGGCAGCACCCGGACCGCCCGACCTGCGCCAGACCCCGGACTCGGCGAGACGACTCCTGACTGTCCATCACGCACAGCTGTCCACCGGCTGTCCACCGGCTGTCCAGCGAAGATGTCGAGATCTGACGGGCCCCATGGTTCAGCCGAGCAAAACAGCAGGTCACAGCCTCGCGGCAGCCTATCGGCCACAGCATGCGAACCGGCGACCTACGCATTGCGACGCACAGACGGACGGTGCCGATTCGCCGAGATTCCCAGGTCAACGAAAACAAGAAACCCCAGGTCAGAGACCTGACCTGGGGTTCACCATGGAGCCGCCTTCGGGATTCGAACCCGAGACCTACGCATTACGAGTGCGTTGCTCTGGCCAACTGAGCTAAGGCGGCAAGCTGCGGATATGGCTGTTCCGGCAGGAGCAGGCTCGCATCAGCAGCGGCGCTAAGTCTACAGGGTTATTCGGGGTGCCCCTGACCGGCCAGGCGGTCACCTCCTCCGGGCCGGTCGTACGGGACGCAGTGGCCCTCAGGTCACCTGCAGCGGGTGCCGTCCGCCGGCGGAGTCCCGGTGAGCAGGTACTTGTTGATCGCCCTGTCGATGCATTCGCTGCCGCGACCGTACGCCGTGTGACCGTCGCCGTCGTACGTGAGCAGGGTCCCCGACTCCAGCTGGCCGGCGAGGGCCTGCGCCCACTTGTAAGGGGTGGCCGGATCGCGGGTGGTGCCGACCACGAGGATCGGTGCGGCGCCCTTGGCGTCGATGCGGTGCGGGGAGCCGGTGGCGGGCGTGGGCCAGTAGGCACAGCTCAGGGAGGCCCAGGCGAAATTCCTGCCGAAGACGGGGGACGCCTTCTCGAAGTCGGCGGCGGAGGCCGTGACCTCGTCGGGCGTGGTGAATGCGGGCGGCAGGTCGAGGCAGCTGACCGCGGAGTAGGCGGACATCAGATTGGAGTACGAGCCGTCGCTCTCGCGCTCGTAGTAGCTGTCGGAGAGGGCCAGCAGTCCCGCACCGTCGCCGTTCATGGCCTCGGTGAGCCCGTCCCGGAGCTGCGGCCAGGCGCCCTCGTCGTACATCGCGGCGATCACACCCGTGGTGGCGAGCGACTCGGTGAGGTCGCGGCTCTCCCCGGTGGACACCGGCTGGGCGTCCAGCTTGGCGAAGAACGCCTTCATCCGGGCCGCCGCGTCCGAGGTCGACTTCGTCCCGAGCGGACAGTCCGAGCGCTTTGTGCAGTCGGCGGCGAAGGACTTGAAGGCCGTCTCGAAACCCTCGGTCTGGTCGCGGTTCATCTGTCGGGCCGGGAGGGACGGGTCCATCGCCCCGTCGAGCACGAGCCGGCCCGCCCGTTCCGGGAAGAGCTCGGCGTAGGTCGCGCCGAGGAACGTGCCGTAGGAGGCGCCGACGTACGACAGCCTCTCGTCGCCCAGCGCGGACCGGAAGATGTCCATGTCCCGGGCCGCCTCGACGGTGGAGACGTGCGGGAGGACCGCGGACGACCGCTCCTTGCAGCCTGCCGCGAAGCCCTTGAAGGCCGTGCTCAGCTTGTCGACCTCGGCCGGGTCGTCGGGAGTCTGGTCGCTCTGGGTGTACGCGTCCATCTCCTTGCCGTCGAGGCAGGTGACGGGCTCGCTGCGGGCTACTCCTCGCGGGTCGATGGCCACCATGTCGTACCGGGCCCGCACCGGAGCGGGATAGCCGACGCCCGCGTACGCCTGGAGGTAGCCGACGGCCGAGCCGCCCGGACCCCCCGGATTGACCTGGAGCGAACCGATCCGCTTGCCGGGGCCGGTTGCCTTCACCCGGGCGACGGCCAGCTCGACCGAGGGCCCGTCGGGCTTGGAGTAGTCGAGCGGGGCCTTGAGCGTGGCGCACTGGAAGCCCGGGGCGCCGCAGTTGCGCCAGTCCAGTTTCTGCTCGTAGTACGGCTTCAGCGCGGCGGTCGACACCGGGGAGGGCGCTGCCGCTCCCGGCACCGACCCCGAGGGGTCGGGCGCCTCCGAGGCCGGGCCGCTGCCGCTGCAACCCGAAATCAGCAGCCCCAGGGCTGTGGTGAACGCGATGGCGGAGGTCCTGAGGAACTGCCTGGTGTCCATCCTGGGAGCCTATAGGCACGAAGACGGATCATGCCCCTTCGTTCCCGTATAGGTGATTCGCCCAGAAAAAAGCTTCAGCGGCAGCCAGGTGGGCCTGCGCGGAGGATCTCCGACGCCGGGAGCCCGGCCACCACGCCGCTCGTCGGCTGCTTCTGCGCCGGCGGCTCCGGAGCGGTCGGGGAGTCACCCCGTGCGCAGCGCCATCGTCATCGCCTCCACCGCCAGCAGCGGGGCCACATTCGTGTCCAGAGCCGCTCGGCAGGCGAGGACCGCTTCCATCCGGCGAAGGGTCCCCTCCGGGCTGGAGCCGCGCGCCACCCGGTCGAGGGCGTCCCGCACATCCTCGTTGGCGAGGGGGACCGTCGAGCCGAGCTGGAGCGCGAGCACGTCCCGGTAGAAGCCGCTGAGGTCCGTGAGCGCGAGATCGAGGCTGTCCCGCTGGGTACGGGTGCGACGGCGCTTCTGCCTGTCCTCCAGCTCCTTCATCGCCCCCGCCGTGCCCCGCGGCATCCGCCCTCCCGCCGCCGCGCCCAGGGCGGCCTTGAGGTCCTCGGTCTCCCTGGCGTCGATCTCCTCCGAGACCTGTCTGGCGTCCTCCGCCGCCGCGTCGATCAGCTCCTGCGCCGCTCTCAGGCAGCCGCCGACGTCCTCGACTCTCAGCGGGAGCCTGAGCACGGTCGCCCGACGGGCCCGGGCAGCCTCGTCGGTGGCGAGTCGGCGGGCCCGGCCGATGTGCCCCTGGGTCGCCCGGGCGGCGGACGCGGCGGCCTCGGGCTCGATGCCGTCCCGCCTCATCAGCACGTCGGCGACGGCGTCGACGGAAGGCGTGCGGAGGGAGAGGTGGCGGCAGCGGGAGCGGATCGTGGGCAGCACGTCCTCCAGGGAGGGCGCGCACAGCAGCCACACCGTGCGCGGAGCGGGCTCCTCCACGGCCTTCAGCAGCACGTTTCCCGCGCCCTCGGTGAGGCGGTCGGCGTCCTCCAGGACGATGGCCTGCCAGCGGCCGACCGCGGGCGACAGCTGGGCGCGGCGGACGAGGTCGCGGGTCTCCTTCACACCGATGGACAGCAAGTCGGTCCGGACCACCTCGACATCGGCGTGCGTGCCCACCAGGCTGGTGTGACAGCCGTCGCAGAAGCCGCAGCCCGGTGCGCCGCCCAGCGCCCGGTCGGGGCTTGTGCACTGCAGGGCCGCGGCGAAGGCGCGGGCCGCGGTGGAACGGCCCGAGCCCGGCGGTCCGGTGAAGAGCCAGGCGTGCGTCATCCTCGACACGGCGGGAGGCGGCTCCCCCGCCGCCTCGGCCGTGACGAGCGCGTCGGCGTCCCGTGCGGCGGCGGCGAGCTGCTCCTGGACACGCTCCTGGCCGACCAGGTCGTCCCACACGGCCATCTGCCGCCACCGCCCTACTCCGTCGTACGAACTGCGGGCTCCGGACCACGTGTCACGAACCGCGCCAGGTGCCGCGAGGTGCTGCACCGGCCTCCCATTGTGGGGCAGGGGTCGGACACCTCTCATCGCCTGTGGACAACCGGGTCCGGCGGCGCCCGGCCCGCGGTCCGGCGGTGGCCCGAGCGCGGCCGGACCGGCGCGGGTCCGCCGGTGCCGTGACCGTAAGGTGCAAGCGGCTCGCGGCACCCCGCACGGCACCCCGCACGGCACCCCGCACGGCACCCCACTGTGCTGCCGCACCACCCGAGTGCGTCCGGTACGAGGACGAGGCTCCGCGACCTCCGCCACGAGGACGACGCCCCGCTCCCGGCGTACCGCACCGGCCGCCGCGAGGCTCCCGGTGGGCCTTCCCCGGCACAGCGCACACCGGCTAGCTCCCCCGGCGCCGGTCGTCCCCGTCGTCGTGCGGCCCCAGCAGTTCGTCCGCCAGGGTCGGCAGGTCGTCGAGCGGGGTCTCCTCCGCCCAGTCGGAACGGCGGCGCGACCGGCCCTCCTCGTCGACCTGGGGCAGCTCGCGCGTTCGCTCCTCCTCCGCGGGGGCGGACGACTCGTGCCGGAAGAGGCCCGGCGGCACGCGGTCCGCGGGGCTCTCGCCCCGCACCGGCGGCAGCACCGCGGTCTCGTCCGCGGGATCCCGGGACACCGTCGCGTTCCCCGGAGCCGCACCCCGCGTGCTGCCCGTGTTTCCCTCCGGGGGCTGCGGCACCTGAGGGAGGACCGTCGTCTCCGCGTCCTCCTTCGTCATGTCGATGCGCGGGCGCGGGGTCTCGGCCGTCTGCGTGACGTCGTTCGCCCCCACCACGGGAGTCGGCACCGTCGTCTCGGTGGCCGAGGACCCAGCGGCGGCCGCGGCCGCCTCCGCCGCCCGGCGTGCCTCCTCCGCCCGCAGCAGGGCCTCCTCGGCCTTGCGCTGCTTCTCGCGACGGCGCTCCTCGGCCTCGGCCCGCAGCCGGGCCTCCTCCTCGGCCTGCCGACGGCGGCGTTCCGCCTCCTCCCGGCGGGTCCTCTCCTCGGCCTCGCGCCGGCGCCGTTCCTCCTCGGCCAGCCGCCGGGCCTCCTCGGCACGCTGCCTGGCCTCCTCCGCCTGCCGCTCGGCCTCCCGGCGACGCGCTTCCTCCAACTCGCGGCGCTTGCGCTCCTCCTCCTCGGCGCGCAGCCTCGCGAGCTGCTCCTGGCGCTCACGCTCCAGGCGCTCCTCCTCGGCCTTGCGGGCGGCCTCCTCCTCGGCCCTGCGCCGGGCCTCCTCCTCGGCGGCCTTCCGCGCCTCCTCCCGGGCCTTCACCTCGGCCTCGGAGAGCGGCAGCATCTGGTCGAGCCGATGCCGTACGACCGTGGTGACGGCCTCGGGCTCCTGGCCCGCGTCCACGACGAGGTAGCGGCCGGGGTCGGCGGCGGCCAGGGTGAGGAACCCGGCCCGGACCCGGCGGTGGAACTCGGCCGGCTCGGACTCCAGCCGGTCCGGTGCCTCCGTGAACCGCTCGCGCGCGGTCTCCGGGGAGACGTCGAGCAGCACGGTCAGATGCGGTACGAGCCCGTCCGTCGCCCAGCGCGAGATCCGGGCGATCTCGGTCGGGGAGAGGTCGCGGCCCGCTCCCTGGTAGGCCACGGACGAGTCGATGTAGCGGTCCGAAACGACGACCGCTCCGCGCTCGAGCGCGGGGCGGACGACGGTGTCGACGTGCTCGGCGCGGTCGGCGGCGTACAGGAGGGCCTCGGCCCGGTGGGACAGCCCGGCCGACGAGACGTCGAGCAGGATGGAGCGCAGCCGCTTGCCGACGGGCGTGGCGCCGGGTTCACGTGTGACGACGACCTCGTGGCCCTTGGCGCGGATCCACTCCGCGAGCGCCTCGACCTGCGTGGATTTTCCGGCACCGTCGCCGCCCTCGACGGCGAGGAAGAAACCGGTGGCCGCGGGTGCCTGGGCGGGGTCCGCGCCGCGGCGGACCGCGTCGGCCAGATCGCGGCGCAGCGGCACGCCGGCCCGGTCGTCGGTCCTGGCGAGGACGATCACGGCCACGGGCAGCAGCAGCGCGCCGACCAGCATCAGTGTGAAGGCGGCGCCGCCGTGCGCGAACACGAACTCTCCGCTGGCCAGGCGGTGCGGGCCGATGGCGGCGGCGAGCAGCGGGGCGCCGACGGCGCCGAGCCCGATGGCGACCCGGACGACGGCCTGCAGGTGCTCGGTGATCCTCGGCCGCCGGAACTCCTCGGTCTCCAGGTCGATCAGCGCGTGCCCGGTGTGCGCGGCGACGCCTGCCGAACCGCCGGCGAGGACCGCGAGGAACACCACCGTCGCCGTGTCCGGGACGAGCCCCATCGCCAGCAGCGCCACGCCGCTGACGGCGATCACCAGCGCGAGGAGCCTGCGGCGGGACAGCGCGGGCAGCACGCCCGGGGCACCCCGGACACCCAGCACCGTGCCCCCGGTCAGGGCGAGCACGAACAGGGCGAACGCGGCCGGGCCGCCGCCCAGGTCGCGTGCGTGCAGGACGGACACGGCGGCTGCGGAGGCGACGGCCCCGGCGATCGCGGCGCAGGCCAGGACCAGCAGCGGGACGGCACCGGTACGGCCCTTGTCGAGGCCGTTGCCGGTGGACGGGCGGCGCAATCCCTCCAGCGGGGAACGGGGGCGCGGCGTCGGGGTGCCCGGGAGTTCGACGGCGGCCAGGACGGACAGCGAAGCGGCGAAGAGGCCCGCCGCCACGTACGACCCGAGCGCGGCCTGGTGCACGGTGAACCACTCGACGCCGGTGCCGAGCAGATTGCCGATCAGCGTCGCCGCGAGCAGTGCGGCGGCGCCGGCGGGAATGACCGCGAAGGAGGTGCGGAGGGACAGCCTCCGCAGGGCGTCCTGATGGTCCGGCAGCGGGCGTACGGCCGCGCCCTCCAGCGGCGGCGGAGGCAGCAGTGCGGGAGCGGCGCTCTCCCGGGCGACGGTCCAGAAGCGTTCGGCGACGCCGACGACGAAGACCGTGGCGAGCACGTACGCCACGGCACTGTCCGGGGTCCAGTCGATCCACAGCGGGGCGATGACGAGCAGGGCGATGCGGATGCCATCGGCACCGATCATGGTCCAGCGGCGGTCCAGCGGTCCGCCCGGCGCGGTCAGCGCGATGAGCGGGCCGAGGAGTACGGCCCCGAAGAGGAACGTGGCGAGTATGCGGACCCCGAACACGGCTGCGACGGCGAAGGCGGCGCCCCGGTATCCGCCGCCGAAGGCTCCTTCGGCGACCGCCGTCTGGAGCGCCAGGAGGACCAGCACCAGGAGGGCGAGGGCGTCACCGATTCCGCCGACGACTTGCGCACTCCACAACCGGCGCAGCGCGGGTACACGCAGGAGCGACCGTACGGCGCGCTCGCGTGAGTCCGCGGCCAGTGCGTCGGCGGCACGTGCTTCGGGTTCAGAGGTGGGGCTCTGGGCCGTTGGCTGCTCGGCTCGCGTCATCCGCCCAGCCTATCCGGAGGTGATTGCTCCCCGGAGGCCCAGCCCGAACAAACGGGCGGCGCGTCCGTGAAACGAGGGAGGGCCGCCCCGTGGTCCTCCACGGGGCGCCCCTTGCCGGACGCGTTCGTGACGCCGGAGCCGCAGCCGCTCTCGCTGTTCGTTACTCGTCCGAGGACGACGTCTTCGCCGCCGCGGCGGTCTTCCTGGCCGTCGTCTTCTTGGCGGCCGACTTCGCCGTGGTCGTCTTCTTCGCGGCGGTCGTCTTGGCAGCCGTCGTCTTCTTGGCGGCCGTGGTCTTCTTCGCCGCGGTCTTCTTGGCCGTCGCCTTCTTCGCGGGAGCCTTCTTGGCGGCCTTCTTCGCCGGGCCCTTGGCGCGCTTCTCGGCGAGCAGCTCGTAGCCGCGCTCCGGGGTGATCGTCTCGACGCTGTCGCCCGTCCGCAGGGTCGCGTTGGTCTCGCCGTCGGTGACGTACGGGCCGAAGCGGCCGTCCTTCACCACGACGGGACGCTCGCTCACCGGGTCGGTGCCCAGCTCCTTCAGCGGCGGCTTGGCGGCCGCGCGGCCACGCTGCTTCGGCTGGGCGTAGATCGCCAGCGCCTCGTCGAGCGTGATGTTGAAGATCTGGTCCTCGGTCTCCAGGGAGCGGGAGTCCGTGCCCTTCTTCAGGTACGGACCGTAGCGGCCGTTCTGGGCGGTGATCTCGACGCCCTCGGTGTCCTTGCCGACGACGCGCGGCAGCGACATCAGCCTGAGCGCGTCCTCGAGGGTCACCGTGTCGAGGGCCATCGACTTGAAGAGGGAGGCGGTCCGCGGCTTGACCGCGTTCTTGCCGGTCTTCGGCGTGCCCTCGGGCAGGATCTCGGTGACGTAAGGGCCGTAGCGGCCGTCCTTGGCGACGATCTCGTGGCCGGTCTCGGGGTCCTTGCCCAGCTCGAAGTCACCGCTCGGCTTGGCCAGCAGTTCCTCGGCGAGCTCGACGGTCAGCTCGTCCGGCGCGAGGTCGGTCGGCACGTCGGCGCGCTGGTGGCCCTCCGCGTCCTTCTCCCCTCGCTCCACGTACGGGCCGTAGCGGCCGACGCGCAGCACGATGCCGCTGCCGACCGGGAAGGACGAGATCTCCCGGGCGTCGATCGCGCCGAGGTCGGTGACGAGCTCCTTGAGTCCGCCGAGGTGGTCGCCGTCGCCGTTCCCGGCCTCGGCGGCCTCGCCGGTCCCCGTGCCCTCGCCGAAGTAGAAGCGCCTCAGCCACGGCACCGCCTGGGCCTCGCCCCGCGCGATGCGGTCGAGGTCGTCCTCCATCTTGGCGGTGAAGTCGTAGTCGACGAGCCGGCCGAAGTGCTTCTCCAGCAGGTTGACCACGGCGAAGGAGAGGAAGGACGGCACGAGTGCCGTGCCCTTCTTGAACACGTAGCCGCGGTCGAGGATGGTGCCGATGATCGACGCGTACGTCGACGGGCGGCCGATCTCTCGCTCTTCCAGCTCCTTGACCAGGCTGGCCTCGGTGTAGCGGGCCGGGGGCTTGGTCGCGTGCCCGTCCGCCGTGATCTCCTCGGCGGCGAGCCGGTCGCCCTCGGCGACCTGCGGCAGCCGTCGCTCGCGGTCGTCCAGCTCCGCGTTCGGGTCGTCGGCACCCTCGACGTACGCCTTCATGAAGCCGTGGAACGTGATGGTCTTGCCCGACGCCGAGAACTCGGCGTCCCGGCCGTCGGAGCCGGTGCCGCCGATCCTGACGGTGACGGAGTTGCCGACCGCGTCCTTCATCTGGGAGGCGACGGTCCGCTTCCAGATCAGCTCGTAGAGACGGAACTGGTCACCGGTCAGACCGGTCTCGGCCGGGGTGCGGAAGCGATCGCCCGAGGGGCGGATGGCCTCGTGCGCCTCCTGGGCGTTCTTGACCTTCCCGGCGTACGTGCGCGGCTTCTCGGGCAGGTAGTCGCCGCCGTACAGCTGGGTGACCTGCGCCCGGGCCGCCGCGACCGCGGTGTCGGAGAGCGTGGTCGAGTCCGTGCGCATATAGGTGATGAAGCCGTTCTCGTACAGCTTCTGCGCGATCTGCATCGTCGCCTTCGCACCGAAGCCGAGCTTGCGCGAGGCCTCCTGCTGGAGCGTCGTCGTACGGAACGGGGCGTACGGAGAGCGGCGGTACGGCTTCGACTCGACCGAGCGGACCGAGAACGCGGCGTTCTCGAGAGCCGCCTTCAGGGCGCGCGCGTTGGCCTCGTCGAGGTGGAGGACCTGGTCCGACTTGAGCCGTCCGTCCGGACCGAAGTCGCGACCCTGGGCGACGCGCCGTCCGTCGACGGCGGTCAGTCGCGCGGTGAAGGCCGCGGGGTCGGAGGGGTCGCCGGCGCGGCCGGTGGAGAACGTGCCGGTCAGGTCCCAGTACTCGGCGGAGCGGAACGCGATGCGCTCGCGCTCCCGCTCGACGACGAGACGGGTGGCCACGGACTGGACACGGCCCGCGGAGAGCCGCGGCATGACCTTCTTCCACAGGACCGGCGAGACCTCGTAGCCGTAGAGGCGGTCGAGGATGCGTCGGGTCTCCTGGGCGTCGACCATGCGCTTGTTGAGCTCGCGCGGGTTGGCGACGGCCTCCTGGATCGCGGCCTTGGTGATCTCGTGGAAGACCATCCGCTTGACCGGGACCTTGGGTTTGAGGACCTCCAGCAGGTGCCAGGCGATCGCCTCGCCCTCGCGGTCCTCATCGGTGGCGAGATAGAGCTCGTCGGATCCGGCCAGCTGCTCCTTGAGCTTTCTGACCTGGGCCTTCTTGTCGGCGTTGACGACGTAGATCGGCTGGAAGTCGTGCTCGACGTCCACACCGAGCCGCCGCACCTCACCGGTGTACTTCTCGGGGACCTCGGCGGCACCGTTCGGGAGGTCGCGGATGTGCCCGACGCTCGCCTCGACGACGTAGCCGGGGCCGAGGTAGCCCTTGATCGTCTTCGCCTTGGCAGGCGACTCGACGATGACGAGTCGGCGGCCGCCCTGTGCGGTCTCGCTGGTCGGGGACAACTTCGCTCTTCTCTCCGGTCGACGCTCGGTGGGCTCGTACGGCGTACAACGTACGGCGTACGGCCGTACTGCACTTTGCTGTCGCTGCGGAGTGTGACGGTACAACCCGCCCCCGTGTCAAACGGCAAAAGCTCGCAACGGCCACTCGAACGGTAACCCGACTCCGGGCATTCCTGCCGCCCGGACTCCCATGGCGGACCCCGGGAAGCGGCGGCCCGACGTGGGCGCGAGGTGGTCAGAACCGGCTGAAGCACCAGACGCCGGCGAGCAGGAAGCCCGCGCCGAAGATCGTGGTGAGGGCGGCGGCCGTGGCGGGATTCACGCCGTGCGCCACCGGGGCCCGGTGCCGGACCCGCGCTCCCGTCCATATCAGCAGTGCGGCTCCGAACAGCGCGAATACCGTTCCCGCGAAGATCGCCGGACCGCTCTCCATGCCCGTCTCCCATTTCTCGGCCTGCCCCGGGAAGCCCCGTGGCCGAGGCTGGCACCTCCGGGCGTCTCCCACCCGAATTCCAGGTGAACGCGACACGGGTTCACCCGGGCGGCGCCGCTGGGGGCGTTTTCCGGAGCATTGGCTTCCGGGAGGCGGGCGGGCAGCCGCACGCGGACGGCCGGACAGCGGAGCGACGCATTCGCCGGCTCCGCAGCGGACTCAGCCGGAGCCCGTATGAACATGCGCACAATGGCCGGTTTCATGCGGGAGCGATGGCCGACAGGCGCAGTCCGGCCGGACGGAGGGGGCCGTTCCGATCCTGCGGACGGCGCGGGCTGCGTCGCCGGCCGAGCGCCGGCGGGAAGGAGCCCTGCCGGGTCGACGGCGAGAGCGGATCGGTCCGGCTGCCGCCCGGGGATCACGCGGAGATGGGAAAGGAGCCGTTCCGCCGGTGGGGCGGCCACGATGGGCGGCCGGGCGGCGCACGGGCGACCCCGGTGGGCACCACCTCGTGCGCCGGCACGGGACCGTGGGGACGTCCGCGCCCGGCACGTGGTTCAGCCGCGCGGAACGGCAGGCTCCAGGAAGCCCTCCTGCACCAGCACCCTGATCGCCTCGGGCGTGCGGTCCCGCAGCAGCACCGGATCCTCGCCGACCAGCTGGGCGATGGCGTCGAGGATCCTGCCGGCGCTCAGCGTGCCGTCGCAGACGCCGGCGAAACCGGCACCGACCGTGTCCACCTTCGTGGCCCGCCGCATACCACGGCTCTGACGCAGCACGACGTGCTCGGGGTCCTCGGCGCCGGGCAGCCCGACCTGCTCCTGCACCACCTCGTCCACGAGTACGAAGTGGTCGGCGAGCAGCGCCGCGTCGTCGTGCGTGCGCAGATAGTCCTGCCGGGCGAAGTGGCCGCGTACGGCTTCGCCGAGCGGCTGCTCGACCGGGTGGGGCCACTCCTCGACGACGATCGACGGCCGGTCCGAGTCCGTCTTCCGGAGGGTGATCCAGCCGAAGCCGACCGCCTTGGTCCCGCGCGCCTCGAACTCGTCGAGCCACTCCGCGTAGCGCGCCGCGTACGCGTCGGGGGCAGTGCGGTGGTCACCGCTGTCCCTGAGCCACAGCTCGGCGTACTGCGTCACGTCCTGCACCTCGCGCTGCACGATCCAGGCGTCGCAGCCACGCGGCACCCAGGAGCGCACCCGCTCCTGCCAGTCCTCCCCCTCCACGTGCTGCCAGTTGGCGAGGAACTGCGCGAACCCCCCCTCGTTCAAACGGTCCCCGGCCTGCTGAACGAGCGAGCGGCACAGATCGTCCCCGCCCATTCCGCCGTCCCGGTACGTGAGCCGGGCGCCCGGCGAGATGACGAACGGCGGGTTCGACACGATCAGGTCGTACCTCTCCGACCCGACCGGCGCGAAGAGGGAGCCCTCGCGCAGATCAGCCTCGGGGGCTGCGGACAGCGCCAGGGTGAGGCGGGTGAAGGCCAGGGCCCGTGGATTGAGGTCGGTGGCCGTGACCCGGGTGGCGTGCTGAGTGGCGTGGAGGGCCTGGATGCCGGAGCCCGTACCGAGGTCGAGGGCGGAGGACACCGGAGTGCGGACCGTGATACCGGCGAGGGTGGTGGACGCGCCGCCGACACCGAGGACGACGCCCTCGTCACGGCCGCTCGCGCCACCGGCCCCGCCCACCGCGCAGCCGAGGTCGGAGACGATGTACCAGTCCTGCCCCTCGGGCCCGCCGTACGGGCGGACGTCCACCGTCGCCCGGATGCCGTCGGAGGACTCGGCCACCCAGCCGTCCTCGAGCGCCACGTCCAGGGGCAGCGCCTCCCGGGCACGCTCGGGTGACACCGGGCACTGCAGCAGGAAGAGCCGCACCAGCGTCTCCAGTGGGGACGCGCCGCGCGTGGCGCGCAGGGCCGGGACGGTCTCGCTGCGGGCGAGTGCGCTGTAGGCGGGCGCGCCGAGCAGTTCGAGCAGCCCGTCGGCGGTGAAGTCGGCGGCGAGCAGGGCGTCGCGCAGCCGGGCGGACTGGTCGGGAACGGGAAGGCCTGCGGCAAGGCTGGTCGTACTCACCCGCCCATTCTCACCCGCGGCAGTCCGCCTTCGCCGCCGCTGCCACGCCCATCGGGGCGACCGCGCGCCCCATCCGGTGCAGCACACGGTCCCGTTGAAGCGGTCGGCTTCGCGGAGTGGAGTGCGGGGAGAGGAGTGCCCGGAACCGGTTCGCGGAACCCGGTTCACCCGGGGGAAGCCCCCGAGGACCACGGCGCCCCGCCCCCGCGGGACCGCGTCGGAGCCGGCCCCGACGCGGTGGGCCGACCGGAACACGAGCCGCCCGGCATGGCGGAGCACCCGAAACACCCCCGGGCGGTTCGTCCGTCCGCCGTGGCACCGGCTCGACTACTCGGAGGTCCCCTTCGACGCCTCGGGCTCGGCGGATCCGGCCGACTTCGACGGGCCGGCGGCATTCGACGGCTTGCTGCCGGGCTCGGAGGCACCGCCGCCCGTGCCGGTGGAAGCGGTCGCCGACGGCTTCGTCCGCTGGCAGCCCTTCTGCTTCCCCATCGCCCTGCCCAGATCGCCGGACTGCAGCTTGCCGAGCGCGACCTGGTCCATCTTCTGGATCTTCTTCAGCCCGTTCGCGACGTCCTGCAGGCCGTCCGCGAACTTCTGCTGGTTCTTCGGGTCGAGCGCGTCGACCTTCTTCTTGAGGTCGAGGTACGCCGTCGCGGTCGCGTTGAGCTCCTTGACCGCGTCCTGCCGGAGCTGCTCCTGGCCCTCACCGGGTGGGGAGCCGGCGGCCTGCACCGCGGAGGCCAGCGCCTTGTTGGCGTCGGCGATGTCCTGGAAGGCCTTGGAGTCGGCCGCCTGTATGTCGGCGGGCTTGCCGTCGACGGCGGTCGAGATGATCGCCTGCTGGGCGTCGGCCCGCTTCTGGATCTGCGGCTGTGCCTTGTCGCAGACGCTCTTCGCCCAGGCGTCCACCTTGCCGCTGTCGTCTTCGTCGCTGCAGCCCGTCAGCGCGAGCACCAGCACCGCACCGCCGGACACGGCGGCCGCGAGCTTCTTGTTCACCTTCACCGGATCGGTCCCTTCCAAGGCTCTCGGCCCCGGAACATACACGCCCTCCGCACAACAATCCCGTGCTGAATGTCCAGCTTGTTGGGTTGTATAGGTATTTGCCCCAGGAGAGACAAGGCTCACCGCCGCCTCCGCTCCCGGCCTGCCCCCGGGCGGACGAACGGGCGGGCATCGTGGTCGACCACGATGCCCGCCCCTCGTGTGAGCAGGCGTTTCGTCCAGGTGAAGCGCTACTGCGAAACGACCGCCGGGTCCGGTGACTTCGACGACCGCTCGGCGGCGTTGCCTTCGTCACCCACCGCGACCGACCGCCTCTTTGAGATGTACACCGCACCGACGATGACCACGATCGCCAGGGCCGCGATCACCGCCCGCACGCCGGCGTTGGCGTCGTCGCCGTAACTGAACTGCACCACCGCGGGCGCGATGAGGAGCGCCACGAGGTTCATCACCTTCAGCAACGGGTTGATCGCCGGGCCCGCGGTGTCCTTGAACGGGTCGCCGACCGTGTCACCGATCACCGTCGCCGCGTGCGCCTCGCTGCCCTTTCCGCCGTGGTGCCCGTCCTCGACGAGCTTCTTGGCGTTGTCCCACGCGCCACCGGAGTTGGCGAGGAAGACGGCCATGAGGGTGCCCGTGCCGATCGCGCCGGCGAGATACGAGCCGAGGGCGCCGACGCCGAGCGTGAAGCCGACCGCGATGGGCGCCATGACGGCGAGCAGACCCGGTGTGGCCAGCTCACGCAGGGCGTCCTTGGTGCAGATGTCGACGACGCGTCCGTACTCCGGCTTCTCGCTGTAGTCCATGATCCCGGGGTGCTCACGGAACTGCCGCCGCACCTCGAAGACCACGGAACCGGCGGACCGGGACACGGCGTTGATCGCCAGCCCGGAGAACAGGAAGACAACGGCCGCGCCGAGGACCAGACCCACCAGGTTGTTGGGCTGGGAGATGTCCAGACTCAGGCCCATCTCCCCGGCCTTGGCGCTCACCTCCGCGACCGCGGTGGCGATCGCGTCCCGGTACGAGCCGAAGAGCGCAGCCGCCGCGAGGACGGCCGTCGCGATGGCGATGCCCTTGGTGATCGCCTTGGTGGTGTTGCCGACGGCGTCCAGGTCGGTGAGGACCTGGGCGCCCGCGCCCTCGACGTCGCCGGACATCTCCGCGATGCCCTGGGCGTTGTCCGAGACCGGCCCGAAGGTGTCCATGGCGACGATGACACCGACGGTGGTGAGGAGTCCGGTGCCGGCGAGGGCCACGGCGAACAGCGCGAGCATGATCGACGTACCGCCGAGCAGGAACGCCCCGTACACGCCGAGACCGATCAACAGCGCGGTGTAGACGGCGGATTCCAGCCCGATGGAGATACCGGCGAGGACGACGGTGGCCGGACCGGTGAGCGAGGACTTGCCGATGTCGCGGACCGGGCGGCGGGTGGTCTCGGTGAAGTACCCGGTCAGCTGCTGGATCAGGGCGGCCAGCACGATGCCGATGGCGACGGCGACCAGCGCGAGGATGCGCGGGTCTCCCTCGTGGCCCCTGATCGCGGGCTCGGTGACTCCGCTCAGCTCGGCGTACGACGACGGCAGGTAGGCGAACACCGCCGCGGCCACCAGGGCCAGCGAGATCACCGCGGAGATGAAGAAGCCGCGGTTGATGGCGGACATCCCGCTGCGGTCGGCGCGCCGCGGGGCGACCGCGAAGATACCGATCATCGCGGTGACCACGCCGATCGCCGGGACGATCAGCGGGAAGGCCAGCCCCAGATCGCCGAAGGCGGCCTTGCCCAGGATGAGGGCGGCGACGAGCGTGACGGCGTACGACTCGAAGAGGTCGGCTGCCATGCCGGCGCAGTCGCCCACGTTGTCACCGACGTTGTCCGCGATGGTCGCGGCGTTGCGCGGGTCGTCCTCGGGGATGCCCTGCTCGACCTTGCCGACGAGGTCCGCTCCGACGTCCGCGGCCTTGGTGAAGATGCCACCGCCGACACGCATGAACATGGCGATCAGCGCGGCGCCGAGGCCGAAGCCCTCCAGGACCTTGGGGGCGTCCGCCGCGTAGACGAGGACGACGCAGGAGGCACCGAGCAGGCCGAGGCCCACCGTGAACATGCCCACCACACCACCGGTGCGGAAAGCGATCTTCATTGCCTTGTGCGCGACGGCCGTCAGATCCTTCGCCGGCTCGCCTTCGGCCGGGGTCGCCTCACGAGCCGCCGCGGCCACGCGCACATTCGCGCGCACCGCGAGGCGCATGCCGATGTATCCGGTGGCGGCCGAGAACAGCGCACCGACCAGGAAGAAGACCGAACGTCCCAGTCTCTGCGACCAGTCGTCCGCCGGCAGCAGCATCAACAGGAAGAAAACGATCACGGCGAAGATGCCGAGAGTGCGCAACTGCCGGGCCAGATAGGCGTTTGCGCCTTCCTGGACGGCTGCCGCGATCTTCTTCATGGACTCGGTGCCTTCACCGGCCGCCAGCACTTGACGCACCAGCAACTGGGCGACGACCAGCGCCGCGATCGCGACGACCGCGATGACAATTACGATCATTCTGTTGTCATCGGTGAGTACCGCGGCCGCAAGGGAAGTGGGTTCGGTCAGGGTTGGGTTGAAGAGCCCCGCCATTCGTCCTCCTTGACGTTCAGAGCTCAAGATGTGGACGGATTGTAGGGAGCGGAACCTGATCAAAACAGTGCGCGACAAATGGAATTGACCTTCGTTCGCTCCTCAGCAAATGATCGCGCCTCAGGATTGCCCCCGAAAGCGGTAATGGGGCAAAAGCATTGACGCTTGATCAATGATCTAGGGAAATGAAAAAGGCCCTGCTCAGCAGGGCCTCTCAAAAAGGTGGGCGCGGGTGCCGCCGTCAGCGCGGCGCGCCAGGGGCGGTCATCGGGTCATGACACGATCGTGGCCGGATTCGTCGGCCAGGTCATCCGGATGACACCTCCGTGCTCACCCGTCGTCACCTCCACGTCGTCGACGAGACCGCTGATCACCGCGAGCCCCATCTGGTCCCGCCCGTCGGCGTCCTCGTGGTCGTCACCGGAACCGGAGCCGTGCTTCCCTGCCCCGGCGCCCGCGGGGACACCGGAAACCGGCACCTCGTCGCCGACCTCGATCGAGAAGGACTTCTCCTCCTCGGTGAGCAGGACGCGCACGGGAGCCGTGACGCCATGACTGCGGTGCAGCCCGACGGCACGGCTGCACGCCTCGCCGACGGCGAGCCTGACCTCGTCCAGCACCGCCTCGTCCACCCGTGCGCGCCGCGCCACGGCGGCCGCCACGAGGCGGGCCGTCCTGACGTGCTCGGGCTGAGCACTGAAGCGGAGTTCAACGGTGGCCATGCGGTCCCCCTCGACGTACGAGCGTGCGAGCGTGCTTCTCAGGGGCACCGGGCTGACGCCCGGCACCCTGGCCCTCCTCCGGACTCCCCGGATCCTCCGAACGCGCCGGAGTCCCCGGGGAACCCCCGCGGCGACTCAGTCGGTCGCCGCGACGGCCTCGTCGACCGTGGTGTGAATGGGGAACACCTTGGTCAGACCAGTGATCCGGAAGATCTTGAGAATGCGCTCCTGGTTGCAGACCAGGCGCAGCGAGCCTTCATGCGCGCGTACGCGCTTCAGACCGCCCACGAGCACGCCGAGGCCGGTCGAGTCGAGGAAGTCCACGCCCTCCATGTCGACAACCAGGTGGTAGCTGCCGTCGTTCACCAACTCGACCAACTGCTCGCGCAGCTTGGGCGCGGTATACACATCAATCTCGCCACCGACCTCGACGACCGTGCGGTCGCCGCCAGGGCCGGACACATTGCGAGTCGACAGGGACAGGTCCACGGATCCTCCAGCACCTTGCTATCGAGCGGTCGCCCCTCGGTCTCCCCGGCGGAGCCAGGGGACGGATCGCCAGCCGCGATGGCATTCAATCACTTACCAGCAGCCATGCACGACGCCTTGGGACCATTGTCCGTCACGCCGGTGACACACTCGGTCCCGATGGCCATGAATCACCGACCCAGACGACCCGCCGAGAGCGGGGAAACCCGCCCCTCCCCGGGTACGGTCCTCGACCGGCTCACCGCGGGGGCGGGCCGGGCTGCGCGCATCACTCATACGGAGCACTTGCCCCCCAGGCCGGGCCGCCATGCAGTCTGGCCGCACCGTATCCGGGCGGAAGTGATCAACGCCATCCAGCAGGCCGGGATCGAACACCCCTGGGCCCACCAGGCAGCCGCCGCCGAGCACGCCCTGGACGGCGAGTCGGTCGTGATCGCCACCGGAACCGCCTCCGGCAAGTCCCTCGCCTACCTCGCGCCGGTCCTCAGCGCCCTGCTGGACGGCTCGGAGGCGCCCAACGGACGGGGCACCACCGCCCTCTACCTGGCCCCGACGAAGGCCCTCGCCGCCGACCAGCGCCGCGCGGTGAAGGAGCTCGCGTCGCCGCTGGGCAACCGTGTGCGACCGGCCGTGTACGACGGTGACACCCCCGTCGAGGAGCGGGAGTGGGTCCGCCAGTACGCGAACTACGTCCTGACCAACCCGGACATGCTGCACCGGGGCATCCTCCCGTCACATCCCCGCTGGTCCTCCTTCCTGCGTTCCCTGCGCTACGTCGTGATCGACGAGTGCCACACCTACCGCGGGGTCTTCGGGTCCCACGTCGCCCAGGTGCTCCGCCGGCTGCGCCGGGTGTGCGCCCGCTACGACGCGCATCCGGTGTTCCTCCTGGCCTCGGCGACGGCCGCCGACCCCGCCGTCGCCGCCGGCCGTCTGACCGGTCTGCCCGTCACCGAGGTCTCGGACGACGCCTCGCCCCGGGGTGAGCTGGTCTTCGCGCTCTGGGAGCCACCGCTCACCGAGCTGCACGGCGAGAAGGGGGCCCCGGTGCGCCGTACGGCCACCGCGGAGACGGCGGACCTCCTGACCGACCTGACCGTCCAGGGCGTCCGCACGGTCGCCTTCGTGCGCTCACGGCGGGGCGCCGAGCTGATCTCGGTCATCAGCCAGGAGCGCCTGGCCGAGGTGGACCGGGCCCTCGCACGGCGTGTCGCCGCGTACCGGGGCGGTTACCTGCCCGAGGAACGTCGCGCCCTGGAGCGTGCCCTGCACTCGGGCGAACTGCTCGGGCTGGCCGCCACCACCGCGTTGGAACTGGGCGTCGACGTGTCCGGCCTGGACGCGGTCCTGATCTCCGGCTACCCCGGTACCCGCGCCTCGCTCTGGCAGCAGGCGGGCCGGGCCGGCCGCTCGGGACAGGGTGCCCTCGCGGTGCTGGTCGCCCGCGACGACCCGCTGGACACCTTCCTCGTCCACCATCCCGAGGCGCTGTTCCGGCAGCCCGTGGAGTCCACGGTCCTCGACCCGGACAACCCCTACGTCCTGGCACCGCACCTCTGCGCGGCCGCTGCGGAGCTGCCCCTGACGGAGCGGGACCTGGAACTGTTCGGCCCGGCCGCCCCCGGGTTGCTGCCGCAGCTGGAGAGCGCGGGGCTGCTGCGCAGGCGCACCGCCGGCTGGTACTGGACCCGCCGGGAGCGGGCAGCCGACCTCGCGGACATCCGCGGCGAGGGCGGGCGGCCCGTCCAGATCGTCGAGGCCGCCACCGGCCGGCTGCTCGGCACGGTCGACGAACCGGCGGCCCACACCGCCGTCCACGACGGCGCCGTGCATCTCCACCAGGGTCGTACGTACCTGGTGAAGCGGCTGGACCTGGAGGACTCCGTCGCCCTCGTCGAGGAGGCGAACCCGCCCTACTCCACCACCGCCCGGGACACCACCTCCATCTCCGTCCTCGAGACCGACACCGAGATCCCGTGGGGCGCCGGCCGTCTCTGCTACGGCTCCGTCGAGGTCACCAACCAGGTCGTCTCCTTCCTGCGCCGGAGGCTGATCACCGGTGAGGTGCTCGGCGAGACCAAGCTCGACCTGCCGCCGCGCACCCTGCGCACCCGTGCCGTGTGGTGGACCGTGACCGAGGACCAGCTGGACGCCGCCCGGGTGAACCCGGAGCAGCTGGGCGGGGCACTCCACGCCGCCGAGCACGCCTCCATCGGGCTCCTCCCGCTCTTCGCCACCTGCGACCGCTGGGACATCGGCGGGGTCTCCGTACCGCTGCACCCGGACACCCTGCTGCCGACCGTGTTCGTCTACGACGGGCACCCCGGTGGTGCGGGTTTCGCCGAGCGGGCCTTCCACACGGCCCGTGAGTGGCTCGGCGCGACCCTGGAGGCCATCGCCTCCTGCGAGTGCGAGGCGGGCTGTCCGTCCTGCATCCAGTCCCCCAAGTGCGGCAACGGCAACGACCCGCTCCACAAGCGCGCCGCCGTCCGCCTGCTCACCGTCCTCCTGAGGGATGCCCCGGGCGCTCCCGGTGCCGGCCCCCCTGACCCGCGAAGCGCCTCGGACGCCTCGGACGCCTCGGGCCGGAAAGCGGAGACGACCGGGGAGCCATTGGGCCGCCAGGGGGATCCGGCAGCCACGCAGGACCCGACCCCGGGCGCCCCCGAGGCCTGACGGATCTCGCCGGCCCCGGCGGAGCGCGCCGACTGCCCGAAGCGAGCCCACCGATCAGGCGGGTCCGGCCGGGCCGCCCCCGACGCCTCCAGACGGGCGGGACGGATCAGGCGGGCTTGGCGAGTCCGACGGACGGGACGGGTCCTGCAGACTGCGAGGGCCTACGAGCGGGCGGTGTCCGGCGGCGCGGGCACCGGCGGGCTGGACGGGGCCGGCGGGCCGGCGCGGGATCTGACCTCCGGCCGGTACGGGCCGAGGGCGGCGCCGGCCGTCACGTCGGCGATCTCACCGGCCACCGCGCACCGCACGACCACCGCCCCTTGTGCCCGGGCCACATGTACCGCCCAGGCACATGCCGGTCCGGCGCCTTCCAGCGCCCGGTCGGCCGCGGCGAGCGCAGCGAGGTCGGCGGCGGCACCCGCACGGTGACGGGCGACGACCGCCTGCCCCATGGCGAGCACCACGGCGAAGACCGCGCACATCGCGCACGCCGCCATGGCCACCCATACGGTCGCCGAGCCCCTGTCGCGGCTCCTCATGGTTCGCCGCCCCCCACCGCGTCCTCCGCCAGAGCGACGGCTTCGGCCGTCAGAGTGAGGGCCGCTGCCGCGGGACCGGGGCTCGCCGACTCGACCCGCACCCGCCAGAGGTCCCCGTCCCTGCCCAAGGAGATCTTCGAACCGGCCGGTGCCGCCGAACGGGCGGCCGAGAGGGCCGCGGCCTCCGGCTCCGAACGGGCGGCCGCCCGCGCGCCCGCCCTGGCGGCGTCCACGCACTGGATCTGCGCCGACGCCGCCATCAGCGCCCAGACGAGCGCCATCGTGAACACCACCAGCGCGGGCACTGCCACCGCGGCCTCTGCCGTGACGGATCCCCGGTCGGCTCCACGGCAGGAGCCCCGGAGCACGGACGCCGCGGTGCCGGAGACCTCGGAGGTGTCAGAACTGCCCATTGAGCGCCTTCCCAATGATCGATTCGAGTGCCGTGGAGACCGTGTCGCTGGTGATCACCTGATAGAGAGCCGCTGCGAAGGCGCATGCCGCGATCGTGCCCATCGCGTACTCCGAGGTCGTCATTCCGGCATCGCCCCGCGGGAGCCGGCCCGAGAGCCGGTCACGCGCCCTGGTGAGGACGTCCCTGGTCCGGGACGCGGCCCTGGTGCGTGCGAAGTCCGCAGACCTCGCCCCGGTGGATACCGCTCCCTGGGTGTTCACATCGGTCACGCTCATGTCGATCCCCTCGATGCCGAGTGCCGTTGGTGGCCTTGGTGTTTTTGATGCTGTTGACCCTGGTGGTGCTCTTGGTGCTCTTGGTGCTCTTGGTGCTGTTGGTGCTGGTGGTGCTTCGATTGGCACCGGTGCTGCTGGTGCCGCTGACGAACGCCGTCGATGCCCCGGCCATGCGCTGCTCCCTTGCGCCGCCGGTCAGTCGCCGCCGTTGCCGTGCAGCAGCCCCGTGGCCAGGCCGATCACGACGGGGGCCACCCCGATCGCGAGGAAGGCGGGCAGAAAGCAGAGCCCCACCGGTGCCGTGATCAGCACCTGGGCGCGCTGCGCCCGGGAGGCCGCGATGCGGACCTTCTCCGCCCGGAGCCCCGCAGCCAGCCGGGCGACCGGCTCCGCGGCGGGTGCTCCCGTCGCGGCTGCCTGCTCAAGACAGCGGGCGAGTCCCGACGCCCCCGGAATCTCCCCGAACCTCCCCCAGGCCCGCGCCGGTTCGCTTCCCAGCCGAAGCTCGGCCGCCGTCTGCTCCAGTCGCTCCCCGACCGGTCCGCCGAGCGACTGGCCGACCGCGAGCGCCGCCTCGCCTGGCCCGGCTCCCGCAGAGAGGCAGGCGGCCAGCAGCTCCGCGGCGAGCGGCAGTTGGTCGGAAACCCTCCTCTCCGAGGCGCCCGCCGCCCTGTCCCGTGCGCGGCCCCGCTGCCACCTCCGCAGGCCGTACGCTCCGGCAAGCCCCAGCAGACACCCGGTGATGCCCCCGGCTACGACCCAGCCGGTGAACACCGCCACGACCGGGGCCGCCCACGGCCCCACCCATGCCGGCGCGCGTACAGGCCGCCGACGGCGCAAAGTCCCGTGCCGCGCGGCGCCCGGCCCAAGGAGTGCGTGGAGCCGCCTGCGTGCCTGCCGACGACGGAGCCGCCGCACCGTCCAGGCCGCCGCCGCGGCCGGCGGAACAGCGATGCCCAGGATCCTGAGGAACTCGTCACCCACGGCCGCCCCCCGCCCGTACGATGCGCGTCGCCCAGTACAGTCCGACGGCTTCCAGCAGTCCGCCGACCAGCAGACAGCCCAGCCCTGCGGGGCTGTGCAGCAGGACGCGCACGGGATCGGCGCCGAGCGCCCAGCCCAGTGCCAGTCCGATCCCCGGGAGCAACGCCAGCACCACGACCGTCGACCATGCCCCGGCCAACTGTGCCCTCAGCGACTCCCGTTGCTCCTGCTCGGCTCTGAGAGCGGCCTCGAGCCGGTCGATTCCCGCCGCCAGACCCGCCCCACTGTCCACGGCGACGAGCCAGCAGGCGGCCAACCCGGCCAGCCCCTCTGCACCCGGTTCACCGGACGCACGCCTCAGCTCCGTCGGCACGTCCCCGCCGAACCGGGCGGCCGCCAGCACCGCCGCCTCCGCGGCACCCAGCGCCCCGGTGATCCGGCCCGCGGTCCGCAGTGCCTGTCCCGGCTGGCTGCCGGCCCTCAACTCCCCCGCGACAACGCCGCACAGAGCGATCACCGCACCGGCTCTGCCGTCCCTCGTCCTTCCGTGCTCGGACGCCCTCAGCCGCCGCCCCACCAGGGGAACCGCCACCGCACCCGCGATGAGCGGCAGCACCGACTCGCCGAGCACAGCCAGGAAAGCGCCCGCCGGCAGGCACAGCCATTCGCGCCGAAACCGACCCACGGATCGCCGCCAGCGCTCCCAGGGCCAGCGGGCGTCCGGTCGCACGGCGACGCCGGACGCCAGCACCAGCCGCGCCCTTCGCAGTCCTTCGTCCCGGCCGACCGTCAGACAGGCGGCAGCCCCCGCGCACACGACCGCATACATCGCCGCGGTCGTCATCGAGACCCCCCGATCAGGGACCGCAGTCGCTCCCAGCCTCGTTCACGGACGAAGTGCGCCGCACCCCACCGCAGCGCCGGCACGGTGACCACGAGCCCGGCCGCGTCCCGCTCCAGCACGTGGATCTCGGCAACCCGGCGCCCGCCGTCCCGCCGCCGTACGAGATGCACCACGACCGACAGTGCGGCTGCCAACTGGCTGTGCAGTGCCGCCCGGTCGAGCCCGGCCGCCGTCCCGAGGGCCTCGAGCCGCGCCGGGACGTCCGCGGCCGTGTTGGCGTGGACGGTCCCGCAGCCGCCGTCGTGACCGGTGTTCAACGCCGCCAGCAGGTCGGTCACTTCGGAACCGCGCACCTCCCCGACGACCAGCCGGTCCGGACGCATTCGAAGCGCCTGGCGCACGAGGTCGCGAAGGGTGACCAGACCCGCGCCCTCCTGGTTGGCCGGACGGGATTCGAGGCGCACGACGTGCGGATGGTCGGGACGCAGTTCCGCGGAGTCCTCCGCGAGCACGATGCGCTCGTGCTCGCCCACCAGTCCCAACAGGGTGGACAGCAGCGTCGTCTTGCCTGAGCCGGTGCCACCGCTGATCAGATACGAGACCCTGGCCTCGATCAATGCAGTGAACAGCCGGTCGCCGCCCGGCGGTACCGTGCCGGCCGCCATCAGCTCGTGCAGCGAGAAGGCCCTCGGCCGGACCACCCGCAGCGACAGACAGGTGGATCCGACCGCCACGGGAGGCAGCACCGCGTGCATCCGCGTGCCGTCGGGCAGCCTGGCGTCCACCCAGGGACGGGCGTCGTCCAGCCGCCTTCCCGCCACCGCCGCGAGCCGCTGCGCCAGCCGACGCACCGCTGCCGCGTCGGGGAAGCACACCTCGGTGAGCCGGAGTCCGCAACCCCGGTCGACCCACACCCGGTCGGGCGCCGAGACCAGCACATCGGTCACGGCGGGGTCGGCGAGGAGTGGCTCCAGGGGCCCGGTGCCGACCAGTTCGCATCGCAGTTCCTCGGCGGCGCCGAGGACCTCCGCGTCGCCGAGCAGCCGTCCCTGCGCCCGCAGCGCCGCGGCCACCCTGGCCGGAGTGGGCTCGGCCCCGCTCTCGGCGAGCCGTTGCCGTACCGCTTCCAGAAGGACCGACGTCACGCCGCACCTCCACCGGTGAGCGCCCGTGCCCAGAAGGCGGAACAGAACCTGGCCAGCGGGTCCCGCTCCCCCGCGCCCGGCGGAACTCCCGCGTCGAGATCGGCGGACAGTCCGGCCTCCAGCGGGATTTCACCGGCCAGTTGCAGTTCCAGCGCCTCCGCCACCCACCGCTCGTCCAGCCCCGGGCCCCACGGCCCTCGGACGACGAGCCGCAGATCCCCCAGCACCATGCGGACGGCCGACGCGACCCGACGTGCGGCGGAGACCGCACGCAGGTCGCCCGGCACCACGAGGAGCCCGACGTCCAACTGCGCCAGCGCCTCAGCCGTCCCTTCGTCGACTCGGCGGGGCAGGTCCACGACGACGACTCCACCGCGTCTGCGTGCCGCTGCCAGCACCGACCGCATGGCCTCCGGCGGAATCGTCACCGAGTCCCCTCGGTCCCAGCTGAGCACCCGCAGTCCGTGCACCGATGGCAGCGACTCCTCAAGCGCGCCGCCCGCGACCCGGCCTCTGGAGGCCGCGAAGTCGGGCCAGCGCCGGCCCTCCTGCTGCTCCCCGCCGAGAAGGACGTCGAGGCCGCCGCCGAGCGGATCCCCGTCGACGAGCATCGTGCGCCTGCCCTCACGGGCCGCGGTCACGGCGAGCGCGCAGGCCAGCGTGGACGCACCGGCCCCGCCACGCCCGCCGATCACACCGACGGTCAGTGCGGGCCGCCCCACGCCCTCCGCGACATCGGCGATCCTGTCGACGAGCCAGCCCTCGGCGTCGGGAAGCCGCAGCACACACTCGGCGCCGATCTCCACCGCCCGGCGCCACACCTGTGGATCGTCCTGGTCGCGCCCGACGAGGAGCACACCGCGTCTGCGAGTGGCCCCCAGACACCGGGCGGCCGCGTCATCGCCGACCAGGACCAGTGGGGCCGCTTCCCAGCCGCCCGCGTCCTCCGGCACCGCGTGATGGACCTGCGGCTCGGCGCCGGCGGCGGCGCACAGTCTCAGCAGGTCGTCCAGGAGCGCCGGATCCTCCGTAATGATCAAGGGTCCCAACCGGCGCTCGGCAGGCCCCCCGTCCCCGCCGGCGGCCCCGGCCGTGCCCCGTGGGGCGGTCCTGCCGATGGCACCGGACGTCCCGTGTCGCACCACGATGTCTCCCCCTCTCGCCGCGCTGTGGCGGCGCCTCCCGCGGAAGCCGGCCGACCGGCCCCGCGTGCGTTCCCGCACCGCTCCCACCGGAGGCGGGATCGATGCGGGATCAGTGATTCCTTCGGCCCGCGAAGTTCGCGGACGTAATCACCGTGCAGGGCAGCGGAAAATCGTGTGGATCTTGCTCCAAAAACTGTGGACGACTCACCGCTTGTGAATATCCCGTTAGCCCGTACCGGTGACTTCCGGCATGACTTCCGCAGCGCAGCGCATCAATCACGCAGAGTGACGCAAGGCGGGGAACAGCGGAGTGACGCGTTCCAGGCGTACGGAGGTGAGGACGATCAGCAGCGGAAGGCGAAAATGCGTCCGGACATGCGACGACCCCCGCCGGGGGGGAGAGCGGGGGTCGTCCCCACGGCCGACTCGGGGGGGGAGGAGTCGGACCGGGTTAGCACGGTCGCGAACGATCCGTGACTTCCATGGTGTACCCGAGAGCCTTCTCAGGCAAACCCACGCGCCCCACCTTACGCCGAATGGAGGGCGCATATGCTCTGCGTCGTGGAAAACCACTCCTTGCCGCGCACAGCAGCCTTCTTTGACCTGGACAAGACGGTCATTGCGAAGTCGTCGGCGCTGACCTTCAGCAAGTCCTTCTACCACGGTGGGCTGATCAACCGCCGCGCCGTGCTCAGAACGGCGTACACCCAGTTCGTCTTCCTCGCGGGCGGGGCCGACCACGACCAGATGGAGCGGATGCGGAAGTACCTCTCCGCGCTCTGCAAAGGCTGGAACGTGCAGCAGGTGAAGGAGATCGTCGCCGAGACCCTGCACGATCTGATCGACCCGATCATCTACGACGAGGCGGCCTCCCTGATCGAGGAGCACCACACCGCCGGCCGCGACGTCGTCATCGTCTCGAGTTCGGGCGCCGAGGTCGTCGAGCCGATCGGCGAGCTGCTGGGCGCCGACCGCGTGGTGGCCACGCGGATGGTGGTCGGCGAGGACGGCTGCTTCACCGGAGAGGTGGAGTACTACGCGTACGGACCCACCAAGGCCGAGGCGGTCAAGGAGCTCGCCGCGGCCGAGGGGTACGACCTCGAACGCTGCTACGCCTACAGCGACTCCATCACCGACGTCCCGATGCTGGAGGCCGTGGGTCATCCGTACGCGGTCAACCCCGACCGGGCACTGCGCCGTGAGGCCTCCTCACGCGGCTGGCCGACGCTCGTCTTCGTCCGCCCGGTGCGACTGAAGCAGCGCATTCCGGGCTTCACGATGCCCGCGCGCCCCGCACTCCTCGCGGCTGCGGCGGTGGGAGCGGCAGCGGCCACCGCCGGCCTCGTCTGGTACACCAACCGGCGCCGCAGCGCCGCTGCCTTTGCCCGGATTTGAGATTGAAAGTAAAAAGTGCGGTCAGGGGTTCCGCTTGTCGTACCGCTGGAGTACAAAGGAATTAACGGCCCGCGAGACCTGGGACATCCGAGAGGATCACCTTCTACGCAACAAAGGCCCCACGGACCGAGCATGGACGCTGAGCACCCACGCGACGTCGACCCGTCGATTACGGGCCAGCCGCACCAGGTGACGGGCAAAGTTCCCGACCTGATGGGCAACATCTCGAGGACGCTTGGTAACTCGGCCGACATGCCAGCGGCGGTACCAACCGGTACCGCCGCAACCCTTGCGCCCGGCGATTGGCCGCGCTCAACGCACTTTGCGAACAGTGCCCTTGGCCCGGCCGGACGATGCCCCGCCCATGGTCACGCCGCTCCTCGCTGGAGCGCCTCGCACACGGCCGTCGACTCCCGCACCCCGAGTTCGACGGCGCGGCCGCAGTGGGTGATCCAGGCGCCCATGCCCTCCGGGGTCCCGGACAGATAGCCGTCGAACGCCTCGAGGTACTCCGTACGGCCCAGCTCGGCGTGACCCACCTCGGCGGGGCAGATCGACTTGGGGTCCAGTCCGCTGCCGATGAGGACGATGCGCTCCGCCGCCCGGGCGACCAGCCCGTTGGCCGAGGAGAAGGGGCGCAGGGCGAGCAGCTCGCCGTGCACCACGGCGGCCATGACCAGTGCGGGGGCGGAACTTCCCGCGATGACCAGCCCCGAAAGCCCGTCGAGTCGCCCGGCGACCTCGTCCGCGTCCGGCAGCGGCGCCTCGATCAGGGGCTCGTCGACCTTCTCCCCCGCCAGCCGCGGCCGGCCGACCGACTCGTCGGGGGCGACGCCGCCCTCCGCGACCAGATGGAGCCGGGCCAGGACGCGCAGCGGGGACTGCCGCCAGATGGACAACAGCTGTCCCGCCTCGGCGGTCAGCCGGAGGGCGGCCCCCACGGTACGAGCCTCCGCCTCGCTCCCGAAGTCGGTGCGCCGGCGCACCTCCTCCAGCGCCCAGTCCGCGCCCGAGAGCGCGGCGGACGCCCGGGCCCCGCGGAGCGCCGCCTCGGAGGTGACCTCATTGCTGCGGCGGCGCATGACGCGGTGCCCGTAGACCCGGTCGACGGCCTTGCGCACCGAGTCCACGGCATCCGCGACCCCGGGAAGATCACCCAGTGCGGCCAAGGGGTCAGAGGCGTTCGTACTCATAGGTAGGGAGGCTACGCGCACCGGGCCCGCACCCCCACGTTGGAGTGGTCTTCTTCACGCACACCGGGCACCGTGGGCGACAATGCCGCTACCTTAGGTGAACATGAAGATCGCTTTCGTGGGAAAGGGCGGTAGCGGCAAGACGACGCTGTCCTCGCTCTTCATCCGTCACCTCGCCGCACAGCAGGCCCATGTCGTCGCGGTGGACGCCGACATCAACCAGCACCTGGGCGCGGCGCTCGGGCTCGACGAGCAGGAGGCAGCGGCGCTGCCCGCGATGGGCGCGCACCTGCCGCTCATCAAGGAGTACCTGCGCGGCACCAACCCGCGGATCACCTCCGCGGAGACCATGATCAAAACAACGCCTCCGGGAGGAGGCTCGCGGCTGCTGCGCGTCCGTGAGAACAATCCGGTCTACGACGCCTGTGCCAGGACGGTACGACTCGACGACGGGCAGATCCGGCTGATGGCGACCGGCCCGTTCACCGAGTCGGACCTCGGGGTCGCCTGCTACCACTCCAAGGTCGGGGCGGTGGAGCTGTGCCTGAACCATCTCGTCGACGGCCCGGACGAATACGTCGTGGTCGACATGACGGCGGGCTCCGACTCCTTCGCCTCCGGCATGTTCACCCGGTTCGACATGACGTTCCTCGTGGCCGAACCCACCCGCAAGGGCGTCTCGGTGTACCGGCAGTACAAGGAGTACGCCCGGGACTTCGGAGTCGCGCTCCAGGTCGTCGGCAACAAGGTGCAGGGACCGGACGATCTCGAGTTCCTGCGTGACGAGGTGGGCGACGACCTTCTCGTGACCGTCGGGCATTCGGACTGGGTGCGGTCGATGGAGAAGGGCCGTCCGCCGCGGTTCGCCCGACTGGAGGAGCCCAACCGGGCCGCGCTGCGCACGCTGCGGCAGTCGGCGGACGCGTCCTGTGCGCGGCGCGACTGGGCGCGGTACACGCGGCAGATGGTGCACTTCCATCTGAAGAACGCGGAGAGCTGGGGCAATGCGAAGACCGGGGCCGACCTGGCAGCCCAGGTCGATCCCGACTTCGTGCTCGGCGAGCAGGCAGCGCAGTTCAGCGCGCCGCAACCGGCCTGATCGCCGCGGGTCCGTCGTGCGCCAACCGGTCCGGTACGGGCCCGCGGCCGCTCGCGGCCGGCCAGACCAGACTCGTCCGGCCCGCGGCGGGAACGCCGTCCGCGATGGAGGCACCGGTGGCTGCCCCCGCGCCGGGGGCGGAGTTCGCCTCCGACGCGGTCCCTCCCCCGCCGGCGCGGGATGCGGCCGTACCGGATTCGGCCGTGCCGGATGCTGCCGTACCGGATGCTGCCGTACCGGATGCGGAAGCGCCGGATCGGGCCGGAGCCGGTACGGCCTTCGTGCCGGACCGGCCGGACGTGCTCCCGCCCGGTTTGTCGGACCCCGAGGAGGTGGCGGTCAGGAAGTCCTTCCAGCCGCTCCTCGGCGCCCGGCCGACGGGCAGGGTACGCAGTCGCCTCAGCACCTCGGGGTCCTGCGCGTCCAGCCAGTCGACGAGCTGACGGAACGACACGCATCGCACGTCACGTTGCACACAGACGAAACCGATGGTCTGCTCGACGGCGCGCACATAGGCGCCGCCGTTCCACGACTCGAAGTGGTTGCCGATGACGAGCGGCGCACGGTTGCCCATGTAGGCCCGGGTGAAGCCCTTGATCAACCCGTCGCGCATCTGGTTTCCCCAGAAGGTGTGCATGCTGGGGGCGCCCTTCGCGGTGCCCGACTGATTGATCATGAAGTTGTAGTCCGTGGACAACGTCTCGAAGGATCGGCCGGGCACGGGGACCAGCTGCAGGGAGAGGTCCCACAGTCCGTGCTTCTTGTCCGGCCAGATCTGCTCGCTGATGCCGCTGCTGTCGTAGCGGAAGCCCTGCTTCGCGGCGACCCGCAGGAAGTTGTCACGCCCCTCCAGGCAGGGCGTACGGGCGCCGATGAGCTCCCGGTCGTAGTCGAACGGCAGCGACTGCTCGTGCGGCAGGCCCGCATTGGTCCGCCACTTCTTCACGAACGACCTGGCCTGGGCGAGCTCGCTCTTCCACTCCTCGGGCGTCCAGGTGGCACCACCGCCCAGGGGACCGCAGAAGTGGCCGTTGAAGTGGGTGCCGATCTCGTTCCCGTCCAGCCAGGCGCCCCGCAGTTCGCGAACGGTGGCCTTGATGCCCTTGGTGTCGTTGAAGCCGATGTCGGAGCGGCCCCGTTCGTGCCGGGGCGGGTCGTACAACTCGGCCTTCGACTCCGGGAGCAGGTACACGCCGCTGAGGAAGTAGGTCATCGTGATGCCGTGCTTCCTGCCCACTTCCCGGAAGTGGGAGAAGAGCTTCATGTCGTCCTCGCCGGCCCCGTCCCAGGAGAACACCACGAACTGCGGCGGTTTCTGCCCCGGCTTCAGCCGCTCCGGGCGCGCCTGCCCCGGTTGTGCCCCGGTGTACGAGGTCGAGCCGTCGCCGATCTGACCGAGCTGGTTTCCCAGGGCGCCGGAGAGCCCCGACCCCCCGTCACCGCCGGAACATGCGGCGAGGCCCATGACGAGCGCGGTGGCCACGGCACCGAGAACGGCTCTCCGTGCGGCGGGCAGCATCCGTCCACCCTCTTTCGTCGTGTGCGGTGAAGTGCGATCGATACGCCCGTACGATCGCGGACCAGAACAAGGTCGCACCAAGGATCACGGAGCAGGGGAGACAGGCCGAACCGGGATGATTAATCACCGGATCGGACGCATGCGTGCCGCCGCTCACCGAGCCTGCCGGACGAGCGGGAGACCGCCTCCGGGGCCCCGCCCACCACTCGGCCACCCGCCATTCCGCAAGGGACGGGAAGCCCCGGGGTACACCCCTCACCCGAGCCGCTCACCGGGAGTGAACCGACCCGGTGTGGCATACGTGAGTACGAGTGGCCCCTTCCCCCCACCGCCCGGGGAGAAGGGGCCGCTCGCCCGGGACGGCGGACCGGGAGTCCCACAGGCCACTCCACCGCCCTAATAGGTCTAAACCAATTTCTTGAAGACCCTTGTCACCCGGCCATCCGCCTGATGAGCTATGGCCTGGGACACATAGGCACATAGGACGCCCTGGGAAAGGGAGATGTCGTGAGCAACGAGAGCCTGGCCAACCTCTTGAAGGAAGAGCGGCGGTTCGCACCGCCGGCCGAGCTGGCCGCGCACGCCAACGTGACGGCGGAGGCGTACGAGCAGGCCGCGGCGGACAGGCTTGGCTTCTGGGCCGAGCAGGCGCGGCGGCTCAGCTGGGCCGAGGAGCCGACCGAGACCCTGGACTGGTCGAACCCGCCCTTCGCCAAGTGGTTCGCCGACGGCAAGCTCAACGTCGCGTACAACTGCGTGGACCGCCATGTCGAGGCCGGTCACGGGGACCGCGTCGCCATCCACTTCGAGGGCGAACCGGGAGACAGCCGGTCCCTCACCTACGCGGAACTCAAGGACGAGGTCTCCCGGGCCGCCAACGCCCTGACGGAGCTCGGCGTCCGCAAGGGCGACCGGGTCGCGGTCTACCTGCCCATGATCCCCGAGGCCGCCGTGGCGATGCTGGCCTGCGCCCGGATCGGCGCCGCGCACTCGGTCGTCTTCGGCGGATTCTCGGCGGACGCGGTCGCGTCCCGCATCCAGGACGCCGACGCCAAGCTGGTGATCACCGCCGACGGTGGCCACCGCCGCGGCAAGCCCAGCGCCCTCAAGCCCGCCATCGACGAGGCGGTCGCCAAGTGCCCGCAGGTCGAGCACGTGCTGGTGGTCCGCCGCACCGGCCAGGACACCGCGATCACCGAGG
This sequence comes from Streptomyces sp. WMMC940, assembly GCF_027460265.1. Taxonomy (NCBI): domain Bacteria; kingdom Bacillati; phylum Actinomycetota; class Actinomycetes; order Kitasatosporales; family Streptomycetaceae; genus Streptomyces; species Streptomyces sp. WMMC940. The sequence continues at coordinate 3,355,491 of NZ_JAPZBC010000001.1, forward strand.
GCCGGGACGTGTGGTGGCACGACGTCGTCGGCCGCCAGTCGGCGGAGCACACCCCCGAGGCGTTCGACGCGGAGCACCCGCTGTTCATCCTGTACACGTCCGGCACGACGGGTAAGCCCAAGGGGATCCTGCACACCTCCGGCGGCTACCTCACCCAGGCGGCCTACACCCACCACGCCGTCTTCGACCTCAAGCCGGACACCGACGTCTACTGGTGCACGGCCGACGTCGGCTGGGTGACCGGCCACTCGTACATCGTGTACGGGCCCCTCGCCAACGGCGCGACGCAGGTGATGTACGAGGGCACGCCCGACACCCCGCACCAGGGCCGCTTCTGGGAGATCGTCCAGAAGTACGGCGTCACGATCCTCTACACGGCCCCGACGGCGATCCGCACGTTCATGAAGTGGGGCGACGACATCCCCGCCAAGTTCGACCTGTCGAGCCTGCGCGTCCTGGGCTCGGTCGGCGAGCCGATCAACCCCGAGGCGTGGATCTGGTACCGGGAGCACATCGGCGGCGGAACCGCGCCCATCGTGGACACCTGGTGGCAGACCGAGACCGGGGCCATGATGATCTCGCCGCTGCCCGGCGTCACCGAGACCAAGCCCGGATCGGCCCAGCGCCCGCTGCCCGGCATCGCCGCGACCGTCGTCGACGACGAGGGCCGCGAGGTGCCCGACGGCGGCGGTGGCTATCTGGTCCTCACCGAGCCGTGGCCGTCGATGCTCCGCACCATCTGGGGCGACGACCAGCGCTTCATCGACACCTACTGGTCGCGCTTCGAGAGCCGGTACTTCGCGGGCGACGGCGCGAAGAAGGACGACGACGGCGACATCTGGCTGCTGGGCCGCGTCGACGACGTGATGCTGGTCTCCGGCCACAACATCTCGACGACCGAGGTCGAGTCGGCCCTGGTCTCGCACCCCAAGGTCGCCGAAGCCGCCGTCGTCGGCGCGGCCGACGAGACGACCGGCCAGGCCATCGTGGCGTTCGTGATCCTGCGCGGGACCGCGAGCGAGGACGAGGGCCTCGTCGCCGAGCTCCGCAACCACGTCGGGGCGACGCTCGGGCCGATCGCCAAGCCCAAGCGCGTCCTGCCGGTGGCCGAGCTGCCCAAGACCCGGTCCGGCAAGATCATGCGCCGGCTGCTCCGGGACGTGGCGGAGAACCGCCAGCTCGGTGACGTCACGACCCTCACGGATTCCTCCGTGATGGAGCTCATCCAGTCCAAGCTGCCGACGGCGGCCTCGGAGGACTGAGTCCGCAGGTCACCGCCAGGGGCACCCGGAGCGAACGCGCCGGGTGCCCCTTTTGCACCTAAGGTGAAGATCGACGATGGTACCGACGCATCCCCCACCGAGGTCATTAGGTAGGGTAAGGAATCGCGTCAACGACGCGACAGGAAAACCGAGGTGCGCCGGGAAGTCTGGTCGGCATGTGCTTTGCCGTGCCTATCCGACCGGAGGTCCCCACTCGTGGCAGCGCCGACCCCCACCCCCCGCAAGTTCCTCGGACGCCTCTCCCTCCCCGAGCGGAACTTCGTGGCGGACGCCCTGCGCACCGAGACCGTCGGCGGGATCCTGCTGCTGGCCGCAGCAGTCGCCGCACTCCTCTGGGCGAACACCCCCCTCGGCCGCAGCTACGAGGCCGTGGCCGACTTCCATCTGGGCCCGGCGTCCCTCGGGCTCGACCTGTCCATCCAGCACTGGGCGGCCGACGGGCTTCTGGCGATCTTCTTCTTCGTCGCCGGTATCGAGCTCAAGCGGGAGCTCGTCGCGGGCGAACTGCGCGACCCCAAGGCCGCGGCGCTCCCCGTCATCGCCGCCGTGTGCGGTATGGCGGCCCCCGCACTCGTCTACACGCTGGTCAGCAGCGCCGGCGGCGGCTCTCTGGCGGGCTGGGCGGTGCCCACGGCCACCGATATCGCCTTCGCCCTCGCGGTGCTGGCGGTGATCGGCACATCGCTCCCGTCCGCGATCCGCGCCTTCCTCCTCACCCTCGCCGTCGTCGACGACCTCTTCGCGATCCTGATCATCGCGATCTTCTTCACCAGCGATCTGAACTTCGCCGCGCTCGGCGGGGCCCTGGCCGGCCTCGCGGTCTTCTGGCTGCTGCTGCGCAAGGGCGTGCGCGGCTGGTACGTCTACGTCCCGCTGGCCCTGGTCATCTGGGGACTCATGTACAACAGCGGCGTCCACGCCACCATCGCCGGCGTCGCCATGGGCCTGATGCTGCGCTGCACCCGGCGCGAGGGCGAGGAGCAGTCCCCCGGCGAGCACATCGAGCACCTCGTGCGGCCGATCTCGGCCGGCCTCGCCGTACCGCTGTTCGCGCTGTTCTCCGCCGGGGTCAGCGTCTCGGGCGGCGCACTGCACGCCGTCTTCACGCGCCCCGAGCCCCTCGGGGTCGTGCTCGGCCTCGTGGTCGGCAAGACCATCGGCATCTTCGGCGGCACCTGGCTCGCCGCCCGCTTCACCAGGGCAGAGCTCAACGAGGACCTTGCCTGGCCGGACGTCTTCGCCGTCGCGTCGCTGGCCGGCATCGGCTTCACCGTCTCCCTGCTCATCGGCGAGCTGGCCTTCGCCGGCGACGCCGCCCTGACGGACGAGGTCAAGGCGGCCGTGCTGCTCGGGTCCCTGATCGCCGCGGTGATCGCCTGTGTGCTCCTGAAACTACGGGTACGCAAGTACCAGGCCCTCTGCGAGGCGGAGGACCGCGACGAGGACCAGGACGGCATCCCGGACGTGTACGAACAGGACAACCCTGAGTACCACCTGCGGATGGCCGAGATCTACGAGAAGAGGGCCGCGGAGCACCGGCGCATGGCGGAAGTCGCGGGTGCGTCGCGCGGCGACGGCGACAGTCCGGCATGATCTGACAGCAGATCCGAAGCAGAGATGAGGGAGTCACCGATGAGCGACCCCGGCAGCACGACCACCACCGTCGAAGCCGCGGGCGACGTGGTCGGACCGGTTCGGCTGGCCGGCGCGGACAAGACCATGGGACAGCTGGTGGCGACGGCGACCGCTGAGATGTCCGCCCTGGTGCACGACGAGATCGCGCTGGCCAAGGCCGAACTCAGGCAGGACGTCAAGCGGGGGGTGACGGGCGGAGTGGCCGGCACGGTCGCCGGGGTGCTCGCCCTGTTCTCCCTGCCGGTGCTGAGCTTCGCCGCCGCCTACGGCATCCACAATCTCGGCCTGGGACTCGCCTGGTCGTTCCTGATCGTGGGAGCGGCGTTCCTGCTGCTCGCGGGCCTGGCGGCGCTGCTGGCCATGACCAAGTTCAAGAAGGTCAAGCCGCCGGAGCGCTCCATCGCCTCGGCCAAGCAGACGGCCGCCGTGCTCCAGAACGCCAAGCCGCACCCCCGAGGGGCCAAGGACGTGTCCACATCTGTGGCACGCTCGTCCGCATGACGGCACCCGATACGCCCTCAGTCGGCAACGGAAACAGCACCGGAAACGGAAACGGCGGCCCCGTGCGGATCGATGGTCCCTGGACCCATCGCGACGTGGCGGCCAACGGTGCGCGCTTCCACATCGCGGAACTGGGCGACGGACCGCTGGTGCTGCTCCTGCACGGCTTCCCGCAGTTCTGGTGGACCTGGCGGCACCAGCTGACCGCGCTGGCCGACGCGGGCTTCCGCGCGGTCGCGATGGACCTCCGCGGCGTGGGAGGCAGCGACCGTACGCCCCGGGGTTACGACCCGGCCAACCTCGCACTCGACATCACCGGCGTCGTACGGTCCCTCGGCGAGCCCGACGCGGCCCTCGTCGGACACGACCTCGGCGGCTACCTCGCCTGGACGGCGGCCGTGATGCGGCCCAAGCTCGTCCGCCGGCTCGCCGTCTCCTCGATGCCGCACCCACGCCGCTGGCGCTCCTCGATGCTCGGCGACTTCGCACAGAGCCGCGCCGGATCGTATGTGTGGGGCTTCCAGCGACCATGGCTGCCGGAGCGTCAGCTCCTCGCGGACGACGCGGCCTTGGTGGGCCGGCTGATCCGGGAGTGGTCCGGTCCGTGCCCCCCCGAGGAGGACACGCTCGACGTCTACCGCCGGGCCATGACCATCCCGTCGACGGCGCATTGCTCGATCGAGCCGTACCGGTGGATGGTGCGGTCGATCGCGCGTCCGGACGGCATCCAGTTCAACCGCAGGATGAAGCGCCCCGTCCGGGTGCCGACACTCCATCTCCACGGCTCGCTGGACCCGGCGATGCGTACGCGCAGCGCGGCGGGCTCGGGCCGGTACGTCGAAGCCCCGTACCGCTGGCGGCTGTTCGACGGACTCGGCCACTTCCCCCATGAGGAGGACCCCGCGGCGTTCTCCAACGAGCTCATCAACTGGCTGAAGGACCCCGAGCCCGACCGCTGACCCCCGGCCGCGCGGACGCGGCGTGCCCCGGCCCGCCGGAGCCGATCCCGACGAAGAACCGCCAGGACGCCGGTCGGGGACCACCGCCCCGCGAACGGGTGTGCGACGAAGGGGGATTGCCTGGCGCATAGGCCAATTGGCGGGCCCAGACGCGGTTACCGACCTTGGGGCACGGGCACACGTCGGGGTATGGGCTGGACGCACGACTACAGTGACACAGCACGCAACTCCCGCTCGGCCTCCGCGCCGGTAGCGGACGAAAGGGGCGGCCCCCAGGGGCGGGGCCATGATCCCCGTCTCGGGATTCCGCGCATCCTCCGCCGCAGGGCCCGCTGGGTCTCGGCACGACTGCGCCATCCTCGCGGCTGACGTCGTCACAACGGCGTCCGTGTCACCTTCTCACGCACGTCTCCACAGGGGCGGACACTCCGTGGACGCGGAGACCTGCGGGGTGCACACGCCTTCCGCGGGACAGCCGTGTGGCAGAGGTGCTGCTCTCCGGGGTGCCCACACATCCGGGCGGCTGTTACCCGGCACGGGTCATGCCCGGGCACACGTATGCCCGGCCGGCACGGGGCGCCTCTGACTCCGGCGTCAGAGACGACACAGCGGGCGTCCGTGCCCGGAGGGTACGGACAGGAGCCGTGCGCCCGGGCCGGAAGGCACACGTGGCACACGGTCGAGGGACCTCCCCACGCCTGCCGTGCGCCCGGGCCGTGACACGGATCCGGACCGGCTGACGTCCGGGCCGGGGGCAGTGCCGGCCGTCACGCATCCGTGCGGCGGCGGCGAGCGTCAGAGCGCGCAGCCCTGGCTGTCGACCTCCTGGTTGGCCATGCGGCCGAGCCTGATGTCGTCGCGGATCTCGTCCGCCGTCAGCGCGTAACCGGTGTCGGCGTCGTCGAGGGACCGGGCGAAGATCACGCCGTAGACCTGGCCGTCGGCGGTGAGCAGTGGGCCGCCGGAGTTGCCCTGGCGGACCGTCGCGAACAGCGAGTAGACATCGCGGCGCACCTCGCCGCGGCGGTAGATGTCGGGACCTTTGGCGTCTATACGACCGCGGACGCGCGCCGGGCGGACGTCGTACGACCCGTTCTCCGGGAAGCCCGCGACGATGGCACTGTCACCGGTGCGGGCGTCCCCGTCCGTGAAGCGGAGGGGCGGTGCCTTCAGGTCGGGTACGTCCAGTACGGCGATGTCGCGCTGCCAGTCGTAGAGGACGACCTTGGCGTCGTAGCGTCGGCCCTCGCCGCCTATCTGCACGGTCGGCTCGTCCACTCCGCCCACGACGTGCGCGTTCGTCATGACCCGGCGCTCGGCGAAGACGAAGCCGGTGCCCTCGAGCACCTTGTTGCAGCTCTGCGCGGTGCCGACGACCTTGACGATGGACCGCTGGGCGCGGGCCGCGACCGGGCTGTCGACCAGCGCCCGGTCCGGCGGCCTGACCTCGGTGATGGGCTCGTTGGCGAAGGGGCTGAAGACGTGCGGGAAGCCGTTCTGCGCGAGGATGGACCGGTAGTCGTCGAACCACGTGGGCGCCTGCTCCGGCAGCACCCGGGAGACACCGTGAAGGATCTTGGAGTTCCGGACCTCCGTGCCGAACGGGGGCAGGGTGGTGCCGGCGACGAGGAGGCCGATGATCCAGGCCACCAGCAGCATCGCGACGACGTTCACGAGGGCGCCGCCGGTCGCGTCGAGCGCGCGTGCCGGGGTCCACGTGATGTACCGCCGGAGCTTGTTGCCGAGGTGGGTGGTGAGGGCCTGCCCGACGGACGCGCAGACGATCACGATCACGACGGCGACGATCGCCGCTGCCGTGGACACCTCCGTCCCGTTCGTCACCCGGTCCCAGAGGAACGGGAGCAGATAGACGGCGACGAGTCCACCGCCGAGGAACCCGATCACCGACAGGATGCCGACGACGAAGCCCTGACGGTATCCGACGACGGCGAACCACACGGCGGCGAGCAGCAGCAGGATGTCCAGCACGTTCACCGTCATTAGCCTCGCAGTTTCCTCGTCCGGCACTTCGTCCGGCAGGAAGCTTCCGGATCAGCTCCCGGTGACGCCGGACCGGCCACCGGAGAAACACAACACCTGGGCAACGGTCTCATGCGCGCCAGTCGAGCGGGACCTGCCTGGCCCGGTCCCATGGGCGTTCCCAGCCGGCGAAATGAAGGATGCGGTCGATCACTCCGGCGGTGAATCCCCAGACCAGAGCCGATTCGACCAGGAATGCCGGACCGAGGTGGCCGCTGGGGTGGACGCTCGTGACCCGGTTCGCGGGGTCCGTGAGATCCGCCACGGGCACCGTGAAGACCCGGGCGGTTTCGGCGGGGTCGACGGCGGCGACCGGGGAGCGGTCCCGCCACCAGCCGAGGACAGGGGTCACGACGAAGCCGCTCACCGGGATGTACAGCCGGGGCAGCACCCCGAAGATCTGGACGCCGGACGGATCCAGCCCCGTCTCCTCCTCCGCCTCCCGCAGGGCCGCGCGGAGCGGCCCGGTGGTGGCCGGATCCCCGTCCTCGGGGTCGAGGGCGCCGCCCGGGAACGACGGCTGGCCCGCGTGGGAGCGCAGGCTGCTCGCCCGCTCCATGAGCAGCAGCTCGGGGCCCCGGGCACCGTCCCCGAAGAGGATCAGCACGGCGGACTGCCGCCCTCCGCCGCTCTCGGGCGGGAGGAACCGGCTGAGCTGCTCGGGAGCGATCGTCCCCACGGACCGCTCGACGGGCTGCAGCCACTCGGGCAGGCCGTCGCTGCTCACGACCACATCGCCGTCGTATGTCTCATGTGTGCGTGTCATGGGCACCCCCGTGGTGTGCAACGCGTGCGGCGGCCGGGATCGTTCCGGCCGGCTCGGGCAGACCCGGGCTCCGGCGCGGCTCTGGAGGCCCGGCAGGAGGACGGAACGGCGGGCCCCGGAGGAACGACGAGGCCGCCGGCCCCGGGCCACAGCGGAACCGGAGGCCAGGACCCTGCCGCCGGCGCTCCGGTCCGGCGGCAGGTGCTCGGATGGATCACCCGGCCCCCAGCGGGGGCGCGGGCTTGCCCGGGTAGTCGGGCGGAGGGTTCAGACGCTGTCCGGGGAAGCCGCCCTTCTCGTACTTGAGGAGCTTCTTCGCCTTCTCCGGGTCGGTCTCGCCCTCCCCGTACGAGGGGCACAGACGTGTGATGGGGCAGGCGCCACAGGCGGGCTTGCGGGCGTGGCAGATCCGGCGACCGTGGAAGATCACCCGGTGGGAGAGCATCGTCCACTCGCTCTTGGGGAAGATCTCCGCGATCTCCGCCTCGATCTTGACCGGGTCCTCCTGCTCGGTCCACTTCCATCGGCGGGCCAGCCGCATGAAGTGGGTGTCGACGGTGATACCGGGGACCCCGAACGCGTTCCCCAGCACGACGAAGGCCGTCTTGCGCCCCACTCCCGGCAGCGAGACCAGGTCCTCCAGCCGCCCCGGAACCTCTCCGCCGAAGTCGTCCCGCAAGGCCCTGGAGAGGCCGAGGAGGGACTTCGCCTTCGCCCGGAAGAAGCCGGTCGGCCTGATGAGCTCCTCCAGCTCCTCCGGCACGGCCGCGGCCATGTCCTCGGGCGTCGGGTACTTCACGAAGAGCGCAGGCGTCGTCTGGTTCACCCGCAGGTCCGTGGTCTGGGCGGACAGCACCGTGGCGACGAGCAACTGGAAGGGGTTCAGGAAGTCGAGCTCGGGATGTGCGTACGGGTACACGTCGGCCAGCTCGCGGTTGATCCTCCGAGCACGGCGCACCATCGCGGGCCTGGACTCGGGCTTGCCGGCCGGCGCGGCCGGCGCCTTGGCCGCCGTCCTGGAGGCTCCGGCCTTCTTCACGGTGGCTGCCTTCTTCGCGGGGACTGCCTTCTTCGCGGCGGCCCTCCTGGATGCGGCCGTGGCCTTGGAGGCCCCCGCCGGCTCCACGGCAGAGGTCCCGGCCACAGCTCCGGCCGGGGCCTTCCGGGCGGCGCTCTTCTTGACCGCGGTCTTCTTCGCCGCAGTCGCCCTCGCCTCCGGTGTCTTCCGCGCGGCCGCCCGCCGCGTCTCCGGGGAAGCCATGGAGCTAGTCCTGTTCTTCGCTTTTGCTGCTTTTGTCGGTAGAGGCGAGTCGTGTTCGCCCACAGCGGAATCCTGCTGCCCTGCCACCCTGATGGCCCCCTCGGCCTGCGCTCTCACCGGCGAATTGGACACCCGGCCAGCCTAAGGGCCGCCACGGACATCCGCCCCGGCCATGGCGGATCACCACTCGAATCGGCCCCTGCCTCACGACAGGAAGGGCCGGTGCGTCAAACTTGTGTCGGGCCCTTGTGATCGATCGCACTGTTTTGGTGTGCGGCATCATGGGGACCACCGTCCCCTGAGCAGGTCGACAAGGAGAGAACTCGTGGACGACGTTCTGCGGCGCGCCCCGCTCTTCGCGGCGCTCGATGACGAGCAGGCCGCGGAGCTCCGCGCCTCGATGAGTGAAGTGACGCTCGCCCGCGGCGACGCGCTCTTCCACGAGGGCGACCCCGGCGACCGCCTCTACGTGGTCACCGAGGGCAAGGTCAAGCTCCACCGCACCTCGCCCGACGGCCGGGAGAACATGCTGGCCGTGCTCGGCCCCGGTGAGCTGATCGGTGAGCTGTCCCTCTTCGACCCCGGTCCGCGCACCGCGACCGCCACCGCCCTCACCGAGGTCAAGCTCCTCGGCCTGGGCCACGGCGACCTGCAGCCCTGGCTGAACGCGCGCCCCGAGGTGGCCACCGCCCTGCTGCGCGCCGTCGCCCGCAGGCTGCGCAAGACCAACGACCAGATGTCCGACCTGGTCTTCTCCGACGTTCCCGGCCGTGTCGCCCGGGCACTCCTCGATCTTTCGCGTCGCTTCGGCGTGCAGTCGGAGGAGGGCATCCACGTCGTCCACGACCTGACCCAGGAAGAGCTGGCCCAGCTCGTCGGCGCCTCCCGCGAGACGGTGAACAAGGCGCTGGCCGATTTCGCACAGCGCGGCTGGCTCCGCCTCGAGGCCCGCGCCGTCATCCTGCTCGACGTGGAACGCCTCGCCAAGCGTTCCCGTTAGGCGTTCCGTTGGCCCGCCCGGCCCCCGCCGGGCGCTTACGGCCGCGCCCACGAGCCCTATGCCCCGCACCGGGCCGTGAGACGGTCGGACGCGCACCCCGGGCCCGGCGTGCGCCGGGGGCGCGGGGCGCACATCGCGCCCCGCACCACACGCACGCAGGGTCCCCCGGCGGACGGTCGCCGGTGGCACCTTCGCACGTCCCGGGCGTCCCCGGGCGCGTCAGGACACCCGCGTACGGTCGCTCAGCGCTTGCCGCCGTCCACGATCAGTGGGTTCCCGGTCCCGCCGCCGCACGGAACGGCGTACACGGGGTTCTTGACCGCGGCCTCCTTGTAGGCCTCGATGCACTGGTTCGTCAGGACCTTGTCCGTCAGCGAATCGTTGAGGATCTTGTTCGCCCGGGCGATGCCCTCGGCCTCGATCCTGCGCCGCTCGGCCTCGGCCTTCGCCGTGCGGGCCGCCTCGGTCGCCCGTTCCGTGGCCTGCTGCTGCTGGATCTTGCGGTCGATCTGGTCCTGCAGGCGGTCGGACGGCTTCACATTGCGCAGGTTCACCGTGGTCACGTCGATGCCGCGCGGAGCCAGCCGCTCCTTGACGAGCCGGCCGATCTCCGAGTTGATCTTCTCGCGCGCCGATGTGTAGCCCTGTTCGCTGGTGTAGCGGGCGAAGACGTTGCGAACGATCTCGCGGCTGTCCGGGTAGACCAGTCGCTGCTGGATGGCGTCCTCGCTGCCGGCCAGCTTGTAGAGCTCCACGGCCTTCGCCGGCGTCACGGCCCACTTGACCGTCACCTCCGCGTACATGACCCCACCCTGGCTGGAACGCACCTCGATCACGTCCTTGTCGGACAGGTTGAGGTCGACCGGCCGGGTCGAGAACGTCGTGACGCTCGTAAAGGGCGACTTGACGTGCATACCGGACGTCATCGGCGACCCGACCTTGCCGAAGGCGACCGGGACGCCGACCTCGTAGGCACTGATGACGTACACCATGCTGGCGATACCGGCGAAGAGGCCGGCGATGAGCGCGGCGGCGGCACCGATCCTGAGGCCGCGTGGCCCGCCGCCCCGGGCCACGAAGAACATCACCACGGCGGCGACGACGAGCAGGATGGACACGACGAACACGGTTTCCCCCCATGTACCGACAGGCACGGAACGCTGAAAGCAAGCGGAGCGTAAGGCACACGGGTCGCGGGCCCCGAAGCGGGGTGGGGCATACGGGCCGCGGTCCCGCCCTCCCGACCGGGCGCTTCCCGCCTCGCCCGAAGACCTCCCCCTCCCGACCCGGAAGGGCCGGAGGAGCGCTGGAGCACCGCTCCGGGCGGGGCTCGGGCGACGGCCGGCGGCGAGGGCGGGCTCAGCCGGCACGAAGCCTCGGGTCGGCCCGGAGCGAAGGCGCTAGATGAGACCGTGCTCCTGCAGGTACTCGAGCTGCGCCCGCACCGAGAGCTCCGCCGCGGGCCACAGCGACCGGTCGACGTCCGCGTACACGTGTGCGACCACATCGGCCGCCGAGCGATGGCCGTTCTCCACGGCCGTCTCGACCTGCGCGAGCCGGTTCGCCCGATGGGCGAGATAGAACTCCACCGCGCCCTGGGCGTCCTCCAGCACCGGTCCGTGTCCCGGGAGCACCGTGTGCACACCGTCGTCCACGGTCAGGGACCTCAGCCGGCGCAGCGAGTCCAGGTAGTCGCCGAGGCGGCCGTCAGGATGCGCGACGACCGTCGTGCCCCGGCCGAGGATGGTGTCGCCCGTCAGCACGGCCCGGTCGGCGGGGAGATGGAAGCAGAGCGAGTCCGCCGTGTGCCCGGGGGTCGGCACGACCCTCAGCTCGAGACCGCCGGTACGGATCACGTCCCCCGCGGCCAGTCCCTCGTCGCCGAGCCGGAGCGCGGGGTCGAGGGCGCGCACCCTCGTGCCGGTCAGCTCGGCGAACCGGCCGGCTCCCTCGGCGTGGTCCGGATGTCCGTGGGTGAGCAGGGTCAGGGCGATCCGCTTGCCGGCCTCCTCGGCCGCCGCGACGACGTTCCGCAGGTGCCCGTCGTCCAGCGGGCCCGGATCGACGACGACGGCGAGATCGGAGTCGGGCTCGGCGACGATCCAGGTGTTGGTCCCGTCCAGGGTCATCGCGGACGGATTGGGCGCCAGGACGTTGATCGTGCGGGAGGTCGCGCTCCCCGAGACCACCGCGCCGCGCGGCTGACCCGGCAGCGCCGATGCGTTCGTCATCGCGTGCCTCCCGTCGGATCGGCCGGATCGGCCGGACCAGTCCGACCCGAGGAGGGGACGTGCTTGGTGAACTCCTCGTGGCCGGGCCAGCTGAGCACCAGTTCCCCGTGCTCCAGACGTGCCTGGGCCAGGATCGGCGCGAGGTCCTGCCCGGCGGCCGCCGCGAGGGCCTCCGCGGCGGTGGCGAACCGCCCCAGGACCCGCAGTGTGGCGATCGTCGGCGGCATCATCAGCAGGTCGCCCCTGTCGTATCCCGCGGCGGCGTCCGCGGGCCGGATCCACACCGTGCGGTCCGCCTCGGTCGAGGCGTTCCTGGTCCGCTGTCCGTGCGGCAGCGAGGCGACGAAGAACCAGGTGTCGAAGCGGCGCGGCTCGAACTCCGGAGTGATCCAGCGGGCCCAGGCCTCCAGCAGGTCCGACCGCAGCACCAGGCCCCTGCGGTCCAGGAACTCGGCGAAGGACAGCTTCCGGTCGACGAGCGCGGCCCGGTCGGCCTCCCAGTCGTCGCCCGTGGTGTCCTCGACGACGGAGTCCCCGGTCTCCCCCGCCAGCAGGACCCCGGCCTCCTCATAGGTCTCCCGGACCGCCGCGCAGACGATGGCCTGCGCGGACGCCTCGTCCTCGACGCCGAGCCGCCGCGCCCACTCGGCCGGCGAGGGACCCGCCCAGCGCACCTGCCGGGCATCGCGCTCGTCCACTCCGCCGCCGGGGTAGACGTACGCACCCCCGGCGAAGGCCATGGATGCGCGGCGGCGCAGCATATGGACGTGTGCACCCTCGGAGGTGTCCTTGAGCAGCATCACGGTCGCCGCCCGCCGGGGGACGACGACGGTGATCTCGCCCGCGGCGAGCGCCCGGATCCGGTCGGGCCATTCCGGTGGGTACCACTGACCATTGGACATGGCCGGATGCTATGCGTTCACGCGCGGATGTTCGAGGGGTGGCCGGCCAGCGGCGGCGGGCAGGGCGGCCCGGCCGGTCTCGCACATCCGGCGGTTCGGCCGGTGCCCGGCCGGCGGACGTCTTCCCTCCGGTGACCTGTCGGCGGACGCGTTCCCGCCTTCCCCGCCTCGCCCGGCTCCGGGCCGCTCTCCCGCGAGGGCCCGGGCCTCGGGTCCCGGGGCTCGCCCGGCGAGGGCCCGGGGCGCCCGGGCCCTCTCACATCAGCCCTGGACCAGCTCCACCTGGATCTCGACCTCGACGGGCGCGTCCAGCGGCAGTACGGCGACACCCACGGCGCTGCGCGCGTGCACGCCCTTGTCACCGAGGGCCGCTCCGAGCAGCTCACTCGCCCCATTGACCACGCCGGGCTGTCCGGTGAAGTCGGAGGCGGAGGCGACGAAACCGACCACCTTCACGACCCGGGCGATCCGGTCCAGGTCGCCGGCGATGGACTTCACGGCGGCCAGCGCGTTCAGAGCACAGGTGGCGGCCAGCTCCCTGGCCTCCTCCGGGGTGACCTCCGCACCGACCTTGCCGGTGACCGGAAGTTTGCCCTCCACCATCGGGAGCTGCCCCGAGGTGTAGACGTACGGGCCCGACTGCACGGCCGGCTGATACGCCGCCAGCGGCGGGACGACGGCGGGCAGCGTCAGCCCGAGTTCGGCGAGCTTGGCCTCGACCGTCCCGCTCATGACTTCTCCCGCTTGAGGTAGGCCACGAGCTGCTCGGGGTTGTTCGGCCCGGGGACGACCTGGACGAGCTCCCAGCCGTCCTCGCCCCAGGTGTCCAGGATCTGCTTGGTCGCGTGCACGAGAAGGGGCACGGTCGCGTATTCCCACTTGGTCATGGAGCCGACTGTAGCCGCACCGGTGGGCGGCCCCGCGACACAGGTTCGCGCGGCACGCGAGACGCCCGGTGCGCCTGACCCGCCCAACGCGACCCGGGGTCGCTTAGCCCGCGGGTCGACTGGTTAGGCTCCAGGACGTGAGCAGGCTCCAGGTCGTCAGCGGCAAGGGCGGTACCGGTAAGACGACGGTCGCCGCGGCCCTCGCGCTCGCCCTCGCGACGGAGGGAAAGCGCACCCTCCTCGTCGAGGTCGAGGGCAGGCAAGGCATCGCGCAGCTCTTCGAGACGGAGGCGCTGCCCTACGAGGAACGCAAGATCGCCGTAGCGCCCGGCGGCGGTGAGGTGCACGCGCTGGCCATCGACGCCGAGCGGGCCCTCCTCGACTACCTCCAGATGTTCTACAAACTCGGGTCGGCCGGCCGGGCCCTGAAGAAGCTCGGCGCGATCGACTTCGCCACGACCATCGCTCCGGGCGTGCGGGACGTGCTGCTGACGGGCAAGGCCTGCGAGGCCGTGCGTCGCCGGGACAAGCAGGGCCGGTACGCCTACGACCACGTCGTCATGGACGCCCCTCCGACCGGCCGCATCACCCGCTTCCTGAACGTCAACGACGAGGTCGCGGGGCTCGCCAAGATCGGCCCGATACACAACCAGGCCCAGGCCGTGATGCGCGTCCTCAAGTCCGCCGAGACCGCGGTGCACCTGGTGACGCTGCTGGAGGAGATGCCCGTTCAGGAGACCGCGGACGGCATCGCCGAGCTGCGCGCCGCGGACCTCCCCACCGGCAAGGTGATCGTGAACATGGTGCGGCCGCACATCCTCGACGAGGAGGCGGTCCGGACCGCCGCGACCGCCGGACGTCGCAAGGACATCGCCAAGTCGCTGACCGGAGCGGGCGTCAGCGGCGCGGCCAAGCTGGTGGGACCGCTGCTGGAGCAGGCCGCCGAGCATGCCCAGCGCGTCGAGCTGGAGCGCGAGCAGCGTGCCGCGCTGGAGGCACTGAAGCTGCCGGCGTACGAACTCCCGCTGCTGAGCGAGGGGGTCGACCTGGCGGGGCTCTACCAGCTGGCGACCGAACTGCGAAAGCTCGGAGTGGACGCCGGAGCCGATGCCGGGACGGACGCCCGATGACCGGAGTGAACGGATGACGTCGTCGATGACGCATGGCAGCACCCTGCGGGACACACCGCTGCTCGAGATCGATCCACTGCTCGATGACCCGGGCATCCGCATCATCGTGTGCTGCGGCGCCGGCGGGGTGGGCAAGACGACGACCGCCGCCGCCCTCGGGGTACGGGCGGCCGAGCGCGGCCGCCGGGCGGTCGTGCTCACCATCGACCCCGCACGCCGGCTGGCCCAGTCGATGGGGATCGACCTGCTGGACAACACCCCGCGCCGGGTGGACGGCATCGAGGGCGACGGCGAGCTGCACGCCATGATGCTCGACATGAAGCGCACCTTCGACGAGATCGTCGAGGCGCACGCGGACCCGTCCCGGTCCCGCGCCATCCTGGAGAACCCCTTCTACCAGTCGCTGTCGGCCGGCTTCGCGGGCACGCAGGAGTACATGGCGATGGAGAAGCTGGGGCAGTTGCGGGCGCGCGACGAGTGGGACCTGATCATCGTGGACACTCCGCCCTCGCGGTCGGCACTGGACTTCCTGGACGCTCCGAAACGGCTGGGGTCCTTTCTGGACGGCAAGTTCATCAGGCTGCTGATGGCTCCCGCGAAGATGGGCGGCCGGGCCGGGATGAAGTTCCTGAACGTCGGCATGTCGATGATGACCGGCACGCTGGGAAAGCTGCTGGGCGGTCAGCTGCTGCGTGACGTGCAGACCTTCGTGGCCGCCATGGACACGATGTTCGGCGGCTTCCGCACCCGTGCCGATGCCACGTACCGGCTGCTGCAGGCGCCCGGAACGGCGTTCCTGGTGGTCGCCGCCCCGGAGCGGGACGCGCTGCGCGAGGCGGCGTACTTCGTGGAGCGCCTGGCGGCGGAGGAGATGCCGTTGGCCGGGCTGGTGCTGAACCGCGTCCACGGCAGCGGCGCCGCCCGGCTGTCGGCCGAGCGGGCGCTGGCCGCCGCGGAAAATCTTGACGAGGACGGCATTGTGGATCAGGAGGCCGGGAAGGCTGTTGGGCGTGGCTCCACGGGGTCCTCTCCCACCCCTTCCGCCGTGGAGCCGGATTCCGAGTCCGACCAGCCCTCGGCACCCCCGACCTCACAACTGACCGCCGGTCTGCTGCGCCTGCATGCCGAACGGATGCAGGTGCTGTCGCGCGAGCAGCGCATGCGTGACCGCTTCACCGCGCTCCATCCCGAGGTGGCCGTGGCCGAAGTGGCCGCGCTGCCGGGCGATGTGCACGACCTCGCCGGCCTGAGGGCCATCGGCGACAAGCTCGCCGGCGGCGCCCTCCCGGCCGGAGACGCGTAGCCCGGACTACGACGGCGTCTGCCTTCTCGGGCATCCGGGCACACGGCGGAGCGACGCGGCCCGCCGCACGGCCGGGCCGCGCGGTGCCTGAGGGCTGTCCCGTACTGCGTGCGGCCGTGCACAGGCGACCGCCGGCACGCCTCTGCGAGGGGACGACAGGCGACCCCGTCCGCTGTGTGACGGCTCACATCCGGGTGGGGAGCTCCAACGCCGAGGACACGCACGGCTCGGGCGGACCGGGCACGCGTGGCCGGCGCGCTCGCCGCGGCCACCCCGGACGGCAGACGGGACGCACGACCGTCAGGCCGCCGTCAGTCGGCGAGACCGCCCGAACACGGCTCGGCGGAACACGCTCCACAGGGCGCGACAACGAACCCGAGGGACCCATGGGACCCGCAGAGCGGCCGGAGGTCCCTCGGACCCCAGGCCGCGCGGAGGGACACGATGTGGCGTGACCGGGGCCGGACCTGCGGCCGCCTCGGCCCCGGTTCAGCCCACGGCGGCGAACGTCTCATAGGTCTCGTCGTCCTCGAGACCCACGGGCAGGATGCCCGCGCTGCGCTCGTACTCCGTACGCGCGGTCTCCAGCAGACGACGCCAGGAGGTGACGGTGGGGCGCCGGCGCAGCAACGCGCGCCGCTCCCGCTCGGTCATGCCACCCCACACACCGAACTCGACACGGTTGTCGAGCGCGTCGGCCAGGCACTCCGTCCGCACCGGGCATCCGGTGCACACCGCCTTGGCCCTGTTCTGCGCCGCTCCTTGTACGAACAGTTCATCCGGATCGGTAGTGCGGCAAGCTGCCTGCGCACTCCAGTCGGTTACCCAGCCCATGCCGGCGCCGTCCTCTCCCGAATCGAGGCTCCCCCACGGCGGCAGCGGCATATTCACCGCTACCAGTTGAGGACGTTACGGAAGGTGGACACAGCGCAACACCCCCTTCGGGCCCAATCTTGAATGGCCCGAACGGACTATGCGTAAGCGGCAGATCACCCGGGGGAGTGAGCTGAGGGCATACGTAATGAATCCGGCAAATCAGCCGGACAAACGGAACGGCCGCAGGGAGGACGTCACTGCGGAGCGACTCGGGATGGCGCGCGGTCTTGATGCACAACCGCACTGCTGTGACAGTTGGGAGCAGCTTAGGCCAAGGCATATACGCGTGTCCGGAGAATGAGAACGTAGGCTGCCCCTATGTCGAAGAAG
The DNA here is from genome assembly GCF_027460265.1 of Streptomyces sp. WMMC940. Classification (NCBI taxonomy): domain Bacteria; kingdom Bacillati; phylum Actinomycetota; class Actinomycetes; order Kitasatosporales; family Streptomycetaceae; genus Streptomyces; species Streptomyces sp. WMMC940. The sequence goes on from NZ_JAPZBC010000001.1 coordinate 3,372,595, forward strand.
CGATCGGGCGGTGGTCTGACCGGGACCCAGCAGGCCGCCAAGTTCCTCGGTGTCAGTGTGCTCGCGGGAGCCGTGCTGGCGGGCCTCGCCCTGCCGGCCGCCGGCGCGCTGGGACTGGCCGCCAAGGGCACGGTCGAGGGATTCGACGAGATCCCCGCCAATCTCAAGACCCCGCCACTGAGCCAGCGCACGACGATCCTGGACGCCGACGGGGGCCAGATCGCCACCGTCTACTCGCGTGACCGCACGGTCGTCCCGCTGAAGGACATCTCGCCGTACATGCAGAAGGCCATCGTCGCCATCGAGGACGCGCGTTTCTACGAACACGGGGCGATCGACCTCAAGGGCGTGCTGCGCGCCGTCAACCGCAACGCGCAGGAGGGCGGCGTGACCCAGGGCGCGTCGACCCTCACCCAGCAGTACGTCAAGAACGTCTTCGTCGAGGAGGCCGGCGACGATCCGGACAAGGTCGCCCAGGCCACCCAGCAGACCATCGGCCGCAAGGTCCGCGAGCTCAAGTACGCGATCCAGGTCGAGGAGGAGCTCGGGAAGAAGAAGATCCTCGAGAACTACCTCAACATCACCTTCTTCGGCCAGCAGGCCTACGGCGTCGAGGCGGCGTCCAAGCGCTACTTCTCGAAGTCGGCGAAGAACCTGAAGCTGGAGGAGGCCGCGCTGCTCGCCGGCATCGTCCAGTCGCCCAGTCGCTACGACCCCGTCAACGACGGCGAGGAGGCGACCAAGCGGCGCAACACCGTGCTCCAGCGGATGGCCGACGTCGGCGACATCTCCCAGTCCGAGGCCGACAGGGCCAAGGAGACGCCGATCACACTGAAGGTCAGCAAGCCCAAGAACGGCTGCATCACGGCCGTCGACGGCGCGGGCTTCTTCTGCGACTACGTGCGCGAGGTCTTCCTCACGGACCCGGTCTTCGGCAAGACCCGCGAGGAGCGGGCCAAGGTCTGGAACCAGGGCGGCCTGACGATCCGTACGACCCTGGACCCGCAGGCGCAGAAGTCCGCCCAGGAGTCGCTGAAGGACCACGTCTACCAGGCCGACAAGGTCGCGGCGGCGGTCACCATGGTGGAGCCCGGGACGGGCCGGATCATCGCGATGGGCCAGTCCAAGCCGTACGGCTTCGGCGAGAACGAGACACAGATCAACTACTCGGTCGACGCCAAGATGGGCGGCTCCAACTTCGGCTTCCCGGTGGGTTCGACCTTCAAGCCGTTCGTGGCCGCGGCCGCGCTGGAGCAGGGCCGGCCACCGACGCAGTCGTACCCGGCTCCGTACAAGATGCCGTACCCGGACTCGATCGCGAGCTGTTCCGACCGGCCCTGGCGGAACCGCGGCGGCGACACGGTGGAGAACGAGAACGAGAAGGAAGTCGGGCCCTACGCCCTCCGCGAGGCGATGGAGCTCTCCGTCAACACGTACTTCGTGCAGATGATAGGAGACATCGGTCTCTGCCCCGTGGTGGAGATGACCGACCGCCTGGGCGTGGTACAGGGCAACGGGGAGAAGCTCCCGGCCAGTCCCGCGCCGCTGACCCTCGGCTCGACCGGTATCTCGCCGCTCACGATGGCCAACGCCTACGCGACGTTCGCCAACCGCGGCACGCACTGCACACCGACGGCGATCGAGTCGATCACGACCGCCGACGGCAAGAGCCTCAGGGTTCCGCGGACCGAGTGCGGCAAGGTGATGTCGGAGCGCACGGCGGACACCGTCAACACGCTGCTGCGCGGCGTGGTCGACTCCGGTACCGGCCAGGAGGCCGGCCTGACGGACCGTGACAACGCGGGCAAGACGGGTACGACGGACGAACGCAGGAACGCCTGGTTCGTGGGCTACACCCCGAACCTGTCGGGAGCGGTCTGGGTCGGCAGCGCCACCCAGAAGGTGAAGATGGTGAACATCCGCATCGGCGGCCGCTACCACGGCAAGGTCTTCGGCGGTCAGGTCCCCGGCCCGATCTGGAAGGACGCGATGGCGGGGGCGCTGGAGGGCAAGGAGGCCCCGGGCTTCAACACCGTCCACGTGCCCGACACGTCGCAGGACGAGGGCGGGGAGGACGAGGGGCGCCCTGACGACGACGGCCGCCACGACGACAAGCCCGGCAGGAACGGCGGCCGGGACCCGTTCCCCGGCATCTCGCTCCCGCCGGACTTCATCGGCGGCAACGTCACCCGCGGCCAGGACAGCGGCGGGAACGGAGGGCGGCATCGGGAGTGACCCCGATGCCGACCGCGGCTCCGGTCACCGTCCCCGTCCCGGTCCGACGTGATCCGTCCCGCGCGGATACGTGACAGGAGCGGGCCGCACCGTCCGGTGGTCCGGGGCGGACGCGGCCGCCGGTCCCGGCACGGGTGCGGCCGCCGCGGCCCGCGCGGTTCACTCGCCGCGTGCCGCCGGACCGGGCAAGGGTCACCCGACCCCGGACAGCGGCCCGGCCGCGGGGGTCACCGTGGCGCCACCGGCGTGGAGCAGTACGGCGAAGGGTCCCGGTGCGGATGGCACCGGGACCCTTCGCCGTACGGGCGCGGTGCGGAACAGGCGCCGCGCGGAACGGGCGCCGCTCGCGGGGCCGACCGCGGAGTCAGCCTGCGAGGAGCTTCTTGACCGCCGCGGCCACGCGGCCGCCCTCGGCGCGGCCCGCCACCTTCGGGTTGACGATCTTCATGACCGCACCCATCGCCCGGGGACCCTCGGCGCCAGCGCCCCTGGCCTCCTCGACGGCCTGGGCCACGATGCCGTTCAACTCGTCGTCCGTCAGCTGCTTGGGCAGGTAGGCGTCGAGGATCTCGCCCTCCGCCTTCTCGCGGTCCGCCTGCTCGGCGCGACCGCCCTGGGCGAAGGCCTCGGCCGCCTCGCGGCGCTTCTTCGCCTCCTTGGCGATCACCTTCTGGACCTCGTCGTCGGAGAGTTCACGCGCCTCCTTGCCCGCGACCTCCTCCTTGGTGATCGCGGAGAGGGTCAGCCGGAGCGTCGAGGAGCGCAGTTCGTCGCGCGCCCTGATCGCCTCGGTGAGGTCTTCCTGCAGCTTGGACTTGAGCGTGGTCATGCGTCGATTGTGGCAGGCGCGCGCCCTCACACGCCCGCGCATTTCCCCCGCGCGGGCCGGAGCCCCTGCTGCCGGGACGACGGCCGCGGCGGGCCGTGGCCTGCGCCCCCTCACCCCACGGCGTCGGCTCACCCGTACCCCGGCCACCCACCACCTCGACCCGACCGCCACCTCAGCCCGACCGTCGGACCGAACCGCCCCTGAGATCGACCCGACCGTGAGATCCGCTCACCCACCCCCTCGCCCCGGGCCGTCACCCCTGCCCGACCACCACCCCTGCCCGACCGCCACCTCGGCCCGACCGTCGGACCGACCCGCCCCTGAGATCGACCCGACCGTGAGATCGGCTCACCCACCCCCTCGCCCCGGGCCGTCACCCCTGCCCGACCTCCGCCCGTAAGGCGCCGGACACATCGTGGCCGTTTCCGGGTGGCGCCCGCGTCGGCCTGCGGCCACCGGCCGTTGACAGCCTGCGCGCATGCCGGTCCTCCGCCTTCCCGTCGACGACCGCCGCTGCCGGTGGCTGGGGCTGACGGGGTCGGCGGCGCTGGCTGCGGGCGGCACGGCAGCCGGTGCCCTGCCCGTAGGCGACGCACCGGCGCCGAACTCCGGAACGGCCGTGCTCGGCCTGGCCGCGGCGTACTTCGGACTGGTCCTGCTGGTGGCCGCCTGGGCGCTCCTCGGCCGCACGGCACGCGGGCCCGTGCCGCCGAGCCTTCGCGGCCTGCTGCTCACCCTCGCACTGTGGGCGGCGCCGCTGCTCCTGGCCCCGCCCCTGTTCAGCCGGGACGTGTACAGCTATCTCGCGCAGGGGGCGATGGTCGACGCCCGGATCGACGTGTACGCCAACGGCCCGTCCCGGCTCGGCGGACCGCTGGCCGCCGAAGTGGCGCCGATCTGGCGGCACACCCCGACCCCGTACGGGCCGGTCTTCCTCGGCTGTGCCTCGGCGATAGCGGGTTTCGCCCGCAGTGAGGTCGTCACCGGGGTCCTCGGCATGCGGCTGGTGGCCCTGCTCGGCGTGGCACTGATGGTGCTGTGTCTCCCGGCTCTCGCCGGGCACTGCGGCGCCGACCCCCGTACCGCCGTGTGGCTCGGCGGACTCAACCCGCTCGTGCTGCTCCACCTCGTCGGCGGTGCCCACAACGACGCGGTCATGCTGGGCCTGCTCGGCGCGGGTCTCGTGGCGGCACTCGGCCGGTGGCCGGTCGTCGGTGCCGTACTCGTCACCCTCGCCGCGCTGGTGAAGGCCCCGGCGGTGCTCGGTCTGCCGGCCGTCGCCCTGCTCCGGGCGCGACGCCGGTCCGGCAGGAGCCCCCTGCTGCGTGCCGTCCTCGCCACCGGCGGCGCGGCGGCCGCCACCACCGTCGCCGCGACCGCGCTGGCCGGCACCGGCTACGGCTGGACGGCCGCTCTCGACACCCCGGTGTCGCCGGGTAACTGGTCGCTGACCTCGACGCTCGGCCGCCTGACCGGGGCGGCGCTGCGGAGCGCGGGCAGCGGGCCGGCCGAATTCGCCGTACCTGCCTGGCACTTGGCCGGCCTCGCCGCCACCGCTCTCACCGTCCTCGTCTGCTGGAGACGCCACCATCTGCGCCGGCCGGTGTACGCGGTCGGACTCAGCCTGGGTGCCGTGGCCGTCCTGGGCCCGGCGATCCGTCCGTGGTACGTCTTGTGGGGCGTGTTCCTGATCGCAGCCACGGCGCCCAGCGGTTCGGTGCGCGTGCGGCGCGTGGCTGCCCTGGTGAGCGGATTTCTCGCTCTCGTGGTGATGCCGAGCGGGTTCACGCCCGACCATAATCAGCTGTTGATCGCGGTTGGCGGAAGCACACTGGGGGTACTGGCGCTGTGGTGCGCATACAGGCTGGCGGCACGAGCGGCAGACCGGGCTCCCCGCCCGGAGGCACCCCCTCCGGCGGCTCCCCGCCCGAAGGAACCTCCTCCGGCGGCCCCGTACCCGGAGGACCCGCCGCCCCCGGCAGCAGCCCCTCTCCTGGATCCTCCGCCGCAGCGCGACGACCCGGCGCGGGACCCGCACCGTCCGCTGGGGAGCACAGCGTGAGCGTTCCCGTGACCAGGCGGGGCCGTGTCCTGGTGGCCCTCGGCATGTCGGCGGTGGTGGTCTTCTTCCTCGGCACCGTGCCGTTCCACCGGAACTGGTTCGACCTGCACGTCTACTACGGGGCGGTCGAGCACTGGATCGGCGGCCACCCGATCTACGACTACCTCCGGCCCGGAACCCGCTACGGCTTCACCTACCCGCCCTTCGCGGCACTGTGCATGCTGCCGATGACCCTGGTCGGCTGGCACAGCGCCCTGGCGATAAGCCAGCTGATGAACGTGGCGGCGGCCGCACTCATCCTCTACGTCTGCCTGGACGCGACGATCAGGCGGGAGAGCCGGCACAGATGGTTCGCGTACGCCGTGGCGGCCTGCATGCTCGCACTGCTGGAGCCCGTGCGGGACACCGTGAGCTTCGGCCAGGTCAATCTCCTCCTGCTGGCGCTGGTCCTCGCCGACTGCTGGCTGCTGACGGCCGGGCGCGAGCGCTTCCCGTCGCTCGGCCGGTTCGCCGGTCTCGGCATCGGCCTCGCGGCCGCGATCAAACTCACCCCGGCGATCTTCATCTGCTACCTGCTGGTGACCCGGCGGTGGCGGCCGGCCGGGGTCGCCATCGGCACCGCGAGCGGCGCGACCCTGCTCGCCGCGTTGGCGGCGCCGACGGCATCGCGCACGTTCTGGACCGAGGCGATGTGGAACACCGACCGGGTCGGTTCGCTCTCCTACGTCTCCAACCAGTCCTGGCAGGGCATGCTGGCCCGGCTCACCGAACCGTTCGCCGAGCCCAGCCGCGCGGTGTGGGCCGTGGGCGTACTGCTCCTGATGTGGCTGTGGGCCCGGCGGGTGCGGCAGGCCGTCGCCACGGGTGACGAGCTCGCGGGCTTCGCCCTGACGGGTATCGCCGCCTGCCTGGTGAGCCCGGTCACCTGGGTGCACCACCTGGTCTGGCTGATCCCGGCCCTCGCCGTGCTCACCGACAAGGGGCTGCGGGCCGCGCCGGGCGGGGAGCGCCGCCGCAGGCTGCTGACCTGGGCCCTGGCGAGCTACGCGATCCTGTGCAGCAGCATGGTCTGGCTGTGGCGGTGGAACGACGGCGGTGCGCCCGGATTCCTCGGTGCCAACGCCTACGTGTGGATAGCGCTGCTCCTGCTACTGCTGCTGCCGCTCGGACGGCCGGGCACGGACGGGGACGGGCCGTATGCGGAGAGCGGACCGTCTGCGACGATGGGCGCATGCGCGCACGCTACGGCCTCTCCCTCAAGATCGGTGCCGGTGTCACGGCTGTCGGAGCAGTCGGCATCGCCTACGCGGCCGGGTTCGAAGCCCGCTCCTTCCGGCTCCGGCGGGTGACCGTCCCCGTTCTGCCGAGAGGGATGCGTCCCCTGCGCGTACTGCAGGTCTCCGACATCCACATGGTGTGCGGGCAACGCAAGAAGCGGGCCTGGCTCCAGTCGCTGGCGGGGCTGCGCCCCGACCTCGTCGTCAACACCGGCGACAACCTGTCGGACACGAACGCCGTGCCCGAGGTGCTCGACGCCCTCGGGCCGCTGATGGAGTACCCGGGTGTGTACGTCTTCGGGTCGAACGACTACTACGGCCCGAAGCTGCGCAATCCGGCCCGCTACCTGATCGAGAAGTCCCAGGGCCGCCACGGGCTCAACGGCAACGCCCCCGCGGTGGGCGTCGTGCACAACCCCTGGGAGGGCCTCCGGGACGCCTTCGACGCGGCCGGGTGGGTCGGCCTGAGCAACGCGCGCGGCCGTCTGAAGCTCGACGGCGGCCTCGAGCTCGCCTTCACGGGGCTGGACGATCCCCACATCAAACGGGACCGCTACGAGAAGGTCGCCGGCGGCCCCGACAAGACCGCCGACTTCTCGATGGCCGTCGTCCACGCCCCCTATCTGCGCTCGCTGGACGCCTTCACGACCGAGGGCTACCCCCTGATCCTCGCGGGCCACACCCACGGCGGCCAGCTGTGCATCCCCTTCTACGGCGCCCTGGTCACCAACTGCGACATCGACACCGACCGGGTGAAGGGTCTTTCCACCCACGGGTCCGACGGCCTCGTCTCCTACCTCCACGTCTCCGCGGGCTGCGGCACCAACCGCTACACCCCGGTCCGTTTCGCCTGCCCTCCGGAGGCGACGCTGCTGACGCTGGTCGCACGGGACTGAGCCGGCCCCCGGCCACGCCAGGACGGCGCGGCCGTAGCGGGACGCGCGGCCGTCGGCGGCGCGCCGGGCGAGGGAGCCGGCGGTACGGGTGTGACGGCTGAGGTCCCCCCGCTGGCACCGCCCCTCCCCGGCCGGCGTCCGACACGACTCAAGCCGCTCCGCCCCTGGTGAGGGCCCCGTAAAACCGGATTTCGTCTCCGGGCGCCGGTGGGCTAAAGTAAACGACGTCGCCGCGAGAGCGAGTGACATCGGGGTGTAGCGCAGCTTGGCAGCGCGCTTCGTTCGGGACGAAGAGGTCGTGGGTTCAAATCCCGCCACCCCGACAGAGAAACACCAGGTCAGGCTCGGTGCTGAGAGATCAGCACCGAGCCTGACTTGTTTCTCAGGGGCTCTCTGGAGAAATCCTGGAGAAGATCTTGGAATCTTTCTCCAGACCAGCTCCCTACCGGCGAGCCTTCAGTAGCGCGTCGAGGACAGCAACGGGCGAGCCGGGGCTCATCGCCCGGCGCGCGTCCAGCGCTTCCTCCCACATCCCGGTGAGCGCAGTCATCAGCGTCTGCCGCATCCCGGACGTGATGTGGTCATAGCGGGACTGCACGGAACCGTCCTCGTGGCCCATGCGTTCGTCCATGAGCTTCGGCGGGGTCCCCACTTCTCTCATGAGGGTCTTGTGCGTATGGCGCAGCCCGTGCGGTGTCAGCCCCGGAGCGATCGGCACCCAGCACGCCTCAGCCCTCTTGGAGGCTCCTCGCCCGCGTGCCGGAATCCCGGGCCAAGGCTCAGCGACCACGGGCACCGGGTGCTCCTGCTGATTACCGCGCCCGGGGTACCGTCCGGTGACGGCTGGCTGGAAGAGCCAGGTGGCGAATCCGGAGCGTCGCCAATGTGCAGCCAACTCCCCCGATCCCGCGTTCCGGACGTACCCGAGATCGGTAATGGCCTCCAGAACCTTCAGCCGGGTCGGCTCCGCCACAGCGTCCGGGCGATTGAGGACGTTGGAAACGGTGCCGGACGAGACGCCGGCACGGCGAGCGACGTCGGTCAGCTTCGCTCCCGGACGGGTCGTAGCGCCGTTTGCGGTGCCGTGACTGCGGAAGACGTAGGCCAGTCCGTGGCACTCACACGGCTTCGGTTTCGTCCGGGCAATGTGGTCGGCAAGAAGCGAGGCGAGGAAATCCGGAGCGTCGATGTCCCGGTAGGAGTCGTCCTTGGGCGGGCAACGATGCAGTTCACCGGTATCCAGCTCGTAGAGCTGCCACTCCACGCGAAGACTCTTCGGCCGGACGAACTCGGCCTCAAGGCCCACGACTTCACCCCAGCGCATGCCTGTGTAGCCCTTGACCATGCAGCCAACGAACTCGTCGTCGCGGCCGGACAGCAGCGCCATCCGCTCCGCGAGCAGCAGAATGCCGAGAGCCGTCGTAACCGCCTTCTCCGGGCCACGGTTGCGTGAGCGACCAGCGCGCTTTCCGCGTCCGCGCCGCTTGGTTGCCGGGTTGGAATCGCGCAGCCCCTCGTCAACAGCATCGGCAAGGATCAGGTGCAGCGTCGCCCGCCATGTCTTGACGCTGGTAGCCGCATAGGGAACGGCGCGCTCGCGCTTCTCCCAAGCGGCAATGTCGGTACTCAGGATGTCCGCGATGGCGAAGTCCTCGAATGCGGGGAGTAGATGCTCTTCGATGTGCCGCCGGTAGTTCTGCATGGTGGACGCCGCCAAGTCCTGCGCGGCATACCAGCGGCTCACGTAGGTACCGAAGGTGATCCGCTCCGGAGGCACCTTCTTCGTCCCCGCCAGCAACTTCGCCTCTTCGGCATCCGCCGCCTTCTTCGCGGCTGCCTTGGTCCGGAAGCGGATGGCATCACCATCCGCATCGCGGACCGTTCCATACTTGCCAGGCGCGAGCTTGTACCGGCCGCGCCAGTAGCCGCCGAGATTCTCGGCATACCCCAACTTGTTCTCCTCATAGACGGGTGTGCCGCCCGGCTGGACGACCGGGCGGCACACGGAATCAGGCTGCGCTGGACTGCGATTGGCTGTGTCGCGCCCTGCGCGGCGTCCTTGCCTTCAAGGGGGCGACGGCCACCGCCGCCGTAGTAACCGCCCGGCGACGCGGTGCAGGTGCGGCTCGAACAGCGGCGCTATTGGTCTGGGCGGGACGGCTCTCGAAGATGCGCATGATCTCTGCGAAGTGCTCGGCCGTGAACCGGTAGCTGCCGGCGGGCTTCGTGAAGGGGATGCGTCCCCTGCGAGCCTGCTCCTTCACCCACCACTCGGAGCAGCCAAGGGCTTGGGCGACATCCGCAGCGGAGTGGAGCTGAGGCAGGCCAGTGCTCTTCTGACTCACTTTCGCGTCTCCTCTGGAGTTCACTTGGGGGTCTTGTCAGAGCCCGGACCTGTCCGAGGCTCGGATTTCTGCGTCACCGCGTCATCAGCGTCACTTGAGGCTCTGACCTGCGGGTTTGGGTGACTCTGCGGATCGGGTGTGCGTCACCGGTGCGTCATTGGGAGCGTCACCGGGTGACGCAGGTGACGCAGGATGACGCAGAGAAATCCGTCTGCGTCACCGCTGTTGGCGCAGGTCAGGGGCCGTTTTCCGGGCCGGGTGACGCAGGTGACGCAGCGTCTTCCTACTTAGGACAAAGAAGGTGCTGCCTGTAGTACTTGACTGCGCCTTACAAAGCGAAGAAGGAGCCGCTGCGCGGCACGACCTTGGGGCGGCGTTCCGCCGAACAGCAAGAGGAGCACGTGCTCTTCTTGCTGTTCGCTTGAACGTGCGGTCGCGGGTCAGAACGCCCGCGTCTGCTCGTGCGGAAGCAGGGCCGGGGCGACCGTGCGGGTCATTTCGAGGTAGCGGCCCGCCTTGGTGCGGCCCGAGTCGATGAGGACGCCCCGGGCGGCGAGGGTGGGTTGGAGGCGCTTGAGGCGGTCGGAGAGGACTTTGCCGGTGGTGGGCCAGCCCTTGGGCAGGGGACGCGGCTCGTCGCTGCTGTAGAGGGTGCTGAGGAGGTGCAGCCATTCTGTGGAGGTCATCCGCTGCGCCGTTCCCGGGGTGAGGGTGTCGGCGTGCCTGAGGACGATCTGTGCGAGGAGGTCGCCCTCGATGACGTCGTCGTTGAGGTCGTCCAGGCTGGCCCGGTAGGCGGTGAGAGCCCCGAGACCGGTCGCGGCGTCGAGCTGTGCGCACAGGCGCGCGAAGTCCGCCATCCGCAGATCGGTCGGGGTTTCCGCTTCGACGGCTCGGACCTTGACGGTGAGGTCTAGCAGGGAGCCGAGGACGGTGGGTAGGGCTTCCGCGTAGTCGGCCCACAGTTCCGCTTCGGTGCGCCGGACCTTGGGGCGTTCCAGCCGCAGGGGCAGGAGTCGTTCGGCGAGGTCGGGGCGGATGACGCCGACGTCGATGCCTGTGAGGAGCAGGGGGCGGCGGTATCCGATGCGGTATACGTCCCCGTCGGTGAACAGGGCGCGCTTGACGTTCTCGATGCCGGTGACGATGCAGCACATCGCGTCGGAGAGTTCCGGGGTCATGTGGGAGAGGTTGTCCAGGGCGGTCACCCATCCTGCCGCGACCGCTGCGACCAGGTTCTCCTCGTCCTTCGGCGCCCGTCGCAGGTCGCCGCTCATGCCTTCCACGATCCTGATGAGCATGCGGCCTCCGGTGGACTTGCCGGCGCCCTGCGGCCCGGTGAGGAACGGCGCGGGGACCGGTACAGACGGCTCCAGGCAGCCGATGAGCCAGGCGATGGCCAGGCACTCGGTTTCCGCGGTGGCGAAATTGCACAGGCGGAGCAGGAGGTCGATGCCCTTGCCGTTCGTGTCCTTGGCCGGCAGGGGCAGTTCCCCAGTGAGCTGGGTGCGGCGCCAGCACACCTCGCGCGGGTCGGGGACGGCGATGTCCCAGCCGGTGGGGTGGATGCGCACGGACTGCCCGTCGTCGCGGCCCAGGTCCAGCCAAGTCGCCCCGTCAAAGCCCGGGGCGACGCGGATGTTCACGGACTGCACGTCCTCGCTCAGCGCGAGTGCTTCGATCAAGTCCAACGCCTCCTTGAGCGCGGTCCCGTTGAACACGCCGTATCCGTCCTTGAACAGGCCGACCATGAGTTCCTGGCGGTGGCTGCCCGTGGTGCCCTGTGAGCGGATCGGGCGGGCTACGGGGTGGCCTTTCCGCTGCGCGTACACGGTGCCGTCGGGGGTGCGGAAGTACCGGAAGTGCGCCTGCGCGTAGTCGGTGATGACCTCGCGGGCGGGAGTCTTCTCGTCGTCGGCCATGGTCACAGTCCCAACCTGGTGCGGGCGTTGGCCCACGCGTCGGTGCAGTGCCGGACGGTCTCGCCCTTGGCCTGCGCGGCGGCGAACAGCCGGGCGATGTGCGTCTCGGTGAGGCAGCCGCACCGGCCGTGCGTGGACAGCACGGCCAGGAACGTCCGGTACACGGTCGCGTGCACCGCCTCCCGGGCCTCGGTGATGCGCTGCTCGGCCATGGCGATGCCACGCTCCAGGAACGCAGGCGTGCGATGGCGGCACTCCCCGCCCCCGGTAGGCGCGGGCACGGCGAAGGGAACCGGCCGGACTGCGGTGGGCGCCTTCACGGTCAGCGTTCGCACGGCGTCCGGGAGCTCCGTCATGGTGCCGCTGCCGGGACCGAGCCACCGGGCGTAGGCCATCGTGGACTTGATATCCACGCCACGCCGCACGCCGTTGGCGGAGGTCGTAGCCCCGCGGTAGAGCCAGTGCTCGCCGCGGGTGGTCGGCACGGTCCGAGTCGTGGGCAGATTCTCGCGGGCCCACTCGATGGCGTCGGCGTTGTCCAGGTCCACGACGGTGAGGCCGGCACCGCCGGGGTGGTAGGCGACTGTGCTCGCGGCGAGCCAGGCGTGGCGCCAGGGGCCGGAACGGATGACGTCCGGGTCGGTGGTCGCGGCGGCCCATGCGTGGCAGGGCGCGGGGCAGGTGCAGGGTCCGGGGGTCTTCATGTTCGGCCGCCCGCCACAGGCGTTGTCCGCGCAGCGACGGCAGTTGCCGAACGGGGCCTTCCCTGCCCGTAACGGCATGGCGGGCACGCCGGAGGCTGCCAGGGAAAGCGCGGTGCGCAGGTGCTCTCCCCGAATGTCGGTCGGTTGGGTCATGCTGGATGTCTCCAGTTCTGTGATCTGGGCTGGTTGGCAAGGGCGGCCCCGCTTTCATTGGCGTGAGATGGGGCCGCCCTTGGCGTAGCTAGTACTGGTCGCGGGCGTCGCAGGAGTCGCAGTCGCAGTCGTCGTCGTGGGGGCAGTCGCAGCCGCAGGGGTGTCCGGTGCCGATGCAGGAGCACTGGCACATGCCCTCACCGCACGGCTCCTCGTCCGGCCCGTTCTCGGGACCGCTGTAGGTGAGCGGGCTGACGGCGCTGTGCGCGAGATCCAGGCACTGGGCGAGACCATGGGCCTGTTCCATGGCCGTGATCAGGAAGTCCTGGACGTTGGCGACGTGCCGAGCCGGGTCCTGGCCATCGGCGGATCCCAGGTGTCCGAGGGTGGTCAGGACATCGAGCGCGGTGCCGATCTGCTCGATGGCCTGCGGGAGCCGCTGAGCCAGGACCTTCAGCGCCGCGATCGCGTCGTAGGCCTCTGCCGGGTACGTCAGGCCCGGTGTCCCGGGACGAGGGAGGGTGCGGTGGTTGAACTCGCGGATGGCTTCGGCTGCCTTGCGGGTGAGCTGGGCGGGTTCGACGGTGGTGGCGGTCATGCTGCCTCCTGGCTAGTGGTGCAGGTGGGTGTGGGAGCGGGCGAAGGTGCCCCGGGTGTGGGTGGTGACGTGGGTGTTCTTGGTGACCGGCCCGGTGTAGACCGCGTGGGAGATGCTGCGCTTGGCGCGGGAGAACGCGGCGCCGATGGAGAGTGCGGCGAAGGCGATGCCGGTGAGGAGGACGCCCATGCAGATGACGCCGGTGACGCTCATGGAGGCGAATCCCTTCAGCACGAGCCAGACGCCGCAGCCGATGCCGGTGGTGCCGGCGCCGATGCCGATGGAGGCGACCGCGGTTCCGGCGGCCCAGGCGGGCACGATCCGGCGTTCGTCCTGCCAGACCGGCACCGCGTCCCCGACCGTCGGCGGCTCGGTCGTGTCGCGGTAGGACGTCGGTGTGGGCGCCGGGGGCGGTGTGGGGCGGTAGATGTCGTTGATGATGCGGCGGGCTTCGGCGTTGGCCTCGGCGTCGCTCATGCGCGGCCACCAGTCGGCCGGGGTGTTGGTCTCGCTCACAGCACGTGCCTCCCGTCGGGGTCAGGTGATGTTGGATGCGGCGTTGAGGAGGGCCTGTATGGCGGTGCGGATGGCGGTGGAGGCTCCGGTGTCGGCGGTGAAGAACCCGAAGAGGAACACCGCGAGCGCGGCGGCGGGGCCGACGTGACGGGTGCGGATGAGGACGAAGGTGAGGAGCCCGAAGAGGGCGACGGCGGACAGGGTGACGATCACGAGCGGGCCTCCCGGGAACGGCCGGCGGGCAGCTCCCTGGGGTGGGTGCTGCCCGCCGATGGCTTGTCGTCTGACTTGTCGTGTGGCTTGTCGCTTGTCTTGTCGTCTTGCTTGTCTTGTCGCTTGTCGCCTCGCAGGTCACAAGCCGTTTCCGACCCCCACGACACCCCAAGGACAGGTGTTCGTGTGGGGCGGGCGGCAAGCGACAAGCGCTACTCGCCCGAGGGCGGCCCGGGGGTGTGATCGCGGTGGACATAGCGGGCTTTGGTGCCCTCCCCGACCCTCACCGCGGTGCCGTCGTCGGCCCACGCCTTGAGCCATCCCACGACCGTCTGCCGGGTCGTGCCGTACTCGTCCGCAAGCGCGCGGGCGATCGCTGACGCCCCCGTGCCGTCCGGCCCGGCCGCGAGGAGCGCGGCGAGCGCGGCCCGCTGCGCGGGACTGTCCTCCGGCTCCTTGCGCAGCGCCGACAGGTTCAGCCCCGAGGATGCGGGCGGCGGCGCGTCCGGGTCGGGGGCAGTGGCGAACTGGGCGTCGATCTCCTCACGGAACCGGCGCAGCAGGTCATCGTCCCCGCCCGCCTTCCCGGCCCGGTCCGTGCGGTGGGCGGACAGGCTCAGCCCATCCCCAGGCGGGGACTGCTCGATGCCGGTCCCGTCCGGGGTGAGGTCGCGCATCCACGCGGTCCGCTCCGCGTCCCACCGCCGCGCATAGTCGGGGCCGGCGGCATTCGCGGACACCGCGTCCAGACGCGGATGCCGGTCGGACGTGGCGATGGTGATGTCGCGGATCTGGCTCGGCTTGATCCGCCACGCCTTGAACAACGCGCCCGGGGATTCGGGGGTGCCCATGAACCCGGCGCCCTTGAACGGCGCCTGATCCACCCCCAGCCCCCGGCGGCCAGGGAACATCTTGGACAGGTCCATGCCCTCGGTCTCCCCACCGGTCAGCGCGACCCTCACTTTGGCCTCGCGGCGAATCATCAGGTTGCCCAGCACGCTGCCGGTCGCCCCGAGCGCGGTGATGATCGTGCGGCCGCCCATGGAGCGGTGCATGCGGATGAACTCCAAGATCCGCTTGGCGAGTTCCTTCATCCGCCGGTCCGTGGAGACGAGGATCTCCGCGCCCTCGTCGATGACCAGCATGATCTGCGGAATCTTCGCGCTCACCGGCAACAGGTCGGTGTCGTGCTTGGCCAGCAGCTCCTGGTAGGCGCGCTTGCGGTGCAGGCCGATGGCGATCGCCGCGTCCAGCAGCTTCAGCGCCTCCTCGTACGTGCCGGCGAGCCAGTCCACGCCGGGCCGGACCGGATTCCCGTCCGCCTGCTTCAGCTCGCCTGCGAGGGCGGGGCGTACCCAGGGCAGGCCGGCGGATCCGGCGTTCAGGTCGATCACCCAGGTGAGGACGTCTTCGGCGCGGGCGAGTCCGGCCAGGATCGTGTGGAGCATGTTCGTCTTGCCCGATCCTGTCGGCCCGACGACCAGTGCGCACTGTTCTCGCAGGTAGGCGAGTACGTCATCGCCGTTGGTGCGGAAACCCCAGGGGATGCCGGTCAGGATCGACAGCGGCGTGTAATCCGTGGGGTACTCGCGTGGTTCGGCGAGGACGTTGCGGGTGGTGACGTCCACGATCGCCCGGCCCTGGTGGGCGCCGGGGCCGACCGCGGCGGTGCAGCCGTGCGGCAGTTTCGCATCGGCGGACAGGGCCGCGGCGTGCTGGGCGATGCGGTCGTAGGTGGTGCCGCCCTGCGGTTCGAGATCGAGGGAGTAGCCGTTGCCGGTCTCCCACATCTCCACCGCCAGCACGCGCACGGTGATGTTGCAGATCCGGCGGATCCGCTCCACCCACTCGGCAGCGATCTGACGCCGATCCGCAGTCATCTCCTCCGCGATCTGGCGCCGCTCGGCGGCCAGGGCCTCCTCCTCGCGCGCTTCCTCGTAGAGGGCGACGGAGCGGGCGCCGGCACCCATGCCGACACCGATCGTGGCCAGCGAACCGAGCGCGGCCCAGGACAGGGGGCCGGTGGCCATGGCCCAGGTAGTCCACCCGGCACCGACCAGCCACGATGCGGCCTTGAACGCCAGGGTGCGGCCCGCGTTGCGGACCTTCAGCCCGGCCACGGTGTGACCGAGGGCGCCGGCACCTCCCACAGCCATGGCCCACATAGGGGGCATGCCGGTGGCGGCGCCGGTGGTGGCGATGGCCAGGGCTCCGGTGGTCGCGGACAAGGCGCCGGTCACGGGTCCGTGACCGGCACTCCAGTCCAGCACCGGGCCACTGTCCGCCTGCTTCCTCTTCTTCGCGGCAGTGGTGGCCTTCATGTCAGACGTTCCAGCCCTTCTCGGCTTCCGGGCCGTTGCGGGGGTCCTCGTGGCGGGCGATGTCCTGCTCGTGGGCCTGGCGGAACAGCGGCCCCATGTCCTCCGCGACCGCGACCGCGGACATCAGGGCGCCAAAGATGTCGTTGAACCCGTCCGCGACTTCCTTCTCCAGCGGGAACTCGGAGTCGGCGCGCTCCGCGAGGGTCTTCATCACGTTCGCGACGCTGGTCAGCGCGGCGGGGAGGCTCTCGACCATGGCCAGGATCTCCATGGCGTCCTCGGGGTCGTAGGACTGGGCGGCCTGCTCCATCTCGGCTGCGTGCTCTTCGAACTGGAACCCGGACACGTGCTCTCCTTCACTGGTCAATGACGTGTGATCGGTGCTGTTCGGGACAGGCCCGGCCGGGCGCTCCACCCGCTCCCCGAGCCCGTCCGTGACGTCCTTGGCGGCTTCCTGCTCTGCCGCGTCCTCCGCGCTGGCCTGTTCCTCGCGTATCGCCGTATCGCGCTCGGCACGCTCCTCGCGGGCCGCGCCGGTCAGCCGCCGGTAGAGGCGCCGGCCGGGGTGGACCAGCCAGGACAGGCCCAACCTCCGGCCCAACGGGCTCGCCAGGAACCCGAGGAGACCGACCGGGAGCGCGAGGAGCGCGGCCAAGGCGCGGCGCCCATGGAACCGGGCCGCGGAACGGCGCAGAGCCTTCCGAGCGGCCTGCCGAGCAGGCGCCTTACGCACGTTCGAACGCCCGGCGGACACCTTCCGCGCGGTGGCCGCATCCCGGCGCGCCCGCTGCTTCGCAATCGCGGCCTGCTTCACCGCACGCGCCTTTCGGCCCGCACCCCCGAGCATCCGGCCCGCCACACCACCCGCCCCCGCCCGCGCCTTGCCGCCACCGGGCTTGTTCGCGCTGGGCTTCGGGGTGTTGCGGCGAGCGTCGGCCACCGCGCGCCTAGCCGCGGACGTCTGCTCCCGCTTCTGCGCCCGGGAGCCCCCGGCCTGCTTCTGCGCCTTCCGCAGCGCCCTGACCTGCCCCGCCTTGGACAGCGCACGCGCCGCAACGCCGGCGGGCTTGTTCACAGAGGCCGGAGCGCGGTGCTGGCCCGCCCCGGACCGGCCCTGACCAGCCCCACGCCGCTTCTGGCCGGGGACCTTGCCCGATCCGCCAGCTGTGCGGCCGCCGGCGGAACTGGCCTTCCTACCCGTGGTGTTGAGGCCGCCGGAGTGGTGGCGTGCGGCGTGCTGGCGGGCTGCGGTACGCGCGGCCGCCCGGCGGGCGGCCTGCTTCGGACGCGGGTTGCGGCTGCGGTAGGAGGCGAGGGTGCCGACCACGACGATGCCCGTTGCGGCGACCGCCGCGGCGATCGGCCCGCCGGCCAGACCGGCCGCCGCGATCGTGGAGACCGTCGCGTTCGCCCCCGACAGGGCCAGCGGGGCGACCGGCCAACCACCCGGAGCGTCCTCTACCTGGCCGTTCTTCTGCTCATCCGCCTTCCCCACAGCCTGTGCAGGAGACGGGGCAGACGGGGTGTCGGTGGCGGCCGGGGCCACTACCGCTTCCGTACTGGTGTCGGTCATGCTGAGAGCACTCCTTCCGGAGTGAGAAGCAGGACCCGAACGCACCGGTCCAAGGGATACGTTCGGGTCCTGCGCTTATGTGGGGAATGCGCTGTTCAGAGACAGGTGTCAGGCGGCGCTCTGTTCCTCGGGGCCGGCACAGGCGCCGCACATGCCCAGCGAGGACGGAACGACGTAGCCGACGTCGCGCCGGCACTCCGGACAGATACGGCGCGCGGCGTTGGCCTTGGCCAGAGCCGCCAACCGGCCCGGCGTCATCGGCCGCACCGGCTTCGCAGCATCGATGCGGTACAGGTAGGCGACCAGCGGGCCGCGCCGTCGCCGCGGCCGTTCGAGCTGCGCGGCGACGTCCTGCCCGCCGGGCCGGAGCCCGAGGGCGCGCAGTTGCCGGTAGGTCGCATAGCCCTCGGGGGCCAGCCGCCAGCGGTAGACGGGCAGGGTCACGACGTGCTCTCGGCGGCCATGAGCGTGGTCCACGCCTCACGCACCCGGTCCTCAGCGCCCTTGAAGCCCTGCCCACGGAACTCCATCGCGGCCTGCCGATACGACAGCGGCGGGTTCTGCGAGTGACGCAGGAACCGCAGCACCACGACCAGCTGCTCATCCGAGAGCGTGGCCCCCGGCTCGGGGACCGTCACACCCGCGACCATCGCCACATCCGCGAGCGTCACGGCCGGGAGATGAACCTCCTCATCCCGTGACTCCCCGGTGCCCTCGGCGAGCGGTTCGGAGTCCGGCGTCACGCTGGCGTCACGCCCGTCGTCACACCCACCCGCCGGACCGGAAGGCAGGGCGTTGACCTGCGTGCCGTCCACGCCCCCGGCGGTGTCCGAGGGCGGTAGGGCAGGTGCCGTCGCGGGAGCGGATTCCAGCGGCGTGACGGTCGCCGTCACGGGTGTGCCGAACATGGCGGCCAGGGCGGCATCCGCCCCCTCGGTCACGCGCTCGCGCTGCACGTTCACCAGTCGCGCCCCGAGCGTGACGTCACCCACGCCGACCTTCTCCGCGAGCTTCCACGACTCCCGCTCCGACTGCGCCTGCACCTTGGCGTCGGGGTGGTTGGCGGCACGGGCCCGGTGATAGGCGAGGGCCTGCACCAGCTCAGCCGTCTTGCGCTCGGCCTCCGGGTCGCGGCCATCGCGGTGCACGACGATGCGACGCGCGAGGAACGCGGCGCCCTCCGCGGACACGGACATGCCCATCGGAGTCAGCGCGTAGATGACCACGCGGCCCGCATCCGGGGCAGCCATCGCGGACATCGCCGACGCGGCCGCCGGCAGCGCCCACAGACCGGCGCGCACCGGCCACGGGGATGCCTGGCCCAGCATCGTCAGACCGAGCAGGACCAGCGCGAGGACTGCGGTTGCGCCCTCACCGGCCGCTACGGCACCGGCCGCGGTGCCCTTGCCGTACATGTGGCTGATGTTGGAGAACGTGCCGATCGCACCGAACCCGCCGGTCGCGGCCATCGGCACGAACGCCGCGGTCAGCACGAGCGCCTGGCCGCGGGTGAGCTTGCGCGGCGACGCCGTGACTGCGGTGCCGGTCATGCGGCTTCCCCCGTCCCGAGCCGGTTGGCGACTGTGCGACGGGCGGCCAGGACCTTGTTCGCGGCCCGGCGCAGACGGCGCTGGTCCAGCTCCGACGTCGGCCGGTCCAGCAGGCTGATCTGGACGTCCAGCAGGTCCATCTCCGCATTGATGAGCGGACGCTCCAGATCGATCGCGTGAAGGTCCCGCCAGGACGGTTCCGCGTCGGGGAGGCCATCGGTAACGGGCTCCTGAACAGCAACGATGAGCTTCATGGGTCGTGTCTCCCTAGCAGTAGGCAACGGCCCAAACAGCGGCCCCGGTGCTCGAACACCGGGGCCGCACGCCGTTGAAGTCGGTAGATCCGGCTCCCCTCAGCGCTGCTCGTACGAGACGAGCAGCGGAGGCAACCGGCCGCGGCAGACCGGCCGCGGAGAGGTCGAAAATCGCGCGGCGCTCTCCCCGCGCCGGCCGCCTTTTCGGAGGAGGCGGCCACCTCGTCGCACTGTTGAGTTCTCAAGAAACGACCAGCGTGGGGCCCGCGGCGTGCGACCGAAGCCGCCTTCCGACCGCCACAGAGGGCAGTCATACGGGCAATCCCAAGCCGTTCATGCAGGTCAAGCGCTTGCCAACCCAGGAAATCGGGAGGCCGTTCATTGACTAGCCTGCACTAGTTTGCTGTGCTGCACAAGCTTGCGCGGTGATGCGCTCTAGTTCGCTGTGGTGGGTACGCTCAGAGCATGACTGTCACTGGTGGACCCAAGTCAAAAGCGACGCAGGTGGCGGACGCACTCCGCGACGACATCAAGAAGATGAAGCCGGGGGACAGACTCCCGTCGCAGCGAGAGCTGATGGACCGGTTCGGGTTTGCGAGCCAGACCATCCAGAACGGCTTGGCCGCACTCCGCGCCGAGGGGTTGATCGTCTCGGCCGGGAACCTCGGCAACTTCGTCGGCGACGGGTCGGCCCCCACCAGCAACGTGCGCGACGACATCAAGGAAATCCGCTCCCAGATTCAGGCGTTGGCTGAACGGGTCGCAGTGCTCGAAGAGCGCTCCGCCCCGAGTGGTGCGTGATCTGCAACCAGCATGCGGGGAACGGGAGTTGATGTGTAAGTGACACCAGGGGGACGGAGAGACGGAGGTGGGGACATGTCCAGTGACACCCCGCTGTCCCCTTCCCTGTCCCCCCGGGCCACGGGGGAGACTCGGACTAGGCACTCGGAGGAGGGCGTATGACCGACGACCGGCCCGCATGGGCGCGGCGCATCGCTGCCGAGCGGACAGCACGCGACTGGTCGCAACGCGACGCGGTTCGGGCGTTGCGGGCGCACGCTCCCACGGAGCTCCCAGCAGAGGACAGCATGATTCGCCAATGGAAGCGCTGGGAGTCAGGCCAGACGCCTAACGACTTCTACCAACCGATCATTGCGGCTCTCTTCGGCACCGTGACTCACGCGCTCTTTCCGGCGCCCTCACGGCGCGACGGGGATAGGGAGATCATGGCAGCGTCCGGCATGGAGACGCTGGAGATCGTGAGCCGTCTCAACCGGTCCGACGTCGACAACGCCACGCTTGATGCCCTGCGGATCACGGCGGACCGGCTCGCCTCGGAGTACCCATTCATGCCGAGCGAGCAGCTCCTCATCGAGGGACGGCAGTGGCTTCGCCGTGTCGTCGAGCTTCACACGAAGAGCCTCACGCTCGCGCAGCACCGCGAGGTTCTCGCACTGTCCGGTTGGCTCGCGCTTCTGGTCGGCTGTGTCGAGTACGACACGGGCGACCGCCACGCCGCCGAGTCGACACGACGCGCTGCGCTCTCGCTCGCGACCGAAGCTGACCATGCGGAAGTCGCCGGGTGGGCGCACGAGATGCGGGCATGGTTCGCCCTCACGACCGGCGACTACCGCGGAGTCATCGCGGCAGCGCAAGCCGGAGCTGAGACGGCGGCACATCACGGCGTGGCCGTTCAGCTCGCTGCCCAGGAAGCCAAGGCTTGGGCACGGCTCGGAGACCGCCGGCAGGTCGAGGTGGCCTTGGACAAGGGGCGGCGAATACTCGAAGGGATGCCACACCCCGACAACCTGGACAACCACTTCGTGGTGGACCCTGCCAAGTTCGACTTCTACGCGATGGACTGCTATCGCCTGGTCGGTGAGGACAAACTCGCGCGAACGCTCGCCGAAGAGGTGCTGAGGGCGGGAACCGACTTCGACGGCACCGAGCGCTCGCCGATGCGCAACGCCGAAGCCCGCGTCACGCTGGGCGTCGCGGCGGCACGTGAGGGCGACTTGGAGCAGGCACTCATCATGGGTGAGCGGGCTCTCGAAGGCGACCGTCAGTCGGTGCCGTCGCTCATCATGACCAGCCGCGAACTCGCTGCCGAGATGAGGCGCCGCTACAGCTCCGAACCAGGCGCACAGGACTACCTCGCGCGGCTTCACTCGCTCGCCGAGCAGAAGCCCGGATTCATGCCCCGGTGAGGATCTGCTCGGTGCGGCAGGGGACTGCCGCACCGAGCCTCAAGAACACAGGCCGCCAGTCGGCACGGCAGGGCCTTGTGGTCGAAGTGGCCGGCGAGCCGGTCCAGGAAGCGGCACATCACTTCGGCGGTGAAGGACTCGGTGAAGACCATGAAGTGCATCCGGCCCTTGGTGCTGATCGCCGACATCGCGTTCACGGAGAACCGGTTCCCGCTCCGCCGCACGACGGGCGTCTTCCCCTTCTCACCCCAGGTGCGGCCGGTGACCTGGTCGGATCGGATGCCGACCTGGTCGGCGAAGAGGATCTCGCCGCCGTCTTTCTTCGCCTGCACGCGGATCTTCGGCCAGGTCTCTTCATGCCAGCGCCGGACGGCCTCGGGGTCCTGCTCGACGGCCCGCTTGTCCGGGCGCTGGAAGGACAGCCCCCACCGCTTCAGGTACTTGCCCACCCCCACCTCGGTCAGCCGCACCCGGTACAGCTTCGCGATCAGCTCGCCCACCAGCCGCCGTGTCCACAGCTGACCGGAAAGCCCCACGTCACAGGGCCGGTGGTCCAGGACCGCCTGCCGCACCGCGGCCTGCTCGGCCTCCCCGAGCACCTGGTGCACACCGACCGGCTTACCCCGAGGACGCATGACCAGGGCCTCCCGACCACCGGCCTGCCACTTCGCCCACCAGCCGTCGACCGCCTTCAGCGACACCCCGAACACCGCCGCCACGTCCTCGCGGTCCCGCCCCGCCATCAGAGCGGCCACCGCCCGCAGCCGCAGGGCCTCCTGCGCCGACGGCGACAGATGCCGCGCGTCCCCCACCAGATCGCTCACACCCACCCAACGACCCAGAACCCAAACCGTTTCTGATCAATACTACTGGCGTCGTACGGCCGCGGACCGGGCCGCCCGGCAGGCGGCCGACGCCCGGCTCGCCGCCCGGATACGAGCCGTGCACCGTGAGTCGGACGGCACCTACGGAGTCCCGAGGATCACCGCCGAGCTCCGCGAGGACGGCTGGCGCGTCAATCACAAGCGGATCGCGCGCGTGATGCGGACCATGGGCTTGGCGGGCGTGCGGCTGCGTCGCAGGCACCGCACCACGATCGCGAACCCGTCCGCGGCGAAGGCCCAATCGGTGGATGCGGCGGTATTGCTGGCGCAGATGGTGACCCGCGCGCAGAACTCGAACAGCGCCAGGCCGAAGGGCTGCCGGCGGAGTCCTGGTCCGGCGCGCTGTCGCCGGAGCGGCGGGAGCAGCTGGAGGAGATCGACCCGTCCTGGTGCCCGGCCTGGCCAGTCGAATGGCAGCGGGCCTTCCACTCACGAGGCAGCACCTGGAGGAGGTCGGCGGTGAACTGCCCACCGAGCCGGGCATCGTCGTACACCGGGGCGAGGACCTCGGACGGTGGGTGCGGGCGCAGCGCCTCGGCTGGAACAAGCTCACGGCGGTGCAGCAGTGGATGTGCGAGCAGGTCCTCGGGATCGAGCCCGCAGCCGAGGCCTAGAAGCCGCCGCCGCGCCGCACGCAGGCCGACAGATGGGCCATGAACTATGAGGCGGCCAAGCAGTTCTACGAGCGTGAGAGGCACCTTCAGGTCCCGAGGAAGCACGTCGAGCGGATCGTCGGCGAGGACCAGGAGAAGCGGGAGCACAAGCTGGGGGCCTGGATCGGGAATCAGCGCAGCCGGGCGGCGACGCTGACGCCGGAGCGGGTGGGGCTGCTGTCCGCCATCGACATGCGCTGGACATAGCCCCGTACGAACGAGCAGCGGCGCCGGGCCAGGGGTCTGTCCGGCCTCGTCCAGGCCTGGCCGCGAGTGTGGGGTGTCCGGCCGCGTTGATCGGCTGGGCACCCCACACTGAAAAATGGCTAGTTGCCGGTGTGGTAGGTGTTGACGAGCTTGGTGGAGGCGTAGACCCAGGCGCCGGGGTTGGACGCCCAGCCGGCCTGGCCACCGTTGAAGAGGGCGTCGGGCCGGGCGGTCCAGGTCCACATTTTCACGACGTCGTCCGTCTGGTGGTTCATGATGGCGAGGTCGTCGCGGCCGTCGCCGTTGTAGTCGCCGGTCGTCATCTGCAGGCGCTTGACGTCCAGGCCGCCGGCGCTGTTGAGGGTGAGCGTGGCGGAGCCGAACTTGTTCTGGCCGTCGACCTTCTCGAACAGCATGGTGCTGGTCTTGTCGCTGCCGTCGGCGTAGTCGTACCAGATCAGGGTGTCGTCGTGGCCGTCGCCGTTGAAGTCGCCGGCCTGCGGGATGGCCTGATCCCACTTGAGGGCGGCGGTGTTCCACCACGTCGTGGGGCTGGCGAAGGTACCGCCCGGCTGGGTGGTGAAGACGTAGGTCTTCATCCCGTTGCCGCCCTGGTCGTAGTACACGCCCAGCTCTTCGCGGCCGTCGCCGTTGAAGTCGCCGGTGACGAACTTCGTGCTGCTGCGCAGCCAGGTGCCGGCGGGTGCGGACCAGGAGGCGACGGGGGCGTTGAAGGTGCCGTTGGTCTTGGTGGTGAAGGTGTGCAGCTTGGTGGTGCCGTCGGCTCCGGCGTACCAGACGGCCATGTCGTCGCGGCCGTCGCCGTCGAAGTCACCGGCCTGCGGGGTCATGTAGCTGTAGTGGAACGGACCGCCTGCGGGGGAGCTCCAGGCCTGGACGGGGGTGGCGAAACCGCCGTCGGTCTTGCCGAGGGCGACGAAGGCCTTTACGCTGGCGTCGCTGTAGCCGCGCAGCATGGCCATGTCGCTGCGGCCGTCGCCGTTGAAGTCGCCGGAGACGAACTTCATGTACCTCGCATCCCACTCGCCCACGGGGGCGGCGTAGGACTTGTACGGTGCGCTGAGTGTGCCGTTGTCGCCCTTGCCGAAGAAGGTGTAGGTGGCGTCCGAGCCGGCGGTGAAGTCGTACCAGGCGCCGATGTCGCTGCGGCCGTCGCCGTTGATGTCGTTGCGGACGACGGTGTTGCTGGACCACAGAGACTGGTTCTGGGTGTTGTAGACGACCAGGTTGCCGCGGTCGGTCAGGACTGCCTGGCCGCCGGCGGCGGCCGTCTTGGACTCCCAGAGAGTCGTCGTGTCGGCGGCGCTGCGGACGATCAGGTTGCCGCTGGCGTCGAAGCGGGCGGTGGCACCCGGGTTGCCCGCGGTGGCGGTGGACCACAGGGTCTTGCCGGCGTTGGACGCGATGACCAGGTCACCGTCGGTCTGCATGGTAAGGCGGGCGCTGGCGGAGACGAGGCTGTCACCGGGCAGCAGCTGCTGGCCGGCGGTCAGGGTCGAGCCGAGCTTGATGTTGTCCGCACGCGCGGCGATGGCGTCGGTGCGGGTCTCGGCCGCGTCCTGGCCGAAGCATCCGCCCTGCCACGAGTGGCTGCTGACGGCGACGAGCTCGGGCTTCCCGTTGTTGTTGCGCAGGAGCGGGGCTCCGGTGTCGCCCATGCAGATGACGTCGCTCGCGGTCTTGCCCGCGACATTCACGTCCGTGTCGCTGACTGTATTGACGGTGAACGAGCCCGTGTGGAGCTTGAGGGGTGCCCATTCAGTCTTGGTGCGGCCGTATCCGGCGACCGTCAGGGTGTCTGCGCCGGCGGCCGGGGTGGTGGCCATGGCGACAGGGGTGATGCCGGTTGCCGGAGTCGCGAGGCGGGCCATGACCAGGTCGCGGCCGGCGCGGGGCACGAGGTCGACGATCTCGCTGACGTGGCCGCCGGTGGTGGCGGACAGGTCGCTGCGGCCGATGGTGGCGATGGTCTTCTCGGCGGGCTTGCCGGGCGCGAGCTCAGTGTCACTGGTGGTGAAGCACGAGGCGGCGGTCAGGACCCAGCGGGCGTCGACGAGTGCGCCGGTGCAGGCGCGCCTGCTGTCTTCGTCACCGATCTCGATCTTCGCGGTGAACGCGTAGACGTTGTCGGCGGCGGGGGTGCCGGTGACGGCCTGGGCGCCGGTGCCGGTGAGGACACTGGAGACGACGGCTGCGGCGAGCAGGGTGCTCGTCAGCGTGGCGCGCGGGCGAATGTTGGACACGTTGATTTTTTTCCCTGGGTGTTCAGTGGTGCGCAGGCCGGTTCACGGCTGCTGGGCGCAAAAGGTGATGGTGCGAGCAGGGCCGGGGTCAGCCGGTGACGCGCAGTTCGACGAGGACGGAGCGCAGTCCGATGTCGCCTGCCTCGCCGACGGGCTGGTACTCGTTGGCCGGCACGTCGACGACGGTCTCCTCGCCCTCGGCTGTGAGGGTGGCCTCGACGGGGTGGTCCTCGGTCCACACGCCGTAGGCGTCGGGCAGCTCCAGCGTGAGGTAGCCGGTCTTCGCGGTGGCGTTGAAGCAGTAGCCCGCGTTGTCGAGGCGGGACTCGATCTTGATGTTCCACGCCTGCGAGCACTGGACCAGTGTGATGTGCCCGTCGCCGCGCTTCAGGGTGATGCCGCGCTCCTGGAGGATCTTGTCGGCCCCCGGGTAGTTGAAGTCTTCGACCGCCGACGGCATCTCCGTGGCAACTGCCGCGGTGGCCGCGGTCTGCGGCGCCGCCTGGGCAGTGGTCAGGCCCGCCGTTCCCAGGCATGCGGCTACGGCACCAGCAGTGCCGAACAGGAGTGCCTTGCGGGCACGCGAAATCGCCATGGCTTCCCTCACAGTGAAGATGAACAGATCGGAGCCCCCTCCGATCCGCTGAAGTAAAGCACATGTAATGTTCCTGTGAACGCGCCCCCAACTCGCCGCCCACCAGGGGGCAAGGAAGCGGCGGACCCGTGTATGTGGGTTGGGTGTTCCCGCGCGTTTGCTTTGGCAGCCACCCAGGCTTCGCTGCGTTCTCTTCGAAGCGGACATATCCGCCTTGCATGGATGTTGGCGGCGATGTGCCGGGTGTGTTCGGCATGGAGGAAAAGCCAGGTGAAACACTTCTCACGCTCCATATGGGCGGGGCGGAAGCGCAGAGACCGACTCAGAGAGCGCACGAGGGCCGTGGCCGCGCGCAGCACATGCGCCACGGTGCTGTCCGCCGCAATGCTAACGGGGTTGCTGGGAACAGCGCCCGCGTTTGCCGCCGAGGGCGACGAGGCCGGCGTGCCGGTCTTGTCGCATCGGGAACTGGCAGTCGACTCCTGGATATACGGCGGTGTGGGTGTCAAGGAGGCTGCCGAACGGGCGCTTCTTGGCACCGATGAGGACGTCCAGGAGTTCCTCGAGGGCAAGGGCGCCCTGCAGCTTGCCGATGACCGTGTGGATGCCAGCCGTGTTCTCAATGCGGGTGGCCCGGCGGTACGTGAGGCGGCCAAGACTGCCCTCCAGTCCGGTAAGCCGGAGGCGCTGCAGGCGTTTCTGAAGGACGGCTGGAAGGCGCCGCACCAGCAGGACCAGCGGGTCGAGGTCTCGCGGGTCGTCAACCTGGGCGGCATCGGGGTGCAGGACGCCGGCAAGGCGGCTCTGAACGGCACGCCCGGGGAGGTCGAGAAGTTTCTGAAGTCGGGCCAGTTCACCGCGCGTGAGGCGGACGACCGCGTCCAGCTCTCGAAGATCATCAACACCGGCGGGCCCAATGTGAAGGCGGCGGGCAAGCTCGCGCTGCAGGGCACCTACGACGACATCGTCGAGTTCCTCGAGGTGGGCCAGTTCGTGGCCCGCAACCGTGACCAGGAACACGCCACCATCGCCCAACTGACCGAGCAGGCCAAGCAGTCCGGCAAGCTGGCCGAGGACGCGACCAAGTCCGCCCAGGAAGCGTCCGCGCGGGCGATTGCGGCCGCCGAGCTTGCCAAGCAGGCCGCGGCCAAGGCAGCGTCGGAAACCGCGGCGGCCAAGGACGACGCCACGCGCGCCGCCGTCAAGTCCAAGCAGGCCGCCGCCGCCGCCCGGGCCGCAGCCGATGCGGCGCAGACGGCCATCGGCGCGGCCAATGCCGCCAACCGCTCCGCGAGGATCGCCGCACTGGCCGCAGCCCAGACCGCGAACGCGGCCGCGGCCGCCGCGGATGCCGCCAACCGCGCCTACAACGCAGCCATCGCCGCGGGCAAGGACAAGGACCAGGCCGCCAACGCGACCGCCCAGGCCAAGGCCGCCCGCACGGCAGCGAACCTGGCTACCCAGTCCGGCATCGCCGCCCAGCAGGCCAGCGCTGCCTCCCTGGCCGCCGCTACCGCGGCCGCCGCGTCCAGGAGCGCGAGCGGTAACGCGAACCTCGCCGCCGACGCCGCCGACGAGGCCGCCGGCCATGCGGATGCCGCCGGGGCGTCCTCGGCCGAGGCCCGGGCCGCCGCGGCGGAGACCCGCCGGCACGCCAACGAGGCCAACCGGGCCGCCACGGCTGCGGAGACCCTGGCCCGCAAGTCCGCCACCGCTGCCCTGGAGGCGCGCGACGCCGCGAACTCGGCAGCCGCGCACGCCAACAACGCGGCCGCCGCCGCCGAGGAAGCCGCCGCACACGCCGGGGAGGCCGCCGACCAGGCCGCGGAGGCCACCAAGCAGGCCAACGCTGCGAAGGTCGCCGCCGAGGCAGCGAGCGATGCCGTGGAGACCGCGCAGGAGACCTTCGACATCGCCCGGGAGACCGAGGCGGAAGAACTCGCCACCCGCACCGCTGCAGGCATCGAACACGCCAAGTCCCGAAAGTCCATCGCAGAGACCTTCACCACCGAGGTCTCCGGCACCGTGGTGGAGGGCCAGGCGATCGAGGACGACACCCGCGCACTGGCCGCCGAGGCCGCTCAGCCCGGTGCCGACGTTACGGCCATTGCCGCCAAGGGCCGCAAGGTGGCGCTGCGTGCGCTGAAGCACTTCGGCTCCTGGCGCCAGGAAGCCGCCGTCCGGGCCCTGTCCGGCAGTGACGAGGACGTGCTGGAGTACCTGCGTACCGGATGGCAGCAGGCCCAGCAGGACGAGACTCGCCAGCAGGTCGCCGACGTCGCATCCAACAGCCCCTACGCCTCCGTCCGCACCGCAGCCACCCAGGCACTCGCGGGCACCGATCAGCAAATCGCCGACTTCTACAGCACCGGCCAGTACCAGGCCGGACTCGCCGACTACCGCGTGCTCGTCTCGCAGATCCACAACACCGGCGAAACGGGAATCAAGGAGAAGGCCGAGGCTGCCCTCGCCGACGGCAGCGCCCAGGCACTGCTCGCCTTCATCAACAGCGGCCAGTACACCGCGCGCAACGCCGACGAACGAGTAGCCGCCAGCCAGCTGGTCAACACCGGCGGCCCGGAGGTGAAGGCCGCCGCCACGATCGCCCTGACCGGACCGGCCGACCAACTGCACCAGTTCGTCGAGAACGGCCAGTACATGGCCGAACGCAAGGACAACCTGGCCGACACCCACATCGCCCAGGTCCAGCGCCTCATCGCCGAAGGCCAGTACATCGCGGCCAAGGCCCAGGAGAACCGATGGCTCGCCGCCAAAGCCGCAGCCGACGCCAGGCAAGCCTCCGGCGAAGCACAAGCAGCCGCCGCCGAAGCACAAAACCAAGCCACCCGCGCTAGCGGGTACGCCGCCGACGCCGACAAGGCCGCCGACAGCGCCGAAACCAGCGCCGCCCAAGCCAAGCAGTCCGCCACCACCGCCCGCAACGCCGCCAACAGGGCCGAACAAGACGCAATCGCCGCCGAGGAATCCGCCGCCCAGGCAGAATTCTCCGCCCGCTACGCACGCTCCTCTGCAGTCATGGCCGATGAGGCGGCGACCGACGCACGCGAATCCGCGTTGGCCGCAGGCAAGAGCGCCGAGGAAGCAAAGAGCCTCGCGAAGCAGGCCTGGGCGGACGTAGTCAAGAAGCGCGAGGCCGAAGAGGCTGCAGCGCGCCGCGCGGCGGAAGAAGCACGCAAGCAGCAACGCGAAGCAGAGAGCAAGCCACCCTGCTATCTCCACCCCACCAGAGACACCCTCCCCCTCTGCGCACTCGCCGGACAGCCCCTCGAAACCCCTCCGATCGATCCCGTTCTCAAGGAGATCGTCTGGAGCGCCACCGGCCTCAACGACGCCAAGGACTGCTTCAAGGACCCCGGCCTCAGCAAATGCGCCATGTTCGCCATGGCCTTCCTTCCCGTCGGCAAAGCCAAGGGCCTAAAGAACGCATTGGAAACGGTCGAGGATGCGGCACAGGCATCACGACTCCGGACCTTCCCCGGCGCCATCGCCGACGCCAAGCATCTGGACGAAATGGCAGCAAACGGCATCAAGTTCAACAGAGCAGAAGTGATCGCTACCGCGCGGACTGCTGATGGCCGCATCGTATTCCTTGAAATGGGGAACTCGAAGGCTGGCCTCCGGCACGTAATGAAACACGGCGATGAGTTCACCAGAGCCGGCATCTCCGATGACGAGATCCCGTCCTTCGTTGTCAAGGCCGTCAGCGAAGGAAAGATCGTCGGCCATCAAGGAAGCGGCACGGGTCGGCCGATCTATGAGGTGGTTTACAATGGAAAGAATCATAAGGTGGCTGTAACCACCGGCAGTAATGGGTTCATCGTGGGCGCGAACATGAGGGGTTCGGGATCGTGAGCAAAGAGACAGAGTCGAGCGATATCCGGGTTATGGCGGACTACGGATGCCATCCCCTCTGGCTCACACGCGAAAACGACAATGTGTCGCCGACGGATCCTCAATTGGGGCTAACACCCATTCTGGCTGAACGGCTAAGCGAGTGGGCTCAAGAATTTGACAGAATTCTTTGCCTGGATGATCCGGCTTCGTCCGGATTCCCTTCCCCGGAAGCCGAGGCCAATTTCGCCGAGAGTGGAGAGAGGTTGGCGCGAAAACTGGCTCAGGAATTGGGCCCCAGCTGGAAGGTTGGCTATTTCGATCTCAGGATCGATGCCGACCGTGAAATTCCTTACATGCTCTAGCTAGGGACCGATCTGGTTGCCTGTCGCGTGGGCGACAGGCAACCGCAACACGTCATTGAAGATTCCAGGCGGCTTGGCCTCAAGCGATACCATGCGAAGCATTAGGAAGGCCAGCAGTGCCTGACAGCGACCTGCACAAAGAAGAACTCGACTATCTGATCCGATACGCTCACATGGCGCCGGTCTATTTTTTCCCCGCTTCGCGACGCAGCGGAGAAGATCGCAGGCAAGCGCAGTAGCGAGAGCGAGATTCAACAAACCACCCTGAATCTGATCAGCGACATGATCGACCAGGGGGTCAAAGTCGGAGACATGAGCCCGAAGGATGGCGATGGAGTCATCCCTTGGAATGTTCCGAAGAATGACGCACTGCGTCGCGTAGCGGACGAGATGCGACAACACCAGGACCCGGTCGACTTCATCGACATCTGCTAGTTCAGCGCCATCTGAGTTCCCGCGCACGCTATAATAGCCTCCGAGACTCCGGCTCACGCTCCTTGGAGAATTCCTGGAGATGATCTTGCGATTGGGCCCCTGAGGGGCCAACGGAGACCGACGCGGCCCAACGCTCTGATCTACACATTTGACATGCAACACAGGTGAGCGATCTTCCAGGACCTGATTCGGGACGAAGAGGTCGTGGGTTCAAATCCCGCCACCCCGACAGAGAAACACCAGGTCAGGCCCGGTACTGAGAGATCAGTGCCGGGCCTGATTTGCTGTGCGGCCCCGTTTTGGGAGCCATTTGGGAGCCAACTGGGTGTGATCTTCGGGATCCGGCTCCCGGCGGCTCCCGGCGAGGGGCGTTCCGCCTTCGAGCGCGCTGTGCGCCGGGTGCACCCCGGGAGAGCCCTTCCCCACGGCTTGTGCCGGGGAACCCACGGACGGTACGACGATCGCCATGCACCCATGGTCTCCATTAAATGACCGGCAGCTCGCGCTCCTCACCCGCATCGGTGGGGACGGAACCGACCCCGTCACGTCGGACAACCCCGAGCTCGCGACCACGGCCCGCGCGCTCAAGGACCGGGGCCTGATCACAATGCCCAAGAAGAAGGGGAAGTGGCAGGCGGAGATCACCGACGCGGGACGCTTCTACCTGGAACACGGGCATCATCCCGACCGCCCCGAGCCAGCTCCACGCAGACCTCGTTCGGCGGCATATGGAGCCAAGGCGCCGGCTGCACCTCGCCCTCGGCAGGACGCCGCTCCCCCACCCGAGACCAAGCCAGCCCCGCAGCGTGCCGTGAAACCCCCACACCCGTCACCAGCGGAAGTCGGGGCGGCACTGATCGCACAAGTGCAGGAAGCCGGACGATTCCTTCGGATCCCGGACCCCAGCGACGCGGAACGGGCTCGGTATCGCAGAGCCTTCGACGCGGCACGGCAGCGCGCCCCGGAGGGATACCACCTGAAGTACAGCGGGCGGGCGAAGGGGGACTTCTTCCTCGGCCTGCTCCGGGTGACCGGTGAGGACGACACCGAGTGGAACCGGATCCGCCTGGCACGCAGCCGTGTGATCACCGACGTCGAGGACGTGCTCGCCGCAGTCACCGCGGACCACAGCGCCTTCGAGATCTCCGAGGAGGTCCTGCCGAGAGTGCTCACGCTGCTCCGGCTCCTCGCCGAACAGGCTCTCGCACGGTACGGCGAGATCGCGGTATCCAAGAAGCGCAAGCAGCCCAGGCCGCTGCTCACCGTCCACGGCAGAACGTACGAGATCAGCTTCCGCGAGCGGCAGAAACAGGTCCGGTACGTGCCCAAGCAGCCCGGCCGACGTACGTACGACTGGCAGCGGGTCACCCCGGCGCACAAGTTCGAGCCGTCCGGCGAGCTGGAGCTGATGGTTGGCCAGCACTCGGGCTACGGCTACGGCCACAGCTACGGCTGGAAGAAGGAGTGGGCCGACACCGCCAAGAAGCCCTTGGAGGAGCAGATCGGCTCAGTCTTCCGGGTGTTGAAGGCGCGCGCGGAGGAGCAGGAGCGGGCTCGGCTGGAACATGAGGCGGAGCAGCAGCGTCTGCGAGAGGAACGAGAGCGGCAGGAGGCAGAGCGCCGGCGGCTGGAAGCGGAGCGGGAGGAACGCGAACGGCGGGAGTGGGAGGCCGCCGTCAGTGTCGCTTCGATCAAGGCCGTTCACGCGGCACGGGCCGAGCACTTCGGCACGGGCCTTGAGCGGTGGCGTGCCGCAGGGGAGATCAGGGCTTTCTGCGCCGCTCTGGATGAAGCCGCCGTCGCGTCGCAGGATGCCCTCGAAGCCGAGAGACTGCGAGAGTGGTCGGCTTGGGGAAAGGCGGAGGCCGACCGGCTCGACCCCACCATGAACGGCAGGGGCCTGGCCTCGCTCAATTTCCATGCGGAGCCGACAGGAGATCAGCTGCGACCGTTTCTCGACGGCTGGCACCCGCACCGGCCGGAGAAGGAGAAGCCGCCGGCGCAGCCCGCGCCGCCCAAGCCGGAGCCAGACCCGTGGCGAGGTGTCATCGACGCACATCAGGATCAAGGCTGGAGATATGGACGCCAAGGTCGCGCTCAATGGTGGAGGCGATGACGCCGTGGCCTCGGTCGCGTAGGGCCTTGACCGCCTTCTCGACCAGCTCCCCGAGCCGGATGACCTCGGCGCGCAGGGCAACCAACTCGTCGTAGCGGTCTGCCTTATCTTCGCCGCACCACGCCCGGACGGTCCGTAGGACGGCTCCATCCGCGTCCAACTTGCGATCGTCCCGGCGGCCGTAGGAGTACCAGGAGGACTGGGTGCGCTCCTGCTCGATGTCCTGCTGCTTGCGATCCACCTCAGGGAGGATCTCTTCAGCGAGGCGGCCGGCCACCTGACGGGCGACGCGTTCGGTAACCGGCCATCCGGCCAAGCACGAGCCGTCGCTCTTCTCGTAGACCATCGGGTCGGCACGTAGTTCAGCGGTGTCCATGCCGATGACCGGTGCCGCGTCGTCAAGGCGGCCCAGCTCCAGGACTCCTGCGTCCGCAACGCCCCTGCGCAGACGCAGCCTGTTCTTCGGCCGGACGAACCCGAGGATCATGCGCGCGGCCTCGAACTCTGTGCTTCCCCGCACCTGGCGTGACGCCTCGGCCAGTGCCAACTCTCCCGCGTCGTCCGCGCGGAACACGTCGACGTCCGCCCACAGTGTTACGAGAGAGTTCGGATTGACCCACTCCTGCAGGCCCGCGTCGTCGCCGTCGAGGAACCGCACATGGATCCAACCGGACCTGCCGGAGCCGCCCACTCGAACGATCTCCACCCGGCGAACCGCGCCGCCCAGCTCCTTCGGCCTGGCACGGTATGCCCAGTGCTCACCCATCTCCATGTGTCCATTGAGTCAGGTCAGTTGGCGCCATGACGCGGCATTCGCCGCAATCAACTCGAAGAAATGACTGCGCCAGACTGAACCTGTCCCGCGTCAGCTCGGCGGCGCGTTTGAGCGCGCGGAGCGTGGACGGGCGCACGAGGGGATGTCCTCCGGGTCAGGTCAGGTGGGTCGAGATGGCTTCGGCCAGGGGCAGCGGGACGCCGAGCCGGGCGCGAAGGGTCGAGGTGTCGATGGGTGTTCCGGTCCGGGCGCGGTGCTCGTCGGCGCGCGAGGTTGACGAGCGCCGGTGGCACCGGGGGCGCAGAGGGCGGAGCCGGTTTCGGCTCCGAAGCGGGCAACTCGGCCACCGGGGTCGGTTCTTCGGCCGCGTCCGGCGCCGGAGCCGACTCGTGCTCCTCCGAGCGGGCATCTGCGGTTGCTCCGTGAGCGAGGAGCGTCCCGCCCAGGAAGGCGACTGCGGGCCAGCCGGCGACGAGGATCCGCAGCCAGTCCGGTACGTCGTCCAAATCGAGCAGTCCGGCCGTGGCCACGTTGGCGCCGAGCGAGGCGGTCAGTGCGACGAGGAACCAGCACCATCCGGCCGCTTTCGCCCCGCCGGAGCGGAGCCGCCGCCAGGCCGCGACCAACAGCAGGTCGACGGAGACCGGGTAGGCCCAGGCCTTCCAGCCGTCCTGCCCGGCAGCCAGCGCCAGATCGTGCAGGTGGGCGAAGGACAGCGCGGCGGCGATCAGTGCCTGGACGAGTACGGCGTCGATACGGACGGGCAGGGCACGCACGGGGCAGCTCCTTCCGGTTTAGGGCATGGAGGGGTTGGGAGGTGGCACGGATTGGCCGTGCCGGCCGTGGGCGGGTGCGCCTATTCGGTGACCGGGCGAGCGGTGGCCACGGGCCCGGACGCCTCGACCGGCATCGGCGCTACGTACGGGCGGAAGGGATCGAGCGCCGGTACGTCGGGGGCGAGGTCAGCCGTAGCGCGGCAGATGGCCGCGGCGTCGGCGAGCGAGAGGTAGGGGGTGCGGATGCGGGACCAGCCGCCGGAGGTGTCGCCGACGACGGCGAGGCCGGGCAGTTCGGGGGCGATGGCGCACGCCGCGAGGACGGCTTCCGGGGCGATGTCGCCTAGCGCCATCTTCGCCGAGGCTTCGTCGTTCACGCGGTGGCAGACGCGGCCGGTGAGCTGGGCGCGGAGCATGGTCGCGCCCTTGCCCAGCTCGGCGCCGAAGCGCTGCCCGCAGACTTCGAGGTAGATCCCGGCGGCTCGGCCGAGTTGGGCGAGCCGGATGAGCTGGGTGACCATCTCGTCCCGCCGTTCCTCCTCCTTTCTGGTGGCGACAAGGAAGAGTTCCGCCACTTCGTCGATGAACAGCACGATCGGAGCGGGGCGTTCGCCTTCCGGCAGGCCCCAGATGTCCGAGGTGATCAGCTCCTCGGGCGTGCCGGGTGCGATGCCCTGCCGGGCCTTGATCAGGTCGTACCGGTCTTCCATCTCCTTCACCAGTGCGGGAAGCAGTTCGGCCGCTTGGTCCGGGTCGGTCGCCAGAGCGGAGAGCCTGGGCGCGAAGGGAGCCAGTTCGACCCCTCGCTTGCAGTCGATCCCGACCAGGACCACCGGCTGGGCAGCGAGACCGGTCAGCAGGTTCCGCAGGTACATGGACTTACCCGAGAGCGTGGCGCCCAGGACCAGCTCATGCGGCACGGTCCGGTAGTCGCGTATGAACGCAGTCGCGTCCTCCCGTAACGCCACCGGGATCTGCAGCGGACCGCCGTCGAGCCGACGGGGCATCCGTACCTTGCGCAGTACGTCGAAGCCGACGAGCCGCAGTTCGACGACCCCTGACTTGACGTCCCGCACATGGACGGCGTGGACGCCCCAGGCGTGCCGGAGGCGTTCCGCGGAGGCCGCCACGTCCGCCGGCTCCTGGCCGGGAGCCAACCGCAGCCGCATACGCAGTCCGGTCGTCGTGGGCCGGATGACGCCCCGACGCGGAGGCACCGGCCGAATCTCACGCCGGGTGGCAGCTCGAACGGCCAGCGCCCGCCACCGGGACGGCTCGACGGTCAGGCCGCAGGCGTCCATGGTCGAGGAGTACGAGGCCAGAAGCCGGGCCGCCGCGAGCGGCAGCCCGACCGTGGACCAGTACGCCGCCGGGTATGCGTGCCGGGCGTAGGCGGCGCCGCCTATCGCAGCGAGCGAACCGCCCAGCTCGGCCCACGTCACCAGGTCCGTCACGGCGATCAGCCCGCTTCCGCCATGGGGAAGGCGCCCGGGGCGACGGCGGTCGCCCGATACGCGATGCCGTGGCGCTCCTGGCCGTTGAACACGCTCTGCCACGGCCGAGCCACCAGGCCCGGAAGAGACACCGGGGCGCCGACGGTCAGGCCCTCGGTCACGCCGCTCTCCGGGACCGCTACCTGGATCAGCGACGACTCGCCCTCGTCGATGTAGACGACGCCGACGGTCATCAGCACCTCGCCGGACACCGCGTCCTTGGCGATCTCACCGGTCTGCCGGTCGCGCACCTTCGGCGCCGGAGCTTCGGTGAGCAGGATGGTGGCGGCCGAGGCGTCAACACGGATCACACGCACAGGGATTGCTCCTTCTGAGAGTCGATCAACTTGCCTACCTGACAAGTTGACTTAGCAAGTCCGAAGTTAGAGATGACAGGTTGACTTGTCAAGTCGCTATCACTGGCAACTCGCTCCCGACCGGGGTCAGTTCAGGCGGTACGTGTCTTCGAGTTCCTGCCGGTCAGCCGGCAGCAGCAGCTCGGAGACCTGCAACGAACGGCCCGATGCGTCGCGCGCCACAACCAGAACGCTCAGCACGGGAACACCGTCCGGCAGGTCAAGTACGGCTGCCTCGCCCGCATCAGGCAACCGAGCAGACACGCGCTCGACGACATGATCGAAGCGGATCTTCTTCCGAGCTTCGAGGTGTTCGCGCGCACTCCCGCTCAGGGGTTCGCCGGACCCCAGCTCAGTGCCTTCCGCCAGGCCGGCGGGGAAGTACGACGAGACCAGCTCCACCGCCTCGCCGTCCTCTTCGACCAGGAAGCGACGCAGGAGTACTTCGGTCCTCTTCGGCAGGCCGAGCGCCGAGGCGACTCGCGACGGAACAGGCACACGCCCGACTTCGATCAGGCGGCCCGCGGCGTGAGACTCGTCGCGCTCAAGCGCCCCACGCCCCCGCCGGTCCTTCTGCTCGACGACTTCCGGGCGACCCCGGACGGTCGTCCCGTATCCCTGCCGGGACTCCAGCCAGCCGTCCCGCTTCAGGAGCTCCAGGGCCCGGACGACGGTCGGGCGGGACATGCCGAACGTCTGCACCAGCTGGTTTTCGCTGGGCACTCGGGTGCCGGGCGCGTACGTGCCGTCTTCGATGCGACGCTGAAGCGTCTGCGCGAGGCGCACGTACTTCGGTGGCTCCACTTCATAGGTCACGAGCGCCGCCTGTCGAGATTGGCCAAGTCAACTGGTCAACCAGCCTAGCGACACTTTCACACCGGGAGTAGAAGGGGTGGACCGTCCCGTCACGCCGGCCAGGCATCGGCGACCACGAAGGAGACGACCGTGCCGCCGTGCCGACTGGGACCGGAGCGCCAGGAGTCGGCGATGGAGTCGACCAGGAGCAGTCCCCGTCCATGAGCGTCGTTCGCTTCGGGGTGCCGCACCCGCACGTTCACGGGGAAGCCCGGGTTGTGCACGTCAACGCGGAGCGCGGTTCCCTCGCGGTACCACTCGACCCGCACCAGCCAGGGGTCGTCCGCCTGCCCGTAGAGGATGGCGTTGGTCACCAACTCCGAGATCATCAGAGTGCAGTCGTCGACGGAGCAGGCCGGGTTGTACGGAGCGATGAACTTCCGGAACCAGCGTCGGGCGCGAGGCACCGACTCGGGTTCCGGATGCAGGGTCATCGCGCCGAGCCGCGGCGAGCCCTGACAGGGGTAGCGGTCGATCGTGTAGGCCATGCGTGCTCACTCCTTGCCGCTGCCGTCGCAGTCGAGGCAGCGCCGCTTCGACATGGCACGGTCGCGGTCATTGGCCGTGGAGAGCGCCAGCACCGTCCGGGAGCCAACGCGCTTCCAGCCACGCCCCCGACACCCCCGGCAAGCTAACCGCGCATCCGGCTCCGGCCGCCGACTCACCACGTCGTGCCTCCTTCTCCTCCAAGTGGCCTTAGCCACTTTCTGGATAGTGGCATTAGCCACTTCGAAGACGCAAGCGGTTCGGTGCAATTGGTGAGTCGTCAGGTCAGCGGGTAGCCCTGCTCGAAGGCCCAGCGGTGCGGCGGGTAGGTGGCTTCGGCGAACTCCAGGGGGCGGTCATGGAGGTCGAAGACGACGTGATGGACGATGAGGACCGCGGATCCCGGCTCCAGCCGCAGGTCGGCCACCTCCTCGTCGGTGGCTTCCCGAGCGCACATGCGATCCTCCGCGTAGCTCCCTTGACGCCCCGTCATCCGCTCCACGTACATCAGCGTCCCTTCCTGGATCCGCTCGGGATCCGTGAGCTTGGGCGCCCGCCGGCCGATGTCCGGCGCGAACCACGAGGTGGACAACGTGATCGGGCCGTCCTGGTTGTTCGTCACGCGCCGGCGGTGCACGGCTCGACGATCCTTCACCAGGCCCAGCGCCTCGGCGACGTGGTCCGGAGCCTCCAGCCAGCCGGCGGAAGTGATCACCGCGTACTCGCCGGGCGTGTAGATCTTCCCGGTCTGCCGAGCACGCCCGTACAACTCCCGTGCACGCCGGTTCACTTCGAGGCTGCGCACGTACGTCCCCGAGCCCTGACGCTTCTCGACCAGGCCCTGATGACTCAGCGCCGCCAGGGACCGCGCGGCCGTGGGCCGGGACACCTTCCAGTCCGCGGCGAGCTGCCGTTCCGAAGGAACCTCGTCACCCGGCCGCAGGTCGCCCCGAAGGATCTGATCACGGATGTGGTGAGCGATCTGGAGATACTTCGGTTGAGCCTCTTCGATCTGAGGCATCTCCCCTCCTTGTCCAAGTGGCTATGGCCTTTGGCCACTATAGGGTGAGTGGCCAACCCGCGAACCCGTAGTCTGATCGCATGACGCGGTTGATCGTCGCAGCAGGAGGAGGGGGCGACGCAGTCGCCGCCGCCATGCTCCACGCCGCCCTCTATGGCGACCGGGACCAAGCGGTGATCCTCACGTACGCATGGGACCGCCTCCTGATCGACCCGCTACCGGGTCCGCGGCGACCCGCCGACTTCACCGGCCTGGAGCGCCTCACTCCGGCCGTGTGGAGAGTGCCGGCGCAGGCCCGGCCGATCGCACCGGCAGGTTCCACACTCCCCCGACTGGCGGCGGAGCTCCCGCACACCTTCGCGCTGCTCGACCCCTACCAGGGAGCCGAGGGACTCACCCACCAACTCGAGGATCTGGTGAGTCACTTGGAGCCCGAGTCGATCGATCTCCTGGACGTGGGCGGCGACATCCTCGCTCGCGGCTACGAGCCGACGCTGAGGAGCCCACTCGCCGACGCCCTCGCCCTGGCAGCCTGCTGCCAGGTGAACGCGCCCATCCGACTGCTGGTCGCGGGGCCAGGCTTGGACGGCGAACTCCTGTCGGCCGACCTGCACGACGTGCTTGGCTCCGTCGTCCACACCTTCACCGCCAGCGACGCGGAGACGATCAGCCCGGCTCTGGAGTGGCACCCGTCCGAAGCGACCGGAGTCCTCGCCGCGACGGCCAGGGGTGCGCGAGGCACCTGCGAGATCCGGGACGCAGGGCTCCCCGTACCGCTCACGGACGACAGCCCCACGGTGCACGAGGTCGACCTGGACGACGCCGTCAACCGCAACCAGTTGGCCCGAGCCATCATGGCGACAGAGCACCTGGACGAGGCCGAGGCCTACAGC
The DNA here is from genome assembly GCF_027460265.1 of Streptomyces sp. WMMC940. Classification (NCBI taxonomy): domain Bacteria; kingdom Bacillati; phylum Actinomycetota; class Actinomycetes; order Kitasatosporales; family Streptomycetaceae; genus Streptomyces; species Streptomyces sp. WMMC940. The sequence goes on from NZ_JAPZBC010000001.1 coordinate 3,412,276, forward strand.
CGCGAGATCTGCGGCTACTCGGAAATCGACTACGAGCGCAACAAGGCCCTGTGGCTCAGGGATCAGCAGCCCGCGACTCTGGACCCGTCCGCCATCTGGCCCCAGCTCGACCAGTTCGAGGCCGAAGCCCGCGCCCGCGGAGTCACCCACACGACGTTCCGCCGTATCACCGAGGCCCTGAACCTCAGCGGCTCCCAGCGCGATGACCTGCGACAGCTCCTCATCAACAGCCGGCAGGAGCAGTATGACGCGCCACTGTGGCGCATCCCCATAGCCGCTGAGTAACAATCTTGTTCACGGGTTCAAGGCGCATCCGCCGCGCACAGCGCGGCGTACGCGCGGCCCGGCGGCTCGGGCCGCGCTCCTGTCTTCGCCCCGCTCCGGCCCGGCCTCCGGGCGCACGCCGATGGGCGAGGGCTTGATGGGGTGAACCCCGATGTGGCTGGGGCGGTCGGCTCCGCGGCTTTACGCAGCCACCATGGGGCGAGCCTCGAAGATCATGGCCCCAACGTCGTGCTTTACCGGGCAGGTCCACAGACTGCCCGACGCGCCGGAAGCTTACGGGGCCATGATCTCTCGCCCCATGGCAGCTCCCGCCCAAAGCCGCTACACCGCCCTCGTAGGAGAGGGCCCCGCAGCCCTGGCACGACCTAGGCTGGAGCTGACATGAGTGTGGACCTCATTCAAATTTCTCATCGGTGAACCAACCGACTCCGGCACCCCACGCAAGACACCTTCGCGTCACCATTACGGAAGAGTGGCGCGATCAGGCCACATAAAACCTCAAATAAAGATCAAGTTGTCACGGTCGGGTAAATACTCCCGAAGATGCGGCCCCAAGGCGCTGTTGCGATGCTTGACTCCCCCTAGTCCGCGACCACGGATAGAACAGAATGTTCCGCATCGAAACAGGGGGAAAGCACTCGATATGGCACGCATTCGAAAGATCTCCGTCGTAATGGCTTCGGCTGCGATCGCAGCTTCCGTTCTAACTCCCGTCACCGCAGTCGCCGCAGACGACAGCCCCGACCCCGCTCCCGCCCCCGACGTCTGCTCGGGTGGGTGGCGCAGCAACGTGTACGGCTACAAGGCCACCCACATCGGCAAAGGCCCGGTCTACAAGGACGGTCCTGGCGGGACGATGGTGATCACCAGGACCACCGCAGAGAAGGTGGGGTCGTCGATCTCCGGGACCGCAGGAGTGACGGCCGATTTCGCCGTGGCCCAGGCAAAAGCGGAAATCAGCAGGGAATCCGTCAAGGAAGTCAGCTGGGGCACCGATCACCAGTACAGGCGGAACATAACAAGCGGAAGGTACGGGAACACGCAGTACGGCTCCTGGGGGCACTCCGCCACGTGGGAGAAGTACTACGAGCTCCCCAATTGCAGGAAGTCCCAGCGGACATCGGGAGGGGTTAAGGTCGCGAACAAGGCCGTCGGATTCCGCTACTGGGAGACCCGATCCTGATGAATCTTTCCCGCGCTGCCGCGTCCGCGGCCATCGTCACTGCCACCGCGGTGACGGCCACAGCGTGTACAGGTTCGGGTCAGCCCACACCCCGCACAGGCACACCGTCGGCACCAGCCTCGGCCGTGGTGCTGTCGCCGCCGGAGATCCGACCCGGCTATCGCCAGATTGCTTCCGGAGGTCCCCGGCGCGGCGCGTGGGACCTCGGTCCGGTCCAGCTCGCCAAGGGCATCTCCTGGGTGAACGTCAACTGCGTTGCGGACGCCGGTGCCGGTGCCGGTGCCGGTGCCGGTGCCGGTGCCGGCAGGATCACGCTAGTTGTCGACACAGTAGGAGAGTTCACGGTCGACTGCCCAAGCACCGAGGGCCCGCATCAACGTCAACCAACTCGACCTCGCTGAGGGCCGCAAAGGACGCTTCCACGTCGAGACCACGGACAATGTCCGGTGGATCGCCAGCATCCAAGTCCCCAAGTGACAGAACACACCGCACGGGCCCGCCGGCGCGACTGGTGACGGCGGCGCCGTACAGCAGCGCGGCACCGTAAACCCAGCAACCGCCCCCGTCGCTCAGGGCCTGGTAGCGGCCGCAATTGCCGTCGCTGACCGATCCCGGCCAGGGCTACGGATCAGAAGGCTCCCGACATCCACGGCTGACATCAACGGAGCCGGACGGAGGCGCACACCAGCGTCTTCGTCCGGCCGCCGCTCAGTAGGCAGCAGCAGTCGGAACGGCCCCAGATCGAACTTACAAGGCAGGTGTCAGCCGCAGCGCCCGTGCCAGATGCGTGCCAGAACGGGCGGTCAGCCACGGTCAACCGCGGGACGACAGAGTGCGTCGCCGCAGTGGTCGATCAAGGACTCCGCCCTGCTCAACGGCTCAGAGGCACGGATCCGTTCGGTGATTCCCAAGCTCAGGTGCTACGACGCGAGATGCGCCGCTCCTCCAAGGCCAAGCAGTAAATCGGACAGGTCCGACTGAAGTCGGTTGTACTTGTCCTCACTGGCCTGATCTCTTGCGAAGTCGTCCAGGCTGCCGGTCATCTCAAGCCCCAACGCTTCCGCTTCCTCGAATCCTGCCAGGAGTGCCGCCTGCCAGACCTCAGTGTCATTGGCCGCGTGGAACCTCTCGTCCTTCATCGGAACCATCGATAGTTCTTCGGCCGCACGCACGTTCAACTCACCGAAGATCTCGACTAGCTGTCGACGCACCCTCTTCCTAGGACGTGAGGAGAGACCCCAGGCGTGGGCGACCATGTCACACAGGTAGCGCGACCTTGCCGAAGGGAGCAGGAAGTCGCCCGGGTAGGACCTCGACGCCGTGTAGCGGTGCCAGTGGTAGGACAGGTGAGCTCGGAGCTCGACCACCTCAGCCCGCAGTCCCAGCACGGCAGTGGCGCGAGCCTTCCCAATCTCCTGTCGGTAGCTCACGAAAGGCGCAAGGAAGAGAACGACGATTGCACCCCCGAGGGCGCCAGTTCCGATCTTGATAGCAAGATCTCAAAACATGCTCATCCGAACAGTGAACCTCTTTCATCCTGCGCTGAAGGGTGAAATGGGCTGGTCAGCGGGCGTGGTGACGAGGCAGGGCCCCTGGTCGTTGGCGTGGTGATTCCACTCAACACGCTGGCGACCGGAGGGGCCCTGTTGGTTCCGTATCCTGCCATGCTCGATGTCCAGCATGAGCTCGTTGAGCATGTTTCCTGGCTGCTGTACGAGCACCGCCGGGCCCGCAACGTCCGCTGGCGCAAGCTCGGTTGCTTCAAGCAGGCGCTGCTCACCCTGGTCCATCTGCGCAAGAACGAGACGTTCTGGTTGCGTCCAGGGAAGTGGTGTACGGACTCCCACCTGATCCGGGTGTTTGGCCCGGCGTCGGAGTGAGGGTCCGGATATGAGAACGGCCACCGGCTGATCTTCGAGTTGTCGAAGCTCGAAGGAGATCAGCACGATGACCGCATCCGACAGTCTGCCCCTGCACGCTCTCGCCGAGGAGAATCTCGCCGCGGCGAGTCCCGATCTGCTGCGCGCGATGATCAAAACGTTCGCCGACGCGCTCATGTCTGCGGAGGCCGACGCGCTCTGCAACGCCGAATACGGGCAGGTCAGCGACGAGAGGGTCAACCACCGCAACGGCTATCGCCCGCGCGAGTGGGACACCCGCGCCGGGACCGTCGAGCTCGCCGTCCCCAAGCTGCGGCAGGGCAGCTACTTCCCGCACTGGCTGCTGGAACGGCGCCGCCGGGCCGAGCAGGCCCTGATCTCGGTGGTCGCCACCGCCTACCTGCTCGGTGTCTCCACTCGCCGAGTGGAGAAGCTCGCCGAGTCCCTCGGGGTGACGCAGCTGTCGAAGTCCCAGGTCAGTGCGATGGCCAAGCACCTGGACGAGCAGGTCACCGCCTTCCGTAACCGTCCCCTGGACGCCGGCCCGTACTCGTTCGTCTGGGTCGACGCGCTCACGCAGAAGGTCCGCGAGGGCGGCCGCATCGTCAACGTGCATGCACTGATCGCGGTCGGCGTCAACGCTGACGGCCACCGCGAGATCCTCGGCCTGGACGTCGCCACCGCCGAGGACGGCGCCGGCTGGCTCGCCTTCCTGCGTTCCCTGATCGCCCGTGGCCTGTCCGGCGTCCAGCTCGTCATCTCCGACGCCCACGCCGGCCTCGTCGACGCCATCGGTGCCGTTCTGCCCGGCGCCTCGTGGCAGCGCTGCCGCACCCACTACGCGAGGAACTTGCTGAGCCAGGTCCCGAAGTCGGCCCAGCCCTGGGTGGCCACGCTGCTGCGGACGGTCTTCGAACAGCCCGACACCGACGCGGTCCAATCACAGATGCGGCACGTCCTGGACGCACTCGAGGCCAAGTTCCCCAAGGCTGCAGCCCACTTGGACGCCGCGCAGCACGACTTGCTCGCCTTCACCGCCTTCCCGAGGGAGATCTGGCGGCAGATCTGGTCGAACAACCCGCAGGAGCGGCTGAACAAGGAGATCCGCCGCCGCACCGACGTGGTCGGCATCTTCCCCGACCGCACCGCCGTCATCCGGCTCGTCGGGGCGGTCCTGGCCGAGCAGAACGACGAGTGGACCGAAGCCCGCCGCTACATGGGCCGCGAACTCCTCGCCAAGGCCCGACTCCACCCGATCGAGTCAGAAACCGACGACACCGTCCTGCCCACCGAACTCACCGCATAGCCTCAAATACGAGATCACCGAGTGGCCGTCGATACACCACTCCAGCGGACGTGACCGACGTTCTCGCAGCTCGGAGCCGGTTTCGGGATATCCCAGGCCACCGCCTGGCGGTACGTGGACGAGGCCTTGGACGTTCTGGCTTCCTGGGCGCCCGGCCTTCATGAAGCTCTGACCGGCCTTGGTGAAAGCGACCACGTCATCGTTGACGGCACCCTGATTCCCATCGACCGGATCCGCGCGGACGAGCCGTACTACTCCATGAAGCACCGCAAGCACGGCATGAACGTGCAGGTCATCGCCCGACCCGACGGCACACCGCTGTGGTTCTCCCGCGCGACACCGGGCCGCACCCACGACCTGACCGCGGCCCGCGCCCACGGCATCGTCCAGGCCTGCCTCACCCGACAGATCCTCGTCCTCGCGGACCGCGCCTACCAGGGCGCCGGCGCCACTGTCCGAACCCCGTACAAGAATCAACGCGAACAACCCGAGCACTACCAGCAGTTCAACCGCGACCATGCTCGGCTGAGAGCTCCAGGAGAACGGGCCTACGCACACCTGAAGTCCTGGCGGCTACTACGGCGAGCCAGATGCTCCACCCGCCGGATCGGCACCGTCGTCCAGGCCGTCCACACACTACTGACCTGCGACTATTCAGGATGAAAGAGGCTCACTGAGCCCTTTCCAACTTGCGGCAACAGCGAGCCAGTTGGGGTGACAACGTGGTGAAGCCCCTGGTAGATGGGTTTTCGACCAAGAGAACCGTCTCCACCAGAGGCTTCGCATGCTTGTCTACCCTTCGGGCGTCGACGTGTCCAGCTCTGCCCTGCGCTTCCTGTCCGCCCGTCTGCGGCAGCACCGTCGCGCGATCGGCTCCCGCTGGAGGCGTCTGAACCCCGGCCGCCAGGCCCTGCTCGATGGCGTCCCTTGACGTGGTGTAGCCGATCACGGTTAGGGAGTGCGCCGGGGGCGTGCGCTGACAGCGATTCCGCTCCCTGCCCAGCAGGCGGGCCACCTGCAACTCTCCTTGGTGAACGGCCAGTTCAACCCGGGAGGTGCACGGTGGCCCTGTCCCAGTCTGACCTACTACGCCTGCTGGAGTCACTACGTTCGGCGGACGGGCTTGAACTCGTCCGCGGCGTGGCCGAGCGGATGCTCCAGGAGCTGATCGAGGCCGAGGCCACGGCCCGGATCGGCGCGGAGTGGAATGAGCGCACGGAGACGCGCACCGCGCTTCGCAACGGCCACCGCGACAAGACGGTCAGCACGCAGGCCGGCGACCTGGACCTTGCGATCCCCAAGCTCCGGTCGGGGAGCTTCTTCCCCGCGCTGCTGGAGCGACGCCGCCGCATCGACCAGGCCCTCTACGCGGTCATCATGGAGGCATACGTCCACGGCGTCTCCACGCGGTCGGTCGACGACCTGGTCAAGGCCCTCGGCGCGGACACCGGGATATCCAAGAGCGAGGTCTCACGGATCTGCCAGGACCTGGACGGCCAGCTGACCGCGTTCCGTGCCCGGACCCTGGACCACGTCCGCTTCCCGTACATCTACCTGGACGCCACCTACTGCAAGGCGAGGGTCGATCACCAGATCGTGTCGAGGGCAGTGGTGATCGCCACCGGGATCACCGAGGACGGCGGCCGCGAGGTGCTGGGCGTGATGGTAGGCGACAGCGAGACCGAGATGTTCTGGACCGAGTTCCTGCGTCACCTGCGCGAACGCGGTCTGACCGGGGTCCGGCTCGTGATCGGCGACCACCACTTGGGGCTGGTCAAGGCCATCCGCAAGGTCATGCTCGGAGCCGCCTACCAGCGGTGTCGCGTTCACTTCCTGCGCAACGTGTTCAGCGTGATCAAGAAGGAAGCGGCGGAGATGGTCGCCGCGACGATCCGCACGATCTTCGCCCAGCCCACAGCCGACGCGGTCCGCACCCAGCTCGACACCGTCGCCGACATGCTCGGCAAGCAGTTCCCGAAGGTCAGGGAGATGCTGCTGGACGCGAAGGACGATCTGACCGCCTTCGCCGCCTTCCCGGAGCGACATTGGAAGAAGATCCAGTCCACCAATCCACTGGAGCGGATCAACCGCGAGGTCAAGCGCCGCACCGACGTCGTCCAGGTCTTCCCCAACGATGACGCGCTCCTACGGCTGGTCACCGCCGTGCTCTTCGAACTGCACGACGAATGGATCGCCTTCCCCCGCCGCTACCTGCCCGAAGGAAGCATGGACCAGCTCTACCCCGCCGAGCGCTCCGAAAGCGCCCCCGCGCTACCCGACACCACCAACACGACCGCCGGATGATCGGCTACACCACGAGAAGGGACACGACCCCCTGCTCGCACTCGCCCACCTGCGGATGGGAAACACGTATGCCCAGCTCGCGGCCGGATTCGGTATCGGAACCACGACCGCCTATCGGTATGCCACCGAGGCTGTCGAACTCCTGGCAGGCCTCGCGCCCACCCTGGCCGACGCGATCCGGGTCGCGTCGACGAAGGCGTTCGTAATCCTCGACGGCACACTCCTGCCGACCGACCGCATCGCCGCGGACCCGCCCTTCTACTCCGGGAAACACAAGAAACACGGGATGAACCTGCAGGTCCTCACGGATCCCTTCGGCCGGCTGCTGTGGGCCTCGCCGGCACTGCCCGGCGCCGTCCACGATGTCCGCGCGGCCCGCGAGCACGGCATCGTCGACGCCCTTGCCGCAGCCGACATCAAGTGCTGGGCGGACAAGGCATATCGGGGCGCCGGCGGGACCGTTCGAACCCCCTACTGGGGCCGCTGGGAAACCCTTTCCACCGGCCAGCAGGCCGTCAACCGGTCCCACGCGAAGATTCGCGCACTCGTCGAGCAGGCCATGGCCACCCTCAAATCCTGGCGGCTCCTCCGCAGGCTCCGGTGCTCGACCACCCGCGTCACCAGCCTCGTCCGGGCCGTCCTCGCCCTGCATCTGGCCAGCTCAGAGTGAGGATGGAAAAGGCTCACTATGAGTTTATCGCTCGCGCTCAACTTGCTGGCAGTTCTGTTGTCGGCTGTCGCACTGGTCACCTCAATAGCAGTCTCGCGGCGACAGCTTCGCTTGGCGCAGAACTCCAATGTTCTGCCAATCATTCTCCAACTCTTTAAGGAGACGCGCGATCCAGATTTCTCCCGTGCGATCGAATACATAAGCCACGACTTAGCTCGGGAGTATCCACCCGACAACGGTTATCGGCGACTTCCGCCTGAAGTCAGGAAGCATGTTCGCCGTATTGGTCTTTTCTACGATGACGTCGGAAAGCTCGTGGCTTTTGGTGTTGTCGACGAACGGCTGGTAATTGGCTCCTACGGCGTCAACATAGTGGCCATGTGGGACGCCTTGTCTCCGTACATTCACAGAGAGCGAGCCTTGTCCACCAAGTCTATGCTCTATTTCGAGGATCTCGCGGCCAGAGCCAAGACCACGCCGATGGCGGCAGTACACGCAGAGTTGAGACTCTCTCAGTGCCCACCATGACCTCAACCCTAGATCACTGCTTTGTAAGCCTGGCGCTGCTCTTTGCCCCGTTGCGCCAGGTCAGCAAACCCGCGGCGGTGCTCCAGGCGCCAGCAGGTCTCTGCCCCTTTAGCGCCCCGACTGACCGTGGCTGACCACTCGTTCTGGCACGACTGTGGCACGGTCTGACCCTCTCGATGCGAACTACGGTCGTGTGTTCCTGCTGTTGACCGAGGGCTGCAACGGCGCTTGCCGTGGCTGACTGGAGGGCGGATCGTGTCCTGGTCATGAGTGAGAACGGTTGCTCCCGGGCTTGCCATACCGGCGACGCCACCGCCGCGCCGAGCGATAGGCGCGCGGCTTTGGCGGGATCGGATCCCATGGTTTCCGCCAGTCGGTGTAACCGCCGAGGTGGTCTACAAGGTCCAGGCCGGGGTCGTCGGCCAAGGCACTCCACTCGTCGTAGCTCCCCTCGAGGAAGAGCGCGTAGATTCCGACCCAGCCCAGCCGGTACCGGTAGATGAAGGACGGCTCGTCTGCATGCTCGATGATGATCCGAGGGCGAACGCCGCTGAGATGCCAGATCCGGGTCTCGGAACGGATTGTGGCCTGACGGTGCCCGATGGTGAGGACACTTCGGTCGCCGGTCCGGCGCAGTTCGGCTGGCTTCTTGCCTAGCTGCCCGGTCCACATGACCTCTTCCCGCATTGGTCGCCGCGTCATGACGACATGATCCGTCTGCCCGTTCCGCCACGGCAAGGCTGAGGCCAACTCGGGTACTCCTCGTCAGTTAGCCAGGTCAGCGGTCCAGCGCACCTTCGGTGCGCGCCGGGGGCGTGGTAAATGCCGTGGCGCGCGCTGGAGGTGCTTCTGTCTGCCCTGACGGGGGTCGACGTCGGTCCGGGACGCTGGTGGGGTTCGTTCCGGCCGAAACCGATTGCTCTGTGATGCCGGTGAGCTCGCAGGTCAGCGTGGTGCTGAGGGCCGTCCACGGGAACCGTGGAGTGTTGCTGCGAGCACGTGCGTCAGAATTCCTGATTCACCCTGGCCCTCCCGGAACGGCGTACTGCTCGACCGCCGAGGGAGGGACCGGGACATGGACGTGCTGCACGACCGCTGGGCCGGCCTGGACATCAGCAAGAAGGACGCCAAGGCGTGCGTCCGCGCCCCGAGCACGAAGCGGCGGGGGTCGTTCACCACCGAGACCACCACCTGGGGATCGACGACGAACGCCGTACTCGCACTGCGCGATCACCTGCTCGCCGCCGAGGTCACACTCGTCGTGATCGAGGCGACGTCGGACTACTGGAAGCTGTTCTACTACCTGCTGGCCGACGAGTTGAACGTGATCCTGGTCAACGCGCGGCAGGTCAAGAACCTGCCCGGCCGCAAGACGGACGTCTCGGACGCGGCCTGGCTGGCCCAGCTCGGCGCCCACGGCCTGGTGAGGCCCTCGTTCGTGCCACCCCAGCCGGTGCGCGAGCTGCGGGACCTGACCCGGGGCCCGCACCCAGATGACCCGCGAGCGCGGCCAGATCGTCCAGCGCCTGGAGAAACTTCTCGAAGACACCGGGATCAAACTGGCCGCGGTCGCCTCCGACATCATGGGCGTCTCCGGCCGGGCCATGCTGGAGGCCCTCATCGCGGGTGAACGCGATCCCCAGGTCCTCGCGGAGCTGGCCAAGCGCAAGCTCCGCAACAAGATCCCCGAGCTCACCGAGGCGCTGACCGGACGCTTCCGTGCCCACCATGCCTTCCTGACCCGGCTGCACCTGGATCACTACGACCAGCTCACCGACGCCATCGGGCAACTGGACACGCGGATCGACGAGGCGATGGCCCCCTTTCGTCCCGCGCTCGACCTGCTCGACACCGTCCCCGGGATCAACCGGGCCGTCGCCGAGGTGATCACCGCGGAGACCGGCGGCGACATGAGCCGTTTCGCCTCCGCCAGACACCTCGCCTCATGGGCCGGAGTCTGCCCCGGCCACCACGAATCCGCCGGCCGCACCAAGAACACGAAGGTCCGCCCCGGCAACCCGTATCTCAAGGGCGCCCTCGGTCTCGCGGCATTCGGCGCGGCCAGGACCAAGGACACCTATCTGCAGGCCCGCTACAAACGGCTGACCACCCGCCGCGGCCCGCTCAAAGCCCTGGTCGCCATCGAGCACTCGATCATCACCGCGATCTGGCACATGCTCACCGACGACGTCCCCTACCAGGACCTCGGCGGCACCTACTTCGCCCAGCGCGACCCCGAACGCGCCACCCGCCGCGCGGTCACCGCCCTCAACCAGCTCGGCTGGGTCTGATGCAGGTTCGGGTGACATCTGAACTGGCTTGCCCTGTGGGGCAGGTGGGAAGGATGTCGCTGTGCCCAAGCCCTATCCGGAGGAGTTCCGTCAGGACGTCGTGCGGGTCGCGAGGAACCGCGGGCCGGGTGTGACGGTCGAGGAGGTGGCCACTGACTTCGGAGTCCATCCGATGACGTTGTGGAAGTGGATGCGCCGAGCGGACATCGACGACGGCTCCAAGCCCGGAACCTCCAGCCAGGAGAGCGCGGAGCTGCGGGAGGCACGTCGGCGGATCAAGCTGCTGGAGCAGGAGAACGAGGTCCTGCGCCGGGCCGCGGCCTATCTGTCGCAGACACATCTGCCGGGAAAAGGATTTACCCGCTCGTGAAGGAGCTGGCCGGGGACGGGGTGCCCGTCACGGTGACGTGCCGGGTACTCAAGCTCGCCAGACAGCCCTATTACCGCTGGCTCGACAAGCCGGTGACCGACGCCGTACTCGCTGAGGCGTATCGCGCGAACGCGTTGTTCGGGGCCCACCGTGAGGACCCTGAGTTCGGCTACCGCTTCCTGGCCGACGAGGCCCGCAGCACCGGGGCCGCGATGGCGGACCGGACCGCGTGGCGGATCTGCCGGGACAACCGCTGGTGGAGCGTGTTCGGCAAGAAGCGCGGCCGGGGCAAGAAGGCCGGCCCGCCAGTGCACGACGATCTCGTCCGTCGTGACTTCACCGCGGCCGGCCCGAACCGGCTCTGGCTCGCCGACATCACCGAACACGCCACCGGCAACGGTAAGCTGTATCTCTGCGCGATCAAGGATGTCTTCAGCAACAGGATCGTGGGCTACTCCATCGACACGCGAATGAAGTCCCGCCTGGCCGTGATCGCCTTGGACAACGCCGTGGCCCGGCGTGAAAACGTCGACGGATGCATCCTGCACACCGATCGCGGCTCGCAATTCAGGTCCCGGAAGTTCGTCCGGGCGCTCGACCGCCACCGGATGGACGGATCGATAGGGAGGGTCGGGACAGCCGGCGACAACGCGGCCATGGAGTCCTTCTTCAGCCTGCTGCAGAAGAACGTCCTCGACCGCAGGAAGTGGGCCACCTGCGAGGAACTACGGATCGCCATCGTGACCTGGATCGAGCGGACCTACCACCGCCGTCGCCGGCAAGCCGCACTCGGCCGACTGACCCCCGTCGAATTCCAGACCGTCATGACCACACCGGCCCTCCAGGCCGCGTGACTCAACCTGTCACCCGAACCTGCATCAGACCCCTTGACTCCCGTTCGAGGCTGTGACAGAGGTGCATGGCATATGGCGCCGGCGCACAGGAGGCCACGGACACACCCTCCGCAAATGAAGTCCCACGGCTGACAGCACTGATGGTCGTGGTCGACGTGCCAGTACGAAGTCTCTTCGTCTCCTCGGGGCCCCCGCGCACACAATGCACATACACGGTGTTGGAGTTCCAGGATGGCGTGCATGTCGCTCGCCTTCAGGTTGTACCGCCGCGCCTGACGCGCTACGACGCTACAGCTCAGGCAATGGCCCCTAACCTCGCGCTTTCATGAAGCGGACTGTCCGACAGGTGATCAGGCAAGCAGAAAGTGCCTCTGACCAGCGAGAATGAGGATTGCTGAGGTCCTTGTTCCCGCCCCTGTCGGAGGCACTTTCCAGGTGAAGCAGCCTATCGGGTCCTATCCCCACGTCCTTGTCCGGGATGACGGCCGGGCCGTGGTCTCGCAGGCCGGTTCGGTCCTGCTGGTCGAAACGGTCCGCAAGATCGGCCTTGACCAGGCGATATCCACAGCCCTGACCCCGTGGCGGAGACCGCGAGCCGTCCACGACCCCGGCAAGATGCTCGTGGACCTTGCGCTGGCGGTCGCGCTCGGCGGGGACTGCCTCGCCGACATCGCGATGCTGCGGTGCGAGCCGGCCGTGTTCGGGCCGGTCGCCTCCGATCCGACGGTCTCCCGGCTGATCGACACCCTCGCTGCCTCCAGCGAGAAGGCGCTGACCGCGATCCGCACCGCACGTTCCGAAGTACGCAGGCGGGTCTGGGGACTGGCCGACGACCGTGCTCCGGACGCCGACGCTCAGGTGACCGTGGACCTGGACGGGGTCCTGGTCGTCGCGCACTCGGACAAGCAGGACGCGGCCCCGACTTGCAAGAAGACCTACGGCCACCACCCGCTCATGGGCTTCGTCGACCACGGCCCGGGAGGAACCGGCGAACCTGTCGCAGCCCTCCTTCGGCCCGGCAACGCGGGCTCGAACACGGCCGCCGACCACATCAGCGCCGCTCGCCTCGCCCTGGCTCAACTGCCCAAGAAGTACCGGCGGGGACGGCGGACGCTGATCCGCTGTGATTCCGCGGGCGGCACCCACGAGTTCGTGGCCTGGCTCGCCCAGCGCGGACGCTGGCTGTCCTACTCGGTCGGCATGGTGATCACCGAGGCCATCCACGAGCACGTTCTGAAGATCCCCGCATCGGCCTGGACACCCGCAATCGAGTCGGACGGTGAGGTCCGTGACGGGGCCTGGGTCGCCGAACTCACCGGCGACCTGCTCGACGGCTGGCCCAAGGGCATGCGGCTGATCGTCCGCAAGGAACGGCCCCATCCCGGAGCCCAGTTGAGGATCACGGACGCGGACGGCATGCGGATCACCTGCTTCGCCACCAACACCCTCAACCGGCCGATCGCCGGACTCGAACTCCGCCACCGGCTGCGAGCCCGCGCGGAGGACCGCATCCGGGCCGCGCGTGCGACCGGTCTGCGCAACCTGCCCCTGCACGACACCGCCCAGAACAAGGTCTGGCTGGAGATCGTCCAGATCGCCCTCGACCTGCTGGCCTGGATGCCCATGCTCGCCCTGACCGGCAAGACCCGGCTCTGGGAACCCCGCCGCCTGCGGTTGCGCCTGTTCTCCGCGGCCGGCCAGCTCGTCACCACCGGTCGGCGCCGCATCCTCCGCCTCGCACGCCATTGGCCCTGGACCCGCGAGATCACAGACGCCCTCGAACGGCTCGCACCCCTGCCAAACCCTGGCTGACCAGCGGACTCACCCGTCCCTACAAGAGAACGTGCCAGCCCGGAGGAGTGGAACCCGGCGTCCACCCGAGACGACACCCGGGCCCTGAAACTGCCCGGCCTCAGCCACCGACAACGAAATGGGCCCCCGACTCCGTCGGCGACCCATCACGAAAGATCGAGGCTAACCCGTCCGTGGACGCCAAACCTGTAGGGGGCATCGCACGCCTCACAGGCCAGCAATGACTTGTCGGTGAGCGGAATCCCGTAAGACATGCCCCGACAGTAGCGGGAGCTACTGACACCAGTTCACTCCCGATCGCGAAGGCTTCACTCACCGCGCACGGGAAGCGGGCGGGCGAACTCTATGTGAGTGGATCACTGCCGAACAGATCGAGACCCAGGAGCCGACGTTCATCGGGCCCACGCGACTGAAGGACTCTGACGGCTTCCGGTCATTGAGCCCTTTCCAACTTGCGGCAACAGCGAGCCAGTTGGGGTGACAACGTGGTGAAGCCCCTGGTAGATGGGTTTTCGACCAAGAGAACCGTCTCCACCAGAGGCTTCGCATGCTTGTCTACCCTTCGGGCGTCGACGTGTCCAGCTCTGCCCTGCGCTTCCTGTCCGCCCGTCTGCGGCAGCACCGTCGCGCGATCGGCTCCCGCTGGAGGCGTCTGAACCCCGGCCGCCAGGCCCTGCTCGCACTCGCCCACCTGCGGATGGGAAACACGTATGCCCAGCTCGCGGCCGGATTCGGTATCGGAACCACGACCGCCTATCGGTATGCCACCGAGGCTGTCGAACTCCTGGCAGGCCTCGCGCCCACCCTGGCCGACGCGATCCGGGTCGCGTCGACGAAGGCGTTCGTAATCCTCGACGGCACACTCCTGCCGACCGACCGCATCGCCGCGGACCCGCCCTTCTACTCCGGGAAACACAAGAAACACGGGATGAACCTGCAGGTCCTCACGGATCCCTTCGGCCGGCTGCTGTGGGCCTCGCCGGCACTGCCCGGCGCCGTCCACGATGTCCGCGCGGCCCGCGAGCACGGCATCGTCGACACCCTTGCCGCAGCCGACATCAAGTGCTGGGCGGACAAGGCATATCGGGGCGCCGGCGGGACCGTTCGAACCCCCTCCTGGGGCCGCTGGGAAACCCTTTCCACCGGCCAGCAGGCCGTCAACCGGTCCCACGCGAAGATTCGCGCACTCGTCGAGCAGGCCATGGCCACCCTCAAATCCTGGCGGCTCCTCCGCAGGCTCCGGTGCTCGACCACCCGCGTCACCAGCCTCGTCCGGGCCGTCCTCGCCCTGCATCTGGCCAGCTCAGAGTGAGGATGGAAAAGGCTCAGTGGGAGATTAGCCGCCCCTCGACTATTTCGAAAGAGGAACGCAAGCAGGGAGGCTCGGTGAGCCAACCTGGATGCATATGGAGGCTGGCTACGCGGGACCACAACCGGCTACGTAGGGGGCGGCACGGACCGTCAATCCGCGCCGTCCTCCTGCCGAACGGTCGGCGGCACATGGTGACTCCCCCGCGGACGCGGGCCGGGCGCGCACCGGCGAGTCGAGTCGGCGGTCGCGCGGGGCACGCGCGGGCCCGGGCGCGCCCGATGGGTCCGCTCAGTCGCAGAGCGTCGCCACCACAAGGCTGTCGAAGGCGACGCGGCCGGACTGCCACACGGCGACCCGGACCACGGCGCCCTCGCCGGCGTCCTGCGCGGGGAGTCTGGTCGCGGAGACACGGCAAGGGGCGGTTGGGTCGAGGGCGAAGTGGAAGGCGCTGCGCAGCTCGACCGGGAGTACCCGGTAGGGGGCGCAGGCCGCCTGGATCGCCTGGCGGGCCGCCTCCACCAGGACCATGCCGGGGACTTCGCCCGCGGGCCGGTCGAAGAGGACCGGATGCCCGGGGTCCATCCGCAGGTCCCATTCCAGCCCCCGGCCCGCGGCCCTCGGGGATCGGGGCACACCCAGCACCACGTCGTGCTCGTGCAGCCGGCCCACGATCGCGGGGGGCACCGGTTCGGGAAGCGGCGGGTACCCGCCGCCCTCCGCCACGGCGGGGCCGCGAGAGGCGGACGCGTGCAGGGTCAGCCGTCCGGCACCCGCGAGGTCTCCCCCGCGCAGCAGGTCGGCCTCCAGGGTGAAGGCCGTGAGTCTCCCCTGTCGCCGCCGAAGGTCGGTGGCGGCAGCCTCGATGCGCAGCTCGGCGGGCGTGGTGCCGAGCAGAATCGTCCCCGGCACCACCTCGAACTCCATTTCGGCCATGGCGAAGCGGTCGCTCTCGGGAACCCCGTAGTACGCCTGCCCGACGAGAATGGCCGCCTGCCGGAGCGATTCCGCGACGAGGAGGGGGTCGTACCAGGCCCCGGCCACGGGTGCGTAGAAGTGGTGTCCGCGCGGCCACTGCGCGCCCAGCCGGAACGCGTCGGGGCCCAGCCGCCGCCAGTCCGTGATGAGCACCTCGGCCACCGCGCTGCGGTCGACGAGGTGGCGCGGAGCGGTCCGGACGAAGCGGAGGTCGGCCTCGCCCCCGGCCTCCGGCGGCAGGGGCACGGTGAGCGTGGGATCGGTGAGGGACACGCAGGTTGCCTTTCTCGTGAGCGTCGACGCGGAGTGCGTGCCGGTGCGGTGCGAGTCCGGACCGGGCCGAGATGCGGACCGGGCCGGACGGGATACGGACCGGACCGGACCGGACGGGGTGCGGGCCGGATCGGAGTGCGGGCCGGTGCGTGGCAGGCCCCGGACGGGGTGGCCCAGCGCGTGCACGGTCCGGCCGGGACCCGGGCGGGGAGCCCGACCGAGGGCGTCGGCGATCTCGGCCGGGCGGCCGTCGCCCCGCCGTCAGGCAGCCGCCAGGGCGGTGAAGCGACCCGCGTGGAAGACCAGGGGCCCCGCCTGGTCGGTCAACGCCCCTTCCAGGGCCTCGGCGATGACCAGCTCGTGGTCACCGGCCCGGTGCAGCGCACTGATCCGGCAGTCGAGCCAGCCGAGACCGTCGGCCGGGATCGGGTGGCCGGCGCGCGTCGCCGACCAGTCGCCGCCGGCGAACCGGTCGGCGCCCTTGGCGCTGAACAGACGGCACAGTTCCGCGTGCCGGTCGCCGAGGATCGTCACGGCGAAGGACCCGGTGTCGCGGATGGCCGGCCAGGTGGAGGAGGTGTCCGCCGCGCACAGTGCGACGAGCGGCGGGCTCAGGGAGACGGAGGTGAAGGAGTTGACCGCCATGCCCTTGGGGCCTTCGGCCGTGTCGGCGGTGACCAGCACCACTCCGGTGGTGAACCGGCCGAGTATGTCGCGGAACGAGCGCTGCTCCAGCATGAGGTGCTTCCGATCGGATGGGACGCCCCGCCCGGACCGGGCGCGGACCGGGCGTGACGTGAGGTGAGGTGAAGTGGGGTGAGGTGAAGTGCGGTGAAGTGGGATGAGAGCTGCTGACTTCGCGGACTTCGCGGACTTCACCGACTTCGCCGCCTCGGTCGGCCGGCCCTCCTCGCGGACCCTGCTGACGTCCGGAAACGATTCGGCAGGGCCGGGCGTGCCGTGGCTACGAGGACCGCTTGTTGCGGGCGGCGATCGCGAAGTCCACCGCCTCCTGCGGGCGGGCGGCCGTGCCGGTGACACGCGGAGCGACGTAGCGGGCGAGGAGTTCCATGCTGCGGTTGGTCTTCTCCCACGACGTCCAGTCGGCGACGTAGACGAGCAGCGTCCCGAAGCCGCCCGTGATCTCGTGCAGCCGCTCGATGCCGGCGACCACGTCGTCGACGGAACCGACGAGCGCGCCGCCCGCCTCGACCCGGGCCTCCAGCGCCCGCTCGCGCGGTACGTCCGGGCTGAGCACCTCGCGGCCGGCCGCCTTGCCGAAGTACTCGAACAGCCAGCGGTCGTAGCCCTCACGGACGTCCGCGTACGCCTCCTCGCGGGTCTCCGCCACGTGCACCGGCAGCGCGATGCGCCACTTGTCGCGGTCAAGGGTCCGACCGTGCTCGGCGGCGGCCTCCTCCGCGTACTTCCACTGGTGGGCGAGGTTGATGTGGGCGGGGGCTCCGGGCGTCAGCAGGGCGAAGGGCAGGGCGAAGGAGGTCATGCTCAGCCCGTACTTGCCGATGAGGGCCGGGCTGGACTGCGAGGTCCCCGATGTGGCGAGGGCGACCTCGATGCCCTGGGGGCTGAAGCGCGGAAGCTGGAGCTTCGCGTCGCGCAGGTCGAACCAGTCCGTCTGCTGGGTGATCCGCTCGTCACCGTTGACGAGTTCGAGGACGGTGGGCAGGGCCTCCTCCAGGCGGCGCCGCTGCACCGGCTGCTGAAGACCGAACATCTGCGCGTCGAAGGGCACGCCCGGACCGACGCCCAGGATGTACCGGCCGCGGGTGAGGTGGTCGAGGTGAACGGCCCGACTCGCCACGTGGAAGGGGTGGTGCCCCGAGAGCGGCACGACTCCGTGGGCCAGCTTGATCTGGGTGGTGCGCTGCGAGGCGGCGGCGATCATCGTCTCGGGAGCGCCAACGAGGCCCCAGCCCAGCGTGTGGTGCTCGCCGAACCACGCCTCGTCGTAGTTGAGCGCGTCGGCGTGCTCGACGAGGTCCAGGTTCCGGCGTATCGCCAGGTGCGGGTCCTGGCCGGTCTCGTGGACGGGGGACAGGAAAAGGCCGATACGGCTGTGCACAGTGATCCTCCGGAGGAGTGGTGTTGGTGGAGCGGTGAAACAAGAGGGCGCGGGGAGGCGGATGCGTGGGACACAGCCGCCGCCCCGGGTCAGACCACGCGGTACACCGCGTCCTTGAGCGAGCGGGCCTTCTCGTAGTCGGCCGACAGGGTGGCCTCGTCGGGGGCGGTGAGGAACACGCGCAGCGAACTGGTGAGGAGATCGACCGTGGGCCTGATCCGGGAACCGGGCCCGTACTTGACGGTGGCGAACAAGACGCTCTCAAGCGAACGGAGTTCCGCCACGGCCGTCTCGTCGACCGACTCCACCGTGCCGTCCTGTTCGGTGGGGGTGTTGTAGACGACGGCCGGCCGACGGCGGCGGTAGGTCCTGCCCGCGTACCGGGCACGGAACTCGTCCGGCCGGGTGTAGGCAAGCGCGGTGAGCGCCGCCTGGTTGTGACCGAGGCACACGTCGTGGAAGGGGGCGTTGATGTTTCCGTTGAGGCGGGTGCCGATCTCGACCAGGACGGGCCCGTCCTCGGTGACGATCACCTCGGCGTGGGCCGGGCCCCACGCCACGCCGAGGGCGGCGAGGACCTCGTCGACGTAGGCCGTGAGTTCGGCGACCACGGGGGTCTCGTCCGGATCGGCGAGGATGTCGCGGTTGTAGATGTTCTTGCCCGAGGGCAGCAGGCTCTTCTCGTACTCCC
Source organism: Streptomyces sp. WMMC940 (assembly GCF_027460265.1). NCBI lineage: Bacteria > Bacillati > Actinomycetota > Actinomycetes > Kitasatosporales > Streptomycetaceae > Streptomyces > Streptomyces sp. WMMC940. Next base: position 3,431,093 of record NZ_JAPZBC010000001.1, read on the forward strand.
AGACGCCGCAGACGTAGCGCTCGCCGTCGCAGCTCACGGTGTCGACGATGTACTCCGTGCCCTTGAGATAGGACTGCACGAGAATCTCGGTGTTCGGGAGGCCGAACATGTTGGGGGCGCCGAGGACCGCACGGGCGGCGGCCCGCACGGCGTCCGGTCCGTCGCAGACGAAGACCCCGTCGGAGGCCGCCGAACTGAGCGGCTTGACGACCACGGGATAGCTGCCGCCTGCCTGCGCCCAGTCCACCGCGGTCTCCGGGTCGCCGGTCTTGGTCTGCCGCACGCACGGGACCCCGGCGCGGCGAAGTGTCTCGGTCATCTCGTACTTGTCGCGACGGGCCGGCGAGAGGGCCGAACCGTTGGACGGGACACCGACCGCCTCGCTCAGCCGGTCGGCGAGCGGCACGGACGACTCCTGTCCGGCGATCACGCACACCGGACCTAGGCCCCGCAGCAGTTCCACGAGAGCCGGCTCGTCGGATTCGACGACGGTGTCCCGGTACGCGGCGAGATCCGGCGGAGCCATCGCCGGGATGAGCTCCGGCGTGCTCTGGACGTGCACGACGTCCGTGCCGTGCGCGGCGAACGCGGCCGGGTAGAAGTTGCCCGCGGAGTAGCCGTCGACGACGACGGCCACCGGCCGGGGGCCGCTGTGCGGGTGGGCGCTCATGAGTGTGCCTCCGTCCGGGAGTCGATGAAGCGGGCGAGGCGGGCGATGCCCTCGCGGATTGCCGCGGGGGTGAGGTTGCTGAAGCCGAGCCGCAGTGCCCGTTCGCCGCCGCCCTCCAGGTGGAACATGCGCATGGGCGCCCAGCTGACCGCGTAGTCGCGGGCCGACCGTTCCATGGCGGGCAGGTCGGCCTCGAAGGGCACCTCGACGACCAGGAAGAATCCGCCGCGCGGCCGGTTCCAGCGCACCCCGTGCTCGGCGTACCGCTCGGGCGGGAAGTGCTCGGCGAGGGCGTCGAGGGTGGCGGCCAGCCGCTCCTGGTACACCGCGGCCAGGTCGCGGGTGGCGGAGCGGAGGTCGTGGTCGGCGTCCACGAGGATGCCGCCGATCGCCGCCTGTGACAGCGAGGACGAGCCGACCGTGAACATCGCCTTGGCCTTGGACAGTTCCTGGGCGAGGGTGCGCGTGACGCCGTCCTCCCCGACGACCGGGCGGTCGCCGACCAGGTAGCCCAGGCGGGCGCCGGGGAACGCGGACTTGGCGAAGGAACCGAGGTAGACGACGTCTCCGCGAGTGTCCAGCGACTTCAGGGTGGGGAGCCGCTCCTCGTCGCTCGCGAACAGACCGTAAGGGTTGTCCTCCAGGATGGTGAACCCTTCCTCGGCGGCCAGCGCCAGCAACCGCCGGCGGGCCTCCAGGGGGACGACCGTGCCCGAGGGGTTGGAGAAGTCGGGGACCAGGTACAGGGCGGTGGGGCGCCTGCCCTCGGCCCGTACGGCGCGCACGGCCGCGGCGACGGCCTCGGGTTCGAGGCCGTTCGGGCCCTCGGTGATGCCCTTCACGGGGATGTCCAGCATCCGTGCGGCGCCACGGATGCCGACGTAGGCGGGGGAAACCGACAGCAGCACGTCGTCCGGTGACCGGAACAGGCCGCGGAGGGCGACGAGGGCCGCCTCCTGGAAGCCATGGGTGATCATGACCGCTTCGGGCGCGACATCGATGTCCTCGTCCTTGGCGAGCATCCGGACGACCTCGTCCTGGATGAAGCCGTTGACCGGTCCGTACTGGAAGTGCAGCCGTGTGATGCGGTGTTCGGGCACCCCCTTGGCCCGCAGATGCGCGATGTACCTGTCGACGTGGTACGACAGCTTCGCGAGGTCGTGCGTGCCGTCGTGGGGAGCCCCCGACGAGAACGACAGGGCTTCGGGGAACTTCATCGCGGTCTCGCTGAGCAGACGCATCGAATCCATGTCGGGATCGGCTATGGCCGCGTGCAGGTAGTCCCTGCGTACGGCGCTGTCCTGCTGAACCGGAGTGATCAGCACGTCGGATGGTCCTTTCGGGAACACGCCGGGGGATCGGGGCGCCCGGGCGGGAGAAGGAGTTGGTGGTGGGCAGGGCGGGAGAAGAAGGCCGGGCAGCCGCGAGGGCGGACGGCCGCGCGGTCAGACGGCCGCCTGCGGCCGGGCCGCGACCCAGGCGCCCTTGCCGGGCGCCCACCGGCGGATCTCCACGTGGCGGACGATGCCGCCCCTGACATAGGGTTCCGCGTCCAGGATCTCCTGGAGGCGGTCGCGATTCTCGGCCTCGTAGACGAGGAGCCCGGCGTTGGCGTCCTGGAGCGGGCCGGCCATCAGCAGCACACCGCGGTCGGTGAGGGCGCGCAGGTACTCGGTGTGGGCGCCGTGCAGGGGCTCCCGGCCGGCGCGGTCCACGGTGTACTCGAGCTCGACGACGAACGTCGCCACGGTTGCCTCCTGAGCGTTGCGGGGTCGTGGGGTGTCCGGCGTGGCGCCGGGGAGTGCGGGGCGAAACTCACATGTAGAGGCCGCCGTTGATGTCGATGACGGAGCCGGTGGAGTAGCCCGCGCTCTCGGAGCAGAGATGGAGCACACTCCCGACGGCCTCGTCGACGGTGCCCATGCGCCGCATCGGCAGCTTGGACAGCACGGCCTCCTTCTGCGCGGGGTCGCGCCGCTCCCAGGCCCCGGCGACCCGTTCGGTCGCGATGGGGCCGTGGGCGACGACGTTGAGGACGACACCGTGCGGCGCCAGCTCGTACGCCATCTGCTTGGTCATGCCGATCACGGCGGCCTTGGCGGCCACGTAGGCAGCGTTGTTGAAGTGGCTGTAGGTGCGGCCGCCCGCGGAGGCGAAGTTGACGATGCGTCCGTAGCCGTCGGCGGCCATGCGGGGTGCGCACACCTTGACCGCGATCCAACTGCTGACCACGTTCTCCAGGAAGGACTGGTCGAAGTGTCCTGCCGTGAGGTCGGTGTAGCCGATCACGCGGGTGTCGCCGCCGACGCCGTTGACGAGGATCGACGGCGCGAACCGGTCCACGATGTCGGTCAGCTGGACCTCCGCCGCCGGGATGTCGGTGATGTCACCGACGACGGTCTCGACCTTCGTGACCTGACGCAGCTCGTCGGCGAGCCGGTTGACGGCCTCCTCGTTCCGGTCGAACAGGACGAGGGTGTGACCCTCCTCGGCGAGTTTGCGGGACACCTCGGTGAGGATGCCGCCGGCGGCTCCGATCAGCAGGGCGGTACGGGGGGTGGGTGCGGACATGCTCGGTCACCTTTTCTCTGTTGTCAGGTTCTGTGCGGCCAGGTTCTGCCCGGCGGTCGCACGGGGCTCCCCGGGACCGGTGTCGGTCCTGGCACCGGGGCCGGTGTCGGTTTCGGACCTGGCGCCGGGCGTGAATCCCGCCAGCCGCGGCAGCAGCGCGAAGCCGAGCATCACCGCGAAGCCGAGTCCGAGGACGGAAATCCACAGCACCTCGTAGCCGTGGGCGTGGGACAGGGCGAGGCCGGCGGGGCTGCCGACGACGAACGCGGCGTTCCAGGCGAAGAAGTAGGAGCCCTGGTAGCTGCCGCTGCGCCCGGCGGGCGCCCGGTCGGCGATGAAGGTCGCGGACATCGGTGCCCAGATCACTTCTCCGAGCGTCCAGACGACCGTGGCGATGGTGAAGGACAGGATCCCGCCGGCGAAGACGTTCCCGCCGAAACCGACGGCCATGAATCCGGCGGCCATCATCAGCGGGACGTGGGCTCGCATCCGGCCGACGAGGCGGGGCACGAGCGGCAGCAGCGCGACGGACAGCACCGCGTTGACGGCGAGGACGAACCCGATGTCCCCGCTGGACAGCCCGCTGTCCCGCATGTCCAGCGGCAGCGCGGAGTTGACCTGGAGGTAGATGCAGGCGAGCAGGAAGGTCATCACCAGGAAGCCGACCAGGACAGGGGTCCGGAAGGGCTCGGCGATGCCCCGGGCGGCGGAGGCGAGCGCCGCTGCCGCGCCCGCCGGCCGGCCGGCGGCGGCGGCGTGTACGGGCGGCGGATCGGCGGGAACCGCGAACACGAGACCGGCATAGACCAGGCTGGACGCCGCCCAGACGACGAAGAGCGCGGTCGGGCTGACCTGGAGCAGGAACCCGGAGAAGACGGGGCTCAGCGACATTCCGATGTTGAAGCCCACCAGGAAGAGGCTGTATGCCTTGGAGAACTGCTCCTGCGGGACGATCGCGGAGATGAGCCCGGCCCCCGCCGGCCGGTCGACCGCCGACAGGAAGCCCGTGATCAGCGATAGCACGCACAGTGCGACCACATGCTCGGCGACGGCGAACAGCAGCGCCATGACCGCGATGACCGGCTGGGCGGCGACGATCGTGCGACGCGGGCCGATGAGGTCGGCGACCGCTCCTCCCACGAGTCCCGAGAGGACCACACCGGCTCCGAAGAGTCCGACGACGAGCGGGGTCGTGCCGGGGGCGACGAGCCCTTCCTGCTCCAGGTAGAGCACGAGGAAGGCGGGGGCGAGTGTCCCCAGCCGGCTGACGGTCTGCCCGCACCACAGCAGCCAGAACGCTTTGGGAAGGGCCATCAGGAACATCCTGTTCGTGTCGGAGTTGTGAGGGGCTGTGACAACGTGGCCACGGGATGGGCAGGAGCGGACGGGGCCCGCAGGCCCGGTATTCGGCCCGCGGCGGGCGGGGGGATCGCGGGAGCGGGCTGCCGCGCCGACCCCCTCCCGGGCACAGCAGCGCCGGCCGGCCGGCCCCTCGGGGCGGGCGTGCGCGGCGCCGGGTCAGGCGTGCGCGGCGCGGGGCCGGGCCGGGCGGACGACACGGCAGGCGCCCCGGGCACGGCGGCGGACGATGACCGCGCAGGGCCCCGGGGCGGCGCCGACGGCACGGCTCGCGCCTGCGTACGCCGGGCCGGACCCGACGGGGCACTCGCGGAACCCGCCGGGGGACGCACCGCACGGGCCGGCCGGCCGGAGTCGCGCCGCGGACCGGTGCCGGCCCCGAGGGCGCCGTACGCGTAGGCGGCGGAGACCAGGGTCATGTGGTGGTGCCAGCCCGGGAACGAGCGTCCCTCGAACGCGCCCAGGCCGAAGTCGGCGGTCAGACTCTCCACCGTGCCGGCCACCCGCGCGCCCAGGGCGACCAGCGCCAGTACCTCGCGCAGCGGACGGTCGACGAGGTCGGTGAGCCAGATCCGCCCGCCCCGGGCCCCGTCCGGCCCGGGCTCGGCAATCAGCCGGAGGGCGACGGGGAGGCCGGGGAGGCGGACCACCCCCGTCGCCACCGCGGCCGCCGGGACCGGACGGTGCGCCCGGTCCGGTTCCTCCGCCGCCGGAGCCGGAAGCGGCGGCGGGTCGGGGTACGCCGCGAGGACGTCCCGTACGGTCGCCCCGCCGGTCCGGGCGGCCGGGCGGGACGGGGCGGGAGCGGCACGTTCGGGAAGGACGACGAGACTGCCCGGCACGGACAAGGCGAAACGCCGGCGCCGCGCGACGAGGCCGCCGGCCAGCGCGGCCGTGTCCGCGAATCCCGCGAGGTCGGCGACGACGGGCACCGACTCAGGAGCGGAGTCCGTCACACGCCCCGCGCAGTCGTCGACCAGGTCCAGCGCCAGGGTGTCGGCCGCGTCCTGGTTCGCGCCCTTCCCGTCGGGGACCCGGGCTCGGTCGCGCAGTTCCCGGTCCTCGGACCACGGTCCGGGCAGCAGCAGGCGCCAGTCGACCGGCAGGACCGTGCCGCCGGCGGCGAGGAACGCGCCCACGCCGAGCTGGCAGTTGACGGTCCGTCCGTCCCGGGGGATGAAGCGCCGGTGCACCCCGCAGGAGCGCTCACCGCGCTTCGGCAGCACCGCGGTGCCGACGACCAGGGCACGGGGCCGCGCGGCGCGTGCCACCCACTCGGTCAGACGGCTGCGCACCGGTTCCCAGTCCCAGGGGCTGGCACTGACGAACTGGTGCAGCGCCTGGGCCGCCGTGGCCGAGTCCGAACCGGACGCGGCGAGGCGCCTGACCGTCTTGCGTCCCGGTGTCACCAGCAGACCCCGGGTGTACACCGAAGCCCACCTGCGCTGGTCGGCCCGGGGCAGCCGCTCGAAGATCTCCCCGACGAAGGCGTTGAAGGAGTCGGGGCGTCCGGTGGAGCCGTCCCGGGTGCGCGCCGGGCGCCCTGCGGGGACCGTGCCCGGCATCACGGCCGGAGCGGGGGTCGCCGTGGACAAGGTCCTCACCATGACTCGTTCCCTTCCTGTGTGCGGTGCCGGGGCGGGCCCCGGGAGTCCTCGGTACTCACAGAAAAAAATAGAGAACGAACTCTTTGTTTTCAATCGCGGGTGCCACCTCGACGACGACTTTGCGGAGTCGGGCCCTTGACACACCTTCCCACCTGCGGTTCTACGACACCGTTCCCAACGCCTCCCACAGTCCCGTGGACCGCAGGGCCGCCCCGGGCCAGTCGGCTCCGAGTCCCTGGGAGGCGAGCGAGACGGTCAACACCCCTTTGAAAGTCGACAGATGGAGGGTGCACCCGGCAGGCCCGCCGCCGCGGCCACCGGACGCCCAGAACGCGGTCACCCTCGCGGCGTGCGCGCCGAGCGCGGTGTCGACCGAACCGGCGTCCACGACACGCAGTTCGGGACTGCCGGTGGTCCCCGCCTCCTGTTCGGCTGCCCGGTGGGCACCCGGGTGCCCCGGCCCCTCCGGCCCCTCCGGCCCCTCCGGCCGCCAGGCGCGCCCCGCCGAGCAGAGCAGCGCGGCGTCTTCGCGGGCCCGGACTGCCGGGTCCCCTCCTGGCCGGGTGCGCAACGACGCCCGCACCACACCCAGTACGCAGCCGGGCTCGGAAATCAGCGCGCGCTCCGCGTAGCGGCGCCGCAGGGACATCGCCCTCGCCACGGTGACCTCGCCGCGGCCCGTCGTGCCGGCCAGCGCACCGGCCAGCCTGCTCGTGAGCAATCCGCCGACCGTCAGGTGCCGTTCTCCGCACCAGTCGCGCAGGCGCCTGCTCTCGCCAGGGGTGAGCGGCAGGATCACCGCGCCGCCCTCCCGGCCGGCCTGATCACCGGCGGGGCCGATGCCGGTACCGCCTCGGCGGTACGGCCGCCTCGGTCCGCCCGCCCGGACGTCCGCGTACGGCGGCGCGGCGCGGCGGCCCCGGTGCGGCCATCCCCGCGGCAGGCACACCCCGCATCCGCACACGCCTCCGCCCTCGTAGGTGAGTTCGTCGGTGTCCGGCGGCAGCGGCTCCTCGGGGGCGGGGGCGTCGACTGCGCCCGGAGCGCCGAACAGCGCGTCCAGCAGGAACCGTGCCAGCCGGCCGGCCGAGTAGGGGTCGCAGATCGAGGGGTGGCAGGTGAGGGCGAAGCGTGTGCCCCCCGCCGCCCCGCGGCCGACCCGGAGCCGCCACAGCCGCTCCCCCGCCCCCGGGATGCCCGCGTCCGCTGCGCCGTCACCGCCCCGGCAGGCAACCGGTGCCGGGCGTGGCAGGACGTGGACGGGGTACGGGCCGGGCGTCCCGTGCCGGAACCACAGGCCGCCGCCGGTGTCCTCGATGCGCAGCGACAGCAGGGGCAGCCGCCGCACCCACTGCGCCACGGCCCGCTCCACCCTTTCGGGCGGGAGTGCGTCGGCCACCGTGAAGGAGGTGGTGATCAGGCCGCTGCCGGACAGGAGCGCATGGCGGTGGGCGAACCCGGCTTCCGTACCGCTGAGCCGGCGGACACGCCCGCCGGGCGCGGGCGCGCCCTCACCCCGGCTCACGAGCCCTCGCACACGGCGTCGCCGGGCGCCGGCGACGCGTACCTCACCGTGTTGGACAGGGTCACGCCGTGGCTCGTGAAGTCCAGGGTGACGCGGTCGCCGTCGGCCATCCGGAAGCCGCCGTGGAAGCTGCTGCGGTCGGCGCCGATGTAGACGTAGTGCACCCGGCCGGGGGCGAGCAGGGCGTCGAACGCGAACAGCCCCTGGACGATGTCGTCGAGCCCGTAGTGCAGCGCCTTGGTCCCGGTGGTGAAGTCCCCGTGCCAGGCGGGCTCGCCGTCCCGCTCGATCCTGACGTGCCCGGTGACGTGGCACGGCGGCTCACCGAGGAACAGCCAGGGCGCGACGGCCGCGTCGCAGAGCTTGGCGTACGAGAGGTGGCCGCGGTGCCGGCGGAAGCGCCCGATGTCGGTGAGGTCGTTGCCGAAGCCGTAGCCGACGTAGCGGGGGGTGCGGTCGTCTCCGGTGACGTAGACGAGGACGACCTCCGCCTCCTCGGTCAGCGCGACCGAGGAGGCAGGGGCACGCAGTTCCTCGCCCGAGGTCCTGAGCACGTCGCCGAGGCCCTTCAGGAACCAGTTCGGCTGGGCGGGGGTCTCCGCGTCCACCTTGACGTTGTGGGTCTGCATGAACCCGCCGACCATGGCGTCGCCGGGGCTGTCGGGGAGCAGCGGCGGACGGAAGGACACCGAGTGCCGCTCGTGCGCCGGCACGGCCACCGTCCCGGCGTCGGGAAGGGCGGCGCCCTCGGCCAGCAGCCCCGCCAGGTCCACGCCGCCGCGCGGCACCAGGCGCAACGGTTCGCCGTCCGCGGGCAGACCGAGACCGAAGTACCGGTCGTTCCGGTAGGTGCATTCGAAGAGTACGTTCATGACGGATACCGCCTTTCGGGCACGGACGTGCCCACGAAGGTTGGGAGGGCCGGACGCGCGGCAGAGCCGCGCGGGTTGCGGGAACGTGCGCAACCGGGACCACCCGGCGAGGTCGGGGCCGGCGGCCGTGCCGGGCCGGTGACCGCCCGGTGCGGGCGGGCGGCGGGCGGGCGGGCGGCGGGCGGTTCAGAGGTCGCAGGCCGCCCAGCGCTCCGCGTTCCCGGCGAGGTCCATGCCCCAGCCGGTGCCGACCGCGGGCGACAGGGTGTTCGTCCGCCGGTCGACGGCCGGCGGCGGAACGACGATCATCTCCGGGAAGAAGCGGTCCGACTGGCCGGCTTCGACGGTGAGCGCGTCGGGGTGGCCGAAGGCCAGCGCCCGGCCCGCGTTGATCAGCGGACCCACCTCGGCCACCTGGACCCCGAACTGGAAGCGGACGCCGTGCTCCCGGGCATAGGCGACGAGCCCGGCGGCGGGCAGGGGCCCGCCGTTCTTCGCCACCCGGATGTTGAACGCGTCGCACGCGCCCGTCTCGACCGCCGTGCGGGCGTCCGCGACCGTGCAGACGGACTCGTCCAGCATGATCCGCACACCGCTGTCCCGGCGCAGCACGCGCAGTGCCTCCCAGGACCCCCTGGGCAGCGGCTCCTCCACGTAGTCGACACCGGCCTCACGCAGCCGGCGCGCGCGGGCGACCGAATCGGCGGGCGTCCAGCACATGTTGGCGTCGACCATGACGGGAACCTCGTCACCGACCTCGTCACGGACCGTGCGCACCGTGCGGGCGTCGCGCTCGATGTCGTCCGAAGCCTTGATCTTCACGAAGTGGAACGGGCCCCGGGTCGCGAGGAACTCCTCCGCCGACAGGCTCAGATCGAGTACCTGTGACACGGCCAGTGTGCCCGGCCCCGGGGAGACGGGGCCGGGCAGCAGTTGCCGCCCGCCCGCTCCGAGTCGGCGCCCCAGCCAGTCGAGGACCGCCGTCTCCAGCAGGCACAGGAGATTGTTGCCGCCGTCGACACCGAAGGTCCGCGCGAATCCGTCGCGGTGCAGCAGGCCCAGCAGTTCCCCGGGCTCCCGCGCGGTGAGCACACCGAACAGGGCGTCGAAGTCGGTCCGTTCGACCGCCACCCGGACACCCGCGGTGGTCTCGCCGGTCACATAGGGCCGGGGAGCGCACTCCCCGATGCCGTCCGTGCCGCGGGCCGTGAGGCGCAGGACCAGCGAGTCCGAGCTGCGGCGCCGCGCGGCGGGATGGTCGAACGGTGTCCGCATGGGGAGCTCGACGTGGTAGAGGCGGGCCCGGCCCCTCTCAGACGCCACGGTTCAGCCCCTGGAGCAGCGTGTACGTGGACGTCCAGTCGACCAGGTCCCCACTGACGTCGGTGTAGAAGAGGTAGTGCCTGTCGGTCGGGAACTTCATGATGGCGCCCCGGCCGGACACCAGACGCTGGAAGACGGCGTGGGCCGCGTCGAGGTCCACGATCGGGTCGGTCATCCCGGAGACGAAGGTCGCGGCGGGCACCTGGTGCGGCACCCGTCCCGGCGCGAGGTACCGGCGCTCCAGTTCGAGCAGCACGGCCCGCGACCGGCGCGTCAACTGCCTTACCGCCAGGTCGTCGTGGTCGATGAAGTGCTGGTACTTGGCCGTGCCGGTGAAGTCGGCGGCCGTCAGCCCCGCGTCCCACAGCTCGTCACCGCCGTCCGCCCCGAGGGCCGCCCGGGACTCCTCGTCGAGCGTCGCGTGCATACGGCCGAGCCAGGAGGAGCAGAAGACGGCCGCGTCGTAGGAGGTGGTGAACCCCTCGTGGGTCATCAGGGCGGCCATGTACGAGCCGCCGAGGCAGTGCCCGAACAGGGACAGGGGCACCGAGTCCCCGATCACGGCGCGTACGTGCGCGACGGCATCCGCGTAGTCGCCGAGCACGGTGTCGGCGTCCGGTATCTCGTGGCGCGGACCGGGACTTATCCCGCTGCCGCGCCGGTCGAGGACGAAGAGGGCGATGTCGTTGTCGGCGAACCGCGGGCCCACCTCCCACAGCCAGCCGGCGTGACTCTGCAGGCCGTGGAAGTAGAAGACGGCTCCCTTGATCTGCTCCGGCCGCCAGACGTGCAGGGCGAGCCGGGTGTCGCCGCACGGGAGGTCGACGATCTCCCGACGGGTGTTCTGCGGGGGCCTGAGGGTCTCGATCACTGTGGCTTCTCCTTGTGGGTCGTCGGTCGGGACGGCGGGTCACCGGGCGAGGACGGCGTCGAGGAAGTCCGCGTCCTGCTGGAAGGGCTTGAACTTGTACTGGGTGGCGTTGCCCTGCTGGCGGCGCGACTCGACGTGGGCGGCGATCGCGCCCTGGGCCACGGTCCGCACGCGCAGGCCGCCCAGCCGGCGGCTGGTCCGCTTCGAGGCGTACTCGATGTTGATGGCGGACAGTTCGCGGTCGATCGCGGTCGAGAGCGTCCGGTCCAGCGCCTCGCCGGGGGCCGGGACCTCGACGACGACCGTGTAGTACGGCGGCTCGTCCCAGCACGGGCCGCACATGTACAGCCCGGTGTCGAGGCCGGCGCCTTCGAGGCCCTGGCGGATGGCCTGGGTGACCTGGCTCTCGGTGATCTTCTCGCCGGTGAAGGAGTGGAAGACGCCGTCGCGGTGGGTGAAGTGGACCCACGGGGTACCGTCCACGATCCTGTCGACGCGGTAGATGTCACCGGTCCACAGCCGGTAGAGGCCGTTGCCCTGGGACATGATCAGGTGGTAGTCGTGCCCCGCCTCGACCTCGTCGTACAGCAGCGTGTCGACCTTCTCGCCCGCGTCGAGGAGTTCGCCCAACGGCACCTCGGCGGGGACGAACTCGAAGAACGCCTGGCTGACGGCCAGGGGCTGGCTCTCCAGGGTCTCGTCCACCGGGATGGTGGTCACCCCCTCGGTGCCGCAGCTCATGAACGGCAACTTGGCCACGCCGGGCAGGACCGCCTCCAGGCGCGGCCGGTACAGCTGGGCGGAGGCCGAGAGCCAGCAGCTGTAGAGGGTCAGCGAGGGCCAGACGTCGACCAGGCTGAACCCGTCCTTGACGAGGACCTGTTCCAGGTGCCGCGCGGCGTTCTCGTCGGGCCGGGCGCACGGGCGGCCCTGGAGGGTGCCTGCCCGCAGGTCGCGCACCAGCTCCGGACCGTGCTCGGCTATCAGGTCGCGCAGCGAGACGAGGGTGCTGGGGTTGATCGCGGAGATGTAGTGCAGGTCCTTGCCCACGAGGTGCCGCACACGGTGGTACATCCGCCCGGCGTGGCCGGCCGGGGCCTCCGGTCCGAACCAGGGCGACTCGTACCACGGCGGGTTCCAGTCCCGGCTGTTGATCTGGGGATGCCGGTTGCTGATCGCCTGGTGCTCGACGCCGTGCACGAAGTCGTACACGTCCTCCCGGACGGTCTGGGTGTCGAGCGTGGCCCACGGATGGGCGAGGATCTCGGGGTGGTGCTCCAGGTAGGTGCCCCACATCGCCTTCATCGCCGGGATGCGGTACGTGAGCAGCCAGTGCAGCGTGTACGGGACGCGCTTGGGGGTGCCGGTCGTGCCGCTTGTCTTGAGCCATCGGAGCACGGGACTGCAGGAGAGGACGCCGCCCTTGGTGTGGGTCTCCCGGTCGATCTGCCCGGCGAAGTCGTTGTAGCGCATGACCGGGAGCACCGAGCGGAAGGCCGAGGGGTCCGCGGCGACCGCGTCGTACCCCTGTTCCTTCCAGTGCAGGGAGCTGATCCCGATGTCGATCAGGTCGTCCAGGACACGGGCCTGGGCGGCGGCCGGGTCCTTCAGGTCGGCGAGCAGGCTCTCCCGGGCCCGGAGGCACTCCTCGACGAAGGGGTCGCGCCGGGACTGCCAGTGCTGCTGCCACCGGGAGGTGGACGGCGACGGGGGGCCCGCGGGCTCCGGGGGCACCGCGGTACTTCCGGGACTCCGGGGCGCCTGCGGGGTCCGGGGCGTCCGGCTGTTCCGGGGGGTCTGCGGGCTCGGGGCCGCGGGGGATCCTGCCGCAGGGCTCAGGACCTGGGGTGCGTTCACTGTCGCTCTCTCCTCGGACATGGCTGTGCCGACCGCCCGATTGCGGGCATGCGTCGGCACCGCACGGCATCGGCCGGGCGGTCAACGGTGGGTGGGGTGAGGTGGTGCGGTGAGTCGGTGGTGCGCGCGGGAATCCGGGCGGGGCTCGGGGCCGGGCGCGGCTAGGCGCCGCGCGGGCAGGCGGCGGCCGCCCGGCCGCCGCCGTCGTCCCCGGCAGCGAGCGTGGCCAGTTCGTCCAGGTCGTACAGCGCCTGGCGCCTGGTCCCGTAGCGGGTGATCTTTCCTCGGCGGGCCCACTGCCGGATCGTGCCCTCGCGGACGCCGAGGGCGAGTGCCGCGAGCGAGGTGGGGACGCGCTTTCCGCGTGTGGTGCGCGGGTCGTTCATGTCACTCCTCGGCGTCGGTCAGGTCCTGGTGCGGTTGAGAAGAAGCCATTGGCGTGGGGTGAGTACGTGCCCCGCGCCGCAGAGCGGCCCGCGCAGCACCATGTCGTCACCACCTCGGGCGGGCAGGGACACCTCGGCGTCGCACCCCGGTTCCACGCAGCGGCCCAACGGCACGAGTTCCGGCTTGGGAGGCGCCACGACCATCCGCAGGGCGGCTGCCACCCGGGCGACCTCGTCGGCCGCCGTCCCGGCGGCAGGGTGGGCGGCGAGGGTGCCGAGGTGACGGCCGAGGTACGCCGCCAGTTCGGCGACCGTCCGGGCGGGCAGAGCCTCCTCGGAGGCCGCCTCGTCCCGTACGAACCGTGCGCAGGAGGCCAGTTGCACGACCGCGTCGTGCCGCGCGTCGAGTGCCGCGTCACTCACCGGCGGCGCCTCGGGGCGGTGGCCCGTCACACGGGCCGGGCCCCCGTGGCGGGCGGGCAGGACGAACTGCTGCTCGCTCTGCCGGTACAGCTCGGGCAGGGCGGCCAGGTCCGCGGCCAGGGTGCGCCGGCAGGATGCGCAGAGCAGGGACCCGGGCGCGGGACGCCTGCGGTGCAGCCCGCCGGACCGCTCCGCCCGGCGGCAGCGGTTCGACGCGCACCGCTCCGGGGGGACTTGCGAGGGGTTCGGGTCGGCAGTGTCCACTGTCGCCTCACCTTCAGAAGGGAATAAAAAAAGCGCCGCTCGATGGCGACGCGACGGCAGTGCGTAGGCTCCTGGAAGAGGGCAGACTGCCTCGCGAAAGAGTGTTACACAGCTCTCGCGACGGCGCAAGGGATTGCTCCGGGAAGGTCTTCGGACCTTGGGGAGCCCCGACTTGACGGCTCGTTGGCATCCTGCGACGCGTCTGCGCCCGGCCCATCTGCGTCCGGCTGCCGGAACGGGCCGGCAGCGAGGCCAGTGGAGACGGCGAGGGGCCGGGGTGCCGGACCGTGGGGAGCCGGAACGCGGACGGCGGGTGCCGACGCGCCCCGCACTCGCGGGGCGCGTCGGCACCCGCCGCCGGGGAGTTCACCGGGGTGCGGCGGCAGCCGTCGCCGGGCAAGTCACCTGAGGGCGGGCACACCGAGTACCCGATCACGCAGAACGGGGAACTCCGCACGCACCTTGGCGACGAGGGCGGGGTCGAGGTCCACGACGAGCGTCTCCTCGTCGGGCCCGGCCTCGGCGAGCACCTCGCCCCAGGGATCGACCACGACGCTGTGGCCGGCCTGTTCCACTCCGGCGTGCGTACCGGCCGTGCAGCAGGCCAGGACATAGGCCTGCGACTCGACGGCCCGTGCCCGGGTGAGCAGGGACCAGTGGGCCCGGCGGGCGGCCGGCCAGCCCGCCGGGAGGAGGAACATCTCGGCGCCGGCGTCCACCAGCAGCCGGAACTGCTCGGGGAAGCGCAGGTCGTAGCAGGTGGCGAGACCCGCCGTAGGCCCGCCGTCGGCGGGCACGACGGTGACGGTCTCCTCGCCCCGGCCCAGCAGGGCGGCCTCGCCGCGGTCGAACCCGAAGCGGTGGATCTTCCGGTAACTCCGGTGCAGGGCACCGTCGGGCGCGAAGACCAGGGAGGTGTTGTACAGGGTGCCTTCCGCGCCGCGCTCCACGATCGACCCGGCGTGCAGCCAGACCCGCGCCTGGGCCGCGGCCTCGCTCATGACGGCCGCCGTGGCACCGTCCACCGGTTCCGCATGTTCCCGGAAGGCGTCGAAGGAGAACGCGCCGACGGTCCAGAGTTCCGGCAGCACCACCAGGTCGGCGCGGTGCTGTTCACGGACCAGACGGGCGGCGCGGGCACGCCGCTCGGAAACGGTCTCCTCCGGTCGTACGGCGATCTGCAGTAGTGCGGCGCGCACAGCGTCTCCGTTCAGGGGTGGTGTCGGTTCCGCTCCGGGCGGACGAGCGGGGCGGGCAGTACGGATGGGGCGGGCAGTACGGATCAACGGCCAGGACGGGTGAGGCACATGGGCGCACGGCCCCGGACAGCAGGTCAGCGCAGGTGGGAAGCGCCGTTGACGTCGACGACGGTGCCGCTGCACCACTCCGCATCCGCACTGCTCAGCCAGGCGACGGTCGCCGCCACGTCCTGCGGCAGGGCGATCCTGCCGAGCGGGCTCTGCCGTCGCACCTCGTCCGCCACGGGACCGACGAGCATGGGTTCCGTGAGGTCGGTGCGGACGAATCCCGGCGCGACCGCGGTCACGGCGACACCGAGCGGGCCCAGTGACACCGCGAGGGACTGGGTGAGCGAGTGCAGAGCGGCCTTCGTCGCCCCGTAGGCGGGGGCATCCGGTTCACCGCGGTAGGCGCCGCGCGAGCCGACGTTGACGATGCGCGCGCCCTGCGGACCCTGGACGCGGTGCCGCAGGTGGTCGACGAACTGCCAGATCAGATCCGCGGGACCGAGCAGGTTGACGTCGACCAGGCGCCGCCAGTCCGCCTGCCACTCCTCGAACGAGGTGGTGGCCACGGGCTGTTCGGTGTAGGCACCCGCGTTGTTGACGAGCACGTCCACCGCGCCCAGCAGGCCGACCGCAGACCGGACGACCTCGTGTGCGGCCCCGGGTGCACCGAGATCACCGGCGATCAGAGCGTGACCGGTGCCGGGCAGGGCGTCCACCACCGTCTTCGCGGCGGCGGAGTCGGCCCGGCAGTGCACCGCCACGCGGTGCCCGTCGGCGGCGAGCCGGTTGGCGATCGCGGCCCCGATACCCCGGGAACCGCCGGTGACGAGCGCGCAGCGTCGAGTCATGGTGAGCCTCTACCTTCTCGGAGGTTCGTGTACATGTGCGCGGAGCCGGGTCCGGTCCGGCGGGCATTCCGTCCGCAGCACGAAGTGCCAGAGGCACTCCAGTTGGGCACGGACCTCCGCGCCGGTGCACCCCTCCCGCAGGGCCGCCTCGGCGCCCGCCGTGAGATAGACCGCCAGCAGTTCGAGCCGATCGGACCCGGCGTCGGACGGTACGCGGGCACGGGCGAGCAGTTCCCGCAGGGCGTCCCGCCACACGGCGTGCCAGGGGGAGGCGACCGCATGCTCCCGGGAGAGTCTGGCCGCCGCGCGTACGGTGACCTCCTCGTCGAGCAGCCGGGCCACCGCGAGGGTGAACTCGGCTACCGGCGGCAGCCCTCCGTCCGGCCGGACGGGCTCCCCCGGCAGGCTGCGGCAGTCCGGCAGGGGAGGACGGTCCGGTGCCAACCGCGCCAAGGTCTCGCGGGTGAGGCCCTCGGCCTGCCGGCAGACCCCGCCGACCAGGTCGGCCTTGGTCGGGAAGTGGAAGGTGAGCGCTCCCATCGTCACCCCACAGGCCCGGTGCACGGCCGACAGCGAAGTCCCGGCGTAGCCCTGACGATCGAACTCGACCGCCGCCGCGTCGATCAGCGCCTGCCGGGTACGTTCGGCTCTCACCTGCTTCACCATGGGTCCACCCTCGGCATCCGTCACGGGATCTGAATCCCACGGGACCGGGCTGGGATGCGCGCCCCGGCGCCGAGGGCAGCGGGCCCGTCGCCGCGTCCCCGCCCGCCCCGCGGTTCGGGGCGGAGGCCGGGAGACCCGGGGACCCCCTTGTCCGGCGAACCTACCGCCGGTTGTGGCGGGGGATGCCTCTCACGCCCGGTTTCGCGAACACTTGGCCAAGTCGGGGGCATCCGTCCCGACTCGGTCCCGTTCTCACGCGGCCGCGAGGTGCTCCCGGTACCAGGAGGCCGCCCCGGCCAGTCGCGCCAGCGGCCCCGGCCCCGGCGGACAGTCCGTGAGCTCCCAGATCTCCTCGCTCTCGTACCAGTGATCGCTCGCCAGCAGGGCGAACTGCCGCTCGCTGATACGGCCGGGCGTCTCGCGCAGCCTCGCCAGGCACTGATCCCAGGGCAGGTCACCGGTGACCGCGGGCAGTACGGCGAGTTCCGCGAGCCGCATCATCAGGTCGGAGTTGCGCACCGGCACCGGATGGCTGGCGTGGTGCACCCCGGAGGGGACCGGGCCCGGGGCCGTGGCCAGGGCGTCGATGAGCCGCGCCAAGTCGTCGACGTCCACCGCGGAGATCCGTCCGCGCCCGCCGTCCCAGCGGAACGGCACCCGCCGGAGCAGTTCGCCGAGCGCGGGCACGACCCAGCGGTCACCCGCGCCGAGGATCAGCCCCGGCCGCAGGACGACGCCCCCGGCGTCGAGCACGATGCGCTCGGCGGCCAGCCGGGTCCTGCTGGCGGCCGACACGGGCTCGGGCGTCACCCCGTCCACGGGGACACTGCGGTGCGGCCCGGGGCCGTAGACCGCCGTCGTGGACAGGTGGACGAGGCGCGGCACCCCGGCGCGCCGAGCCTCCTCGACGACGGCCCGGGTGCCGCCGACGTTCGTCCGCTCGCACTCCTCGGCGTCCCCGTCGACCCGGCAGGCAAGATGGACCACGACGTCCATGCCGCGTGCCACGCCGTCCAGCGACGCGGGATCGGTCAGGTCCACGCACACCCACCCCGCTCCCGCCGGCGCGTCGGCCGGTACGCGGCGGGCGACCGCACGCACCTCGACGGGCCGCCCGTCCGCGCGCTCACGCAGCAGCCGGGAGAGGACCGCTCCGCCGACGAAGCCCGTCGAGCCGGTCAGCAGCACCCGCAGGGGCCTCATGAGGAACCGCCCTTCGCCGCCGTCTTCTTCCTCGCGGGCTTCCCGGCCGCCGCCTGCACCGCGTCCGCTTCCGGCTCCTGCTCCGGCTGGTGCTCCGCGTCCCGTTCCGCCCCCTGCCCCTGCCTCGGCCCTTGCTCCTTCTCCGGGACCTTCTCCTTGTCCGCCGGCACCGCCCCCGCCCCGGGGAACTCCAGCGCGGCGATGACCTCCGCGGGCGCGAGGGCCGGCAGCAGGCATCGCAGCATGTTCTCTATGCGTGCGGGCAGGTCGGCCCGGTCGGACGCGAGGCGGGACATGATCTGCGAACCGGTGTACGCGGCCACGATCACCTGTGGGTAGGCATCCTCGTCCACGTCCGGGTGGAGCTGGCCGAGTTCGCGTGCCTCGGCGAGATGGGCGCGGAACTGCTCGGCCCACCAGTCGTAGATCGAGTAGTCGAGCAGGTTCACCTCGCTCTGCTCGACGGCGAGCCGCACACCGGCCCTGAACAGGACGTTGGACCGCATTTCCACGGCCAGGTACTGGCAGACGTCGACCAACTGCTGCAACCCCTTGTGGTCGACGGGCCAATGGAGTTCGGCGGCCTGTTCCACGATGACGGCCCGCGCCAGGTCCTCCTTCGACCGGAAGTGGAAGTACATGGCCCCGGTCGTGGTGCCGGCCTTCTGCAGGATCGCGTTCAGCCCCGCCCCGTGGTAGCCGGACTGGTCGAACACCTCGGCTGCTGCCCGAATGAGCGCGAGACGGGTCCGTTCCGCGCGCTCCTGCCGTTGCCGTGCCATCGGCGGACTCCCTAACCCGTAGACAAACAAAAAGAACGACCTCTATTTTATTCATGTCGGCGCCGCCCTGTCACTGCGGACGCCTTCGCTTCACCTGCGCGTGCCCATTGAGAGAGCCACCGCACCAGGGGGACCCACCATGTCCATCAGCCTTGCCCAGCACACTCTCGGAAGCCGTTTCGTGGCGGTTGAGACCGCTTTCACCCACAAGACGAACCCGGACGAAGTGCTGCTTCGCGACTGGCGCAGAACCGCGCCCGACGCCTACACCGCCACCGCGGTCTGGCCGACCGCGCACCCGTTCTACGCGGACCGCCTCGGCCTGCACGATCCGCTGCTGCTGAGCGAAACCGTCCGCCAGACGCTGCCGCTGCTGTCCCACGGCGCCTACGGGGTGTCGTTCGGCCACCAGTTGCTGTGGAAGGACTTCGGCTGGGAACTCGACCCGGCCGCCGCCCGCGCCGACGGCACTCCGGCCGCACTCCAACTGCACCTGAACTGCAACGATGTGACGTACCGACGAGGCCGCGCCGCGGCGATATCCCTGAGTGTCCACGTGGAGCGGGACGGCCGTCCGCTGGCCACCGCGCGCACGCGCTTCACCATTCAGGACCGCACCGTCTACAACCGGCTGCGCGGAAGCTACGCCGACGGCGCGGCGGCCACCGCACGCGCCGTACCGCTGCCGCCGCCGGCCGGACTCTCGGCGTTCGGCCGCGACCGCTTCGAGGACGTGGTCCTCGCCGCGACGGACCGGCCCGGCCGCTGGCAGTTGCGGGTCGACACGACCCACCCCGTCCTCTTCGACCACGTCGTCGACCATGTCCCGGGCATGCTGCTCCTGGAGGCCGCCCGCCAGGCCGCCCTGGCCACGGCGCACCCGCAGCCGGTGTTCGTCACCGGCATGGACTCCGACTTCGTGAAGTACGCCGAGATGGACGCCCCCTGCTGGCTGGAAGCCGAGCCGACGGCGGAGCCCGGCCGGGTCCGGGTCGGCGCGCACCAGCACGACCGGGAGATCTTCTCGGCCGTGGTCACGCTGGCCGCACCGCCCGCCCCCTTCTCCCGCACCGCCTGACGTGCGCGCCCGCCGCCCGCACCGCCGGGGCACGGCCCGTGCGCGGGACTCGGTCCGCCGCGGCGGCGGCGGACGGGTCGGGCGGCAGACCGGTCGGGCCCGGCGCTCGGGTCGGGCTACCCCACGGACAGGCCGGTCCCCGCGGACGGGTCGGCGGCGGCCCGCAGCGCGTCCAACAGCCCCCGCAGCGCGGGCTGTTCGAGTGCGGTCTCCCGCACAACGGCCGAGATGACCCGGAGCGGCTCGGGGTTGCGGACCGGGCGCACGACGACACCCGGATGCCGGTTGCGGAGTCCCAGCCTCGGCATCAGACCGACTCCGAGCCCGGCCGCGACGAACCCCTGAGCGGTGGCGTAGTCCTCGCTCCGGATCACGAAGTCCGGGCTGAAGCCCGCTGCCGCGCAGGAGTCGATCACCGGCTCCAGGCACGGCCCGGGCGGCTCACTGCCGACCCACTGTTCACCGGAGAGCTCGTGCAGGTCGACGACCTCCCTGGCGGCAAGCACGTGACCGAGCGGCAGGACGGCGTCGTACGGATCGTCGAGGAGGTGGACGACCCGGAAGCCGGGGCCGACACGGTCCCGCGCCTGCACGACGACGGCCAGGTCGGTCCGGCCCGGCGCCACATCGTGGAACGGCTCGTCCACGTCGTTGAGTTCGAGGTCGATACGGACGCCGGGATGCTCCGCCCGGACCCCGGCCAGGGCGGGCGCCACCAGCGTGGAACCGGCCGTGGCGAAGTAGCGGACCGCCAGACGGCCGGTCCGCCCGGCCCGGAGATCGGCGAGCGCCGTCTCGGCCTGGGAGACCGCCGCACCGATCAGGGCCGCGTGCTCGGTCAGCAGCAGCCCCGCGGCCGTGGGGCGCACCCCCCGGCCGACCCGTTCGAGCAGGGGGGTGCCGGCCTGCTTCTCCAGGGCCGCCACCTGCTGGCTGACGGCCGAGGGCGTGTAACCGAGATTGGCTGCGGCGGCGGTGACCGTGCCACTCGTGACCACCGCACGCAGGACTTGCAGTCGCCTCACGTCGAGCATGTAGCACAACTTAACAGAATGAGTAGAACCATTCGCTTGTCCGTAAGGCTCGACTGAGGCACCTTCGAGGAGCGGGCACCGCCCCGCACCACCCCGTGACAGCCGACCCCGTCCCGCAACGACGGACGAACCCGGTGGAGGAAGCATCGTGAACAGCAGCGCACAGAGTCTCTGGGGCGGCTTGCGGGTTGCCGTGCTCGCCCTGCTCTGGGGTTCCACGTTCCTCTGGATCGAACTGGCACTGAGGGGGCTCTCACCGCTCCAGGTCACATTCGTCCGGTGCGGGCTGGGAGCCCTCGTCCTCGTGGTCGCCTGCTACACGACGGGGCACCGGTTGCCCCGGGGCGCTGCCGTGTGGCGGCACATAGCGGTCGCGGCGTTCTTCTGCAACGCCCTCCCCTTCGCGCTGTTCAGCCTCGGTCAGCAGACCGTCGACTCCGGTCTCGCGGGCGTCCTCAACGCGACGACACCACTCTGGTCGATCGCCCTCGGTCTGGCCCTCGGCTCGGAGCGGGGAATCCACCGGGTGCGGCTGACCGGTCTGCTGCTCGGCTTCGCGGGCACGATCGTCATCTTCGCCCCCTGGCAGACCACCGGCGACGCCGGCTGGGGCGCCCTCGCCATCCTCGGCGCGGCCGCCAGTTACGCCGTCGCGTTCACCTATATGGGCCGCACGCTGGTCCGCAAGGGGACCCCGACCATCTCGCTCTCCGCGGCCCAACTCCTCGCCGCGACCGGGCTTACCGCCGTCGCGATGCCCGTCGGCGGGCTGGAGCGGATCGACCCCAGCCTCACGGTGGTGACGGCCGCCGTCGCCCTCAGCGTCCTCTGCACCGCGATCACCTTCCATCTCACCTACCGGATCATCAACGACGAGGGGGCCACCAACGCCGCCGTGGTCGGCTATCTGCTGCCCGTCGTCTCCGTGCTGCTCGGCGCCGTCGTCCTCGGAGAGGACCTCGGTATGCGGGTGGTGCTGGGTATGGCCGTCGTCCTGCTGGGAGTCGGGATGACACGGCGGCCGGCCGCGGCGAACGCCGGGAAGCCGGCACGCGGGGAAGCGGACTCCGGGGAACCCGCCGCCGGCGAACCCGGTCCCGCGGGCGGCGCGGCGGTCTCCGGGGTCCCGGCGGGTGCCGCCGCCACCCCGGCGGCCCCTGTCGCGGCGGCCACCACCCCGCCGGAGCAAGCCCGATGAGCGCCCGAGCGCCGGAGCACCGGCTGTGGTCGGCACACCGCGACCTGATCGAAACGGCGGTCCGCACCGACCTCACTCACCCCTTCCGGTCCGGGCAGCCGCACTTCCCGGGGTTCGGGGACGAGCGGCGCGAGACGGTGTTCAGCCTGGAAGGAGGCGACGGCTTCACCGTGCACCGCTACACACTGGTCGGCCAGTGGGGCACTCATGTCGACCCGCCGTCGCACTTCGTGGCCGGGGCCCGCACGTTGGACCGGATCCCGGTCGAGGAGATGATCCTGCCCCTGGTGGTGCTCGACGTGGCCGACCGCGTCCGCACCGACCCCGACACCACGCCCACCCTCGACGACGTGCGCTCCTGGGAGCGCAGGAACGGCCGCGTGCCGGCCGGGTCGTTCGTCGCCCTGCGCACGGGGTGGAGCCGGCGCTGGCCGGACCCCGTCGCCATGACCAACCGGGACGAGGACGGCGTCAGCCACACGCCGGGCTGGTCGGCAGAGGTCCTGCGGTACCTGTTCGAAGAGGTGGACGCCACCGCCATCGGACACGAGCAGTCGGACACCGACCCGGGCATCGCCGGCTCCGCGGGCGACTGCGCCCTGGAGGCGTACGTCCTGGGGCGTGACCGCTGGCAGATCGAGCTGATGACCAACCTGGACCGGCTCCCGGAGGCGGGCGCCCTGATCGTCGCCACCTGGCCCCGGCCACTGGGCGGTTCGGGCTTCCCCGCACGGGCGTTCGCCCTCCATCACCCCTGACCGCTGTCCCTCGCCACCGCTCCTGACACTGTCCGGCATCGCGTCGGGGGTCGGCAGAACCGCTGTTCCCACGGCTCGACGGCCGATTCTCCGGGGGCAGGCGACCGGTGCAGTACTGGTGGGGCCAGGTCGCAGTCCGGCGCTCCGCGTACTTCGCGGTGACCGGTTCGCCAGGCTCGTCCAACCCAGGATGTCGGCGAAGATCACAAAGCAGATCTCCATCCGGGAGAAGGACTCCCACCGCGTAACACGCAAGGGCATCGGCTGGCCCGGCAACGGCCACGCACATCGGCGGGCGGGCAGGGACGTCCGCACACCGTCGGCACGGCCGGGTACATTGCCGGGATGCCCACTGCGCGGGACCGCCGTCCTCTCTTGTTCCTCGATGTCGACGGGCCCCTCCTGCCGTTCGGTGCCGCACCCGGTGCGCACGAGGCCGGTGGTCAGGAACAGCGGCCGGTGGCGGCGGCCGGTTTGAATCCGCTGCTGGGCAGGCTCGATCCGGCGCTCGGACCCAGGCTGGCGGCCCTTCCCTGCGAACTGGTGTGGGCCACGACGTGGATGGACGACGCCGACGAGTGCGTCGGGTCGCTGCTCGGGCTGCCCCGCCTCGACGTCGTGGACTGGCCGGGAACGCCGGAGCAGGAGAAACAGGATCGGCGGGCGGGGCTCCACTGGAAGACCCGGACGCTGCTCGACCGGGCCGGCGGACGCCCGTTCGTCGGGGTCGACGACGAGATCGGCGAGGCGGACAGGGCCTGGGTGGCCGCTCACCACGGGAACAGGGCTCTGCTCCATCGTGTCGATCCCCGTCGTGGCCTCCGGAACGACGACCTGGACGTCATCGAGGACTGGCTGCGCGGACACTGAGCGGCCGACACGCCGGGCGGCGACTGCGACGCGCGTGTCGCCACCCGTTCGCCGAGCCGTTTCGATATTCCGTCCTTGAGCCTATTGCGGGCGCCGCGACCTGTGGGAATGGCACGACATGAGGACGACGCGGAATCGTCGGGCCATTTCGCTGCAGTCGTTTGATCACAAGAACTGATTGCCTTTCCCCCTGAAGCGCGGCGTCCTCGTCGGGGCAACGAGTCCTGGCCCGCGCCACTCGGAGGGTGGTGAAAATGCGTACCGCACGTCTTCTCGCCGGAAGTGCCCTGGCCCTGGCCGCACTCGGCATCCCGGCTCCCGCGGCAGTCGCCGAAGGGTCCGAGGTCACGGTCAGTCCCGAGGTGGGTTATCCCGGCTCGACCATCACCGTCAGTACGTCCGGGGTCTGCGACCCGGCAGCGACCTACGCCAAGGGACAGGCGGAGATCGGAGGTCAGATCAATCTGACCGAGAGCGGCAACGAAGGGGAACTGGAAGGCACGTTCACCGTTCCCGACAACGCGAAGGAAGGCACGTACGACATCACGGTCAAGTGCCCTCCCGGGGTCCGGGTCGAGTCCGAGTTCGAGGTCGCCGGGCGCCCGGACGGTGCGGTGAGCGGTGGATTCGGCGGTGGCGGCGGGATGAACAGCACGGAGCTGGCCATCGGAGCCGCGCTCGTTCTCACCGCGACGGCGGGCGGCGTCCTGACGCTGCGGCGTCGTCACGGCAACGGTTCGGCGGCCTGAGCGGCCCCCGGCACCGGCCGAAGGGACCCGCCACCTCCGTCACCGAGACCGGAGCCCGGACCGCTATGGGACGCAAGCACCCCTCCCCCTTCACGTCGATCAGGGTCTTCGGCGTCATGCTGCTGGTCGGCATCGGCTTGCTGATTCACGGTCTGCGCGGCGAGACGGCTCCCCAGCCGTCCGCCGCCCAGGCCTTCACCGCACCGGTGCCGGGCCCGGCGGTCTCCCACGGGCCGGCCGTCCCGCCCCTTCTGGCCGTCCCGCCCGCCGCCAGGGCGGCCAAGGCGCCGCCCGGTGCCCGGCCTCGTTCCGTACCGGTGCGGCTGCGCATCCCCGCCATCCGTGTGGACACCCCGTTGATGAACCTCGCCCTGGACGAGAACGGCGCGCTGGAGGTGCCGCCGGTCGACAAGGCGCAGATCGCGGGCTGGTACTCCAGAGGGCCGGCACCGGGCGAGGTCGGAGCGGCCATCGTGGCCGGGCATGTCGACACCCCCACCGGCCGCGCCGTCTTCTACCGGCTGGGCGCGCTCACCAAGGGCAGCGCCATCCAGGTCACCCGGCTCGACGGGCGCACGGCGCACTTCTCCGTGGACGCCGTCGAGGTGTACTCGAAGCACTCCTTCCCCAGCAAGAAGGTGTACGCCGGCACCACCGTCCCCCAGTTGCGGGTGATCACGTGCGGCGGGGGCTACACCAAGAAGACGGGCTACCTCGGCAATCTCGTCGTCTACGCGACGCTCAAGCGCATGGCCTAGCCCTCCCACGCTCGACAGCCCGGCTGCCGTGGCCGTGGCCGAGGCCGCATGATGGAGTCCTCACGCCGCAGGACCGCACCGGAGGGGCCGCCGTGATCGTCGTGCCGATGACAGCCGCGCACGCGGAGGAGGTCCTCGCCGTCTACCGGCTCGGCATCGACGAGGGCGACGCGACCTTCGAGACCCGCGCTCCGTCCTGGGCCGAGTTCGACGCGGCGAAACTGACGGAGCATCGGTTCGTCGCCCTGGGGGATTCCGCGCCTGGGCCGGCCGCACCCCCGACACACCCGCGGTCCAGGGGCGCCGCGGACACCACGCAACTCACCGCCGACCGTGTCGGCCACGTGCTCGGCTGGGTCGCGGCGTCGACCGTCTCCGACCGCTGCGCCTACGCGGGAGTCGTCGAGCACTCGGTGTACGTCCACCCCGCCGCCCGCGGCCGGGGGGTGGCCCGTGCCCTGCTGCAGCGGCTCGTCGCCTCGACCGAGGCGGCCGGCGTCTGGACGATCCAGTCCGGCGTCTTCCCCGAGAACGGGGCCAGCCTCGCCCTCCACCGGAGCCTGGGCTTCCGGGTCATCGGCACCCGCGAACGGATCGGCCGCCACCACGGCGTGTGGCGGGACGTGGTCCTTCTGGAACGCCGCAGTCCCGTCATCCCCTGATGGACGCGTCCGCAGCCGGTCGGGGGCGCGGGGCCCGCGGCGCAGCCCCTTCGCCCCCAGCGGGCGGTCGGCCTCACGCCGACCGGAAGGGGTTGGTGAGTACATGTCGCGGAGGTTGTCCACAGGCTGAGGGCGGGGCGAACGGATTGTGGGTGCGGCGGCGCAGAATGGTGGGCATGACTGAGATCACCGAATCCACGGCGTCCGCGGCACCCGCCGTCGTTCCCGCGGCTCCCGCCGGGGAGCGCACGGCGGTGTCAGCGGGCGGGCCCGCGGACATGCCGGCCTGGGAGCAGCGGTTCCGCGCGCCCCGGGTCTCGCTGCCCGATTGGGCGGAGGACGCCCCGGACCGCGCCCTCTTCGTCTCGAACGCGACGGGGACGTACGAGCTGTACGCCTGGGACCGCGCCACCGGCGGACAGCGCCAGGCGACGGACCGGCCGAACGGGACGACGGACGGGATACTCACCCCCGACGGAGCGTGGATCTGGTGGTTCTCGGACACGGACGGTGACGAATTCGGCGTCTGGATGCGGCAGCCCTTCGGCGGCGGGCCGGACGAACTCGCCACGCCGGGCCTCGCGCCCTCGTACAGCGCCGGCGTCGCCCTCGGCCGGGACGGCACGGCCGTGGTGGGCCGGTCCACGGACGAGGACGGGACGACGATCCACGTCGTGCGGCCCGGCGGTGCACCGGTGGAGATCTACCGGCACCGGGAGTCGGCGGGCGTCGGCGACCTGTCGTACGACGGGACGCTGCTCGCGCTGGAGCACACCGAGCACGGCGACGCGATGCACTCGGCGCTGCGGGTCGTCCGGCTGGACGGGACGACGGTGTGCGAGCTGGACGACACCGAGGGCGGCTCGGAGGAGCTGGGGCTGGAGGTGCTCGGTTTCGCCCCGGTCCAGGGGGACACCCGGTTGTTGGTCGGCCACCAGCGGCGGGGGCGCTGGGAGCCCATGCTGTGGGACGTGGCGACGGGCGAGCAGACCGACCTCGCGATCGACCTGCCGGGCGACGTGAGCGCCGAGTGGTATCCGGACGGCTCCGCACTGCTCGTCGCGCACAGCTTCGAGGCGCGCAGCGATCTGTGGCGGTTCGACCCGGCCACGCGCGAGCTGACCCGGGTGGAGACCCCGGCGGGGACGGTCTCGGGCGCGACGGCCAGGCCGGACGGGACGGTGGAGTACGTGTGGTCGTCCGCCGCGCAGCCCCCGAAGGTCCGCTCCACCGCGGGCCGGGAGGTACTGGACCCGCCGGGTCTGAAGGCGCCCGGTTCGGTCGGTGTGGAGGACGTGTGGGTGGAGGGCCCCGGCGGCCGGATCCACGCGCTGGTGCAGCGACCCGAGGGCGAGGGGCCGTTCCCCACCGTCTTCGACATACACGGCGGCCCGACCTGGCACGACAGCGACGCCTTCGCGGCCGCGCCGGCGGCCTGGGTGGACCACGGTTATGCGGTGATCCGGGTCAACTACCGGGGCTCGACCGGCTACGGGCGGGCGTGGACGGACGCCCTGAAGCACCGCGTCGGTCTGATCGAGCTGGAGGACATCGCGGCGGTCCGAGAATGGGCCGTGGCCTCCGGCGTGGCCGACCCGGCGAAGCTGGTGCTGTCGGGGGGCTCGTGGGGCGGCTATCTCACCCTGCTCGGACTCGGCACACAGCCCGGCTCCTGGGCCCTGGGCCTGGCGGCGGTGCCCGTCGCGGACTACGTCACGGCGTACCACGACGAGATGGAAGCCCTGAAGGCGATGGACCGCACACTGCTCGGCGGCACTCCGGAGGAGGTCCCCGAGCGCTACGAGGCCTCGTCCCCGCTGACGTACGTGGACGCGGTCACGGCTCCGGTGTACATCTCGGCCGGGGTCAACGACCCGCGCTGCCCGATCCGCCAGGTGGAGAACTACGTGGACCGCCTCGCGGCCCGCGGCGCGGTCCACGAGGTGTACCGGTACGACGCGGGTCACGGCTCGCTGGTGGTGGAGGAGCGGATCAAGCAGGTGCGGCTGGAGTTGGCCTTCGCGGAGCGGCACCTGCGGTAGCGGTGCCGGCTCCACGGCCGCCACGGGTCCCGCCCACCACGGGCCACGGCCGCAACGAGTGACGGAGGCTGTCCGTTCGGGCAGCCTCCGGGCACCGGCGGGCGGGGCGCCAAACGGGACCCGGGAGAGGGGGAAAGCGGGGCGTTCCGTACCGTGGAGGCGTGTACCGGTTCCTGCTGACGCCCCGCTGGTGGGGGATCAATGTCTTCGTCGCACTGGCGATCCCTTTCTGCATCTTCATGGGGACCTGGCAGCTCGGCCGGTTCGAGGACCGCGTCGACACCCACCGGGCCGCCGAGCAGCGCCCGGAGCCGGGCGAACGCGCCGCGGCACCGCTCGCGGAGCTGCTGCCGGTGGACAAGAACACCTCGGGGCGGCTCGCCACGGCCGCCGGCAGGTACGGCGAGCAGTTCCTCGTGCCGGGCCGGGAACTGGACGGTCGGCGCGGCTCGTACGTTCTGACGCTGCTCCACACCGACGGCGGCAGGGCGCTGCCGGTGGTGCGGGGCTGGCTGCCCACCGGGGCGACGCCACCGCCCGCTCCCGCCGGTGAGGTGACGGTCACGGGGGCGCTGCAGGCCTCGGAGACACAGGGCAGCGAAGGGGTGCGCACTGCGGGCGGCCTGCCGAGCGGCCAGCTCGGCATGATCAGCGCCGCCTCGCTGGTGAACCTCGTCCCGGACGATGTGTACGACGCGTGGATCACGCTCACCACGGCGCCGGACGGGATGCGTCCGGTGCCTGCGGCCGCGCCGCAGGGCAGCGGTCTCGACCTCAAGGCGTTCCAGAACCTGGGCTACACGCTGGAGTGGTTCGCCTTCGCCGGCTTCGTGCTGTTCATGTGGTTCCGCTTCGTCCGCCGCGAGGCGGAGGCGGCCAAGGACCAGGCGCTCGGTATCGACCCGGTGTGATGCGGCTCCACAGCACGGCGTCATCCGGCCTCCGCGGGTGGACGTGACGGCGCCGGCAGCGTCCCGGCCCACCCGGCGGCACGGCCGGTGAGCCGCCGGGTACCACCACGTCCCGAAGGGCTGAAGGGCCGGCCCGGCACGCGCCGGTGGACGGGGCACCATGCACGCCGGTGGCCCGTCAGCGCATCCACACCGCTGGACCGTCACCGCGCACGCCGGGCCGAGAACGGCGTGCGGTCAGGACGGGTTGAGCAGGCCCGTGCGGTAGATCGTGCCGGCGCAAGCGTTGGGGACCGCGGCCTCCGCGTTCGGGCCGCCCGCCTCGGGGGTGTGGACCACCGAGATGCTGCCGTCCGCGACGGTCCCGTCGTCGAGTTGGGGCTCGGTGTTCGTCGCCGTGCCCGCGCCGTCGGTCGTGCCCGAAGCGCCGTCCGTGGGTGTGGGGTCGGGAGATGCGCCCGTCGTCGGACAGGTCTCCGAGGGGACGAAGGCGAACTTCACCTCGTACGACGCCTCGGGCTTGAGCACCACGGCGCCGATCTCCTGGGACGGGTCGGGCAGTCCGCTCGCCGCGTCCCCGGTGGTGTGCGTGACCACACTGATCTTCGTGGCGTCCGCGGCACCCGCCGTACGGAAGCTGACCGCACCCGCAGCCCCGATCGAGCACTCGCTCGGGGAGACATTGGAAATGCGGAACGTGCCGTACACCTTGCCGTCGGCCTCGGCGGCACCGGCCTGCGCCGCGCTCACACCGAGCTGGCCGGCTTCACATGCGGGTGTGGAGGCGACGGCGCTGTCGGTCGGGGTGGTCCCCGTGCCGCCCGGGATGCCCGCGGTCGCGGCGGCACCCAGGGTCGGCGACTGCTGCGTGGCGCTCGGTGCTCCGGGGACGCTCGGCTGTCGTCCGGCGGGGTCGCCGTTCGCCGCCTGCCCGCCGTCGAGGCGGTCCTGCTCGCCGGTGCCGCCCTGGGCCTGCTCGCCGTGCCCGGCGTTCACCGGCTGGTCGTCGAGGCCGCCCGAGTTCGCCACATGGACGAAGGCGGGGACTGCGGTGCCGAGAAGGATCACGGACGCGGCCAGGCCGACCAGGGCCTGGCGCTTGCGTGCGCGCCGCGCCGGCACGGCCCGGCGCAGATGCTCCAGGGCGCCGTCGGCGGGTTCGAGGGTGCCGACTGCGTCGTGGAGCAGTCGCCGCAGGTCCGGTTCGTCCCGGTCCGCCGGGTCCTCGTGGCCGGCACCGGCCGGCGTCGTTCCGTCCTGGCCCGGTCCGCCTCCCAGCAGGTCACGGAGCAGGCGGTCCCGGCCCGGCAGGCCGCCGGCGGGAGCGTCCGCGCCGGCGGGCAGGTCACCCCGGGGTGTGTCACCCCCGAGCCCCTGGTCGTCCGTTCCGTTCCGCGGCCCGTCGTTCACAGTCTCTTTCCCAGTCCGGTCGTTCAACGGCCCGTCCGGCCCGTAAAGCTCAGTCGTGTGCTTGCCGTCCGGTGCTTCACCACCGGACGGGCCCTGCGCGGCGCCCTTCCCCGGAAGGTCATCCCGAGGGGCGTCCTCGCGGCCGTGCTCGTGCCCGCGTTCGTGCCCGGTCATGCCGTGGCCTCCATGGCGACGCGCAAGGCCGCGATGCCCCGTGAGCCGTATGCCTTCACCGAGCCCAGCGATACGCCGAGCGTCTCGGCGACCTGGGCCTCCGTCATGTCGGCGAAGTAGCGGAGCACCAGCACCTCGCGCTGCCGCCGCTGGAGGCCCTTCATGGCCTTGATGAGCGCGTCCCGCTCCAGCTGGTCGTACGCGCCCTCCTCCGCGCTCGCCATGTCGGGCATCGGTTTGGAGAGCAGCTTCAGCCCGAGGATCCGCCGGCGCAGCGCGGACCGTGACAGATTGACGACCGTCTGCCGCAGATAGGCGAGGGTCTTCTCCGGGTCGCGGACGCGGCGGCGCGCCGAGTGGACGCGGATGAACGCCTCCTGGACGACGTCCTCGCAGGACGCGGTGTCGTCCAGCAACAGGGCCGCGAGACCGAGCAGCGACCGGTAGTGGGCGCGGTAGGTCTCGGTGAGATGGTCGACCGTGGTGCCCGCGGCCACCGCCTCCTCAGCGCTCTCGCGCTGGGACGGTATGGGGGCAGAGTGCGCAGCCGGCATGGGAGCGATCACCGGCATCCCGCCGCCGGAGCCCCTGCCCGGGACGGGCGAAGGGCGGGGCACCCGGAGCGGGAGCACCGTGATGCCGCGCGCCGGAGCCCGACCGGCGCCCCGGACCGGAGGCGGGCCCAGGGGCCGGGCCGGGGCGAACGCCCTGCCGCGGACCGGGGCCACCGCGGCGATGTCGAGTACTTCTGCCACGCCTGTTGGACATGCCGACCCCCCTCAGGGTTGTACGCGCACACCATCGCTTGTGACGACGCACCGTATGCCCTCATGCGCTCCCGATCTTCCCCAATGCCCCATTTGTCATGGCTTATCGCGGCACCGCGAAGGGACGACCGCATAGACGCTCCCCGCACAGCAACCGGTTGCACAGTGGCGCAAATGCATCGTCGGACATGCCATCACCCCAGTTCAAGGGGCACGTCCCGGATGTTTGATCACAGGGGGGTTCACAGATCCTACAAAGAAGCACCGACACTCTGCTCAGAATTCGCGGGCGATCGCCTCTGCCAGCTGAGCGGTGTTCAGGGCCGCACCTTTGCGGAGGTTGTCCCCGCACACGAAGAGATCCAGGGCCCTCGGGTCGTCCATGGCCCGCCGGACGCGTCCGACCCAGGTCGGATCGGTGCCCACCACATCGGCGGGCGTGGGGAATTCACCGGCCTCGGGGTCGTCGAAGAGCACCACGCCCGGCGCCGTGGCGAGGATGTCGTGGGCCCGCTCGACGGAGACCTCGTGCTCGAAGCGCGCATGCACCGAGACCGAGTGGGCTGTGACGACCGGCACACGCACACAGGTCGCGGAGACCCGGAGTTCGGGCAGATCCAGGAGCTTGCGGGTCTCGGCACGGATCGCGACTTCCTCCGAGGACCAGCCGTCGTCCTCGAGCGCCCCGGACCAGGGGACCACGTTCAGCGCCGTGGGCGCCGGGAACGGGCCGAGTCCGTCGCCGACCGCCCGGCGCACATCGCCGGGACCGGTGCCCAGTTCGGTGTCCGCGACCAGCGCGAGCTGGGTGCGGAGCGCCTCGACACCGCACTGTCCGGCACCGCTGACCGCCTGGAGGGCGGAGACCACGAGTTCGTCCACGCAGAACTCGGCGTGCAGCGCGCCCACGGTGACGATCATCGCCAGGGTGGTGCAGCCCGGGCTCGCGACGATGCCGCGCGGCCGGAGCCGCACGGCATGCGGATTGATCTCGGGTACGACGAGGGGGACGTCGTGATCCAGCCGGAAGGCGGCCGAGTTGTCCACGACCACCGCGCCCTTGGCGACGGCGACCGGCGCCCACTGGGCCGCGACCGGGGCCGGCACCAGGAACAGCGCCACGTCGACCCCCGTCAGCGCCGCCTCGGAAAGGGCGACGACCTCGGTCTCCTCGCCGCGGACGGCCAGCTTGCGGCCGGCCGAACGCGGTGAGGCGACCAGGCGTATCTCGCCCCAGACGTCCGCTCGCTGGGACACGATCTGGAGCATCACCGCACCGACGGCTCCGGTCGCACCCACGACCGCGAGCGTCGGCTTGCGGTTCATCGCGCGACCACCGTCGCGCGCCGAGCGGTCACCGGCCGGTGCCTCCGTAGACGACGGCCTCGTCGGAGTCGCTGTCGAGGCCGAAGGCGGTGTGGACGGCCCGGACGGCCTCCTTGACGTCGTCGGCGCGGGTCACGACCGAGATGCGGATCTCGGAGGTGGAGATCAGCTCGATGTTCACGCCGGCGTCGGACAGCGCCTCGAAGAAGGACGCCGTGACACCCGGGTTGGTCTTCATGCCCGCGCCGACGAGCGAGATCTTGGCGATCTGGTCGTCGTAGCGCAGCGACTCGAAGCCGATGGCGCTCTTGGTCTTCTCGAGCGCGTCGATCGCCTTGCGGCCCTCGGTCTTCGGGAGGGTGAAGGAGATGTCGGTGAGGCCCGTGGACGCGGCGGAGACGTTCTGCACCACCATGTCGATGTTGATCTCGTTGTCCGCGATGGTGCGGAAGATCGCGGCGGCCTCGCCCGGCTTGTCCGGGACACCGACGACGGTGATCTTCGCCTCGGAGGTGTCGTGGGCGACTCCGGAGATGATGGCCTGCTCCACCTTGCGGGCTCCTTGCTCGGCGTGCGGTTCGTTGCTGACCCAGGTGCCCCGCAGCCCCGAGAAGGACGAGCGGACGTGGATCGGGATGTTGTAGCGGCGTGCGTACTCGACGCACCGGTGCAGGAGCACCTTGGAACCGGAGCTCGCGAGCTCCAGCATGTCCTCGAACGAGATCCAGTCGATCTTGCGGGCCTTCTTCACCACGCGCGGGTCGGCGGTGAAGACGCCGTCGACGTCGGTGTAGATCTCGCAGACCTCGGCGTCCAGCGCCGCGGCCAGCGCGACGGCGGTGGTGTCCGAGCCGCCGCGACCGAGGGTGGTGATGTCCTTCTTGTCCTGGGACACGCCCTGGAAGCCCGCGACGATAGCGATGTTGCCCTCGTCCAGCGCCGTCCGGATCCGGCCCGGCGTGACATCGATGATGCGCGCTTTGTTGTGGACCGAGTCGGTGATCACGCCCGCCTGGCTGCCGGTGAACGACTGGGCCTCGTGGCCCAGGTTTTTGATCGCCATCGCCAGCAGGGCCATGGAGATCCGCTCTCCGGCGGTCAGCAGCATGTCGAACTCACGGCCGGCAGGGATCGGGGATACCTGCTCGGCGAGATCGATCAACTCGTCCGTCGTGTCACCCATCGCCGAGACCACGACGACCACCTGGTGGCCGTTCTTCTTGGCATCGACGATCCGCTTGGCGACCCGCTTGATGCCCTCGGCATCGGCAACGGAGGAGCCTCCGTACTTCTGCACGACAAGGCCCACGTGCGCTCCTCGCTCGGTCTCTGGCCGCAGTCAACACTGCGGTCCGCGTCAGTTTAACGAGCAGCCCGGAATCGCCGCCGCCGTATCACATCGCGAGATGTCCCGCTCACGTCGTGATCACCGGCAAGGCCGGGCTGCCCGAGGATGCATCTGCCCAAGGGCTCACCGGGTACGCGGTTCTGTGGGCGGCGTCACATGTCCGCATGTGCTCCGGCGGTGCCGGCCGCGGGTCCGCACCGGCGCCACCCGGAGGTCGGCGCAGGCCCCGGGGAGGTGGGTCAGACCGGCCGGTGGCGACGGCGCGTACTCCCCGCCGGCCGGCGCGTACCCGCCCCTTCGGGCGAGGGGAAGCGGGAAGGGGACGGATCACTGGGCCGCGGGAGCCCTCCGCAACCCGAGCGGCCCCGCGATCTCCTCCGCCATCACGCGCCCAGCCTCCTCGGCGAGGTCGTCCTCGGCGAGGTCCTCGTCGGTGTCCAGCCCGTCCAGTTCCTGCAGCGGCTGGTCCAGGCGCACATGGGAGACCAGGGACTGCAGCGCGCGCAGCGTCGCCGAGGCGGTCGGCCCCCAGTTGGAGAAGTAGGAGAACTGCCACCACCACAGCGCCTCGGTCGTGCGGCCCGCGCGGTAGTGGGCGAGGCCGTGGCGCAGATCGGTGACGATGTCCGCGAGGTTGTCGGAGATCCGGAACGGCACCGGTGCCTTGCGGGGCTCGTACGGGTCGAAGACCTCGGAGAAGACGTCGACCGGGTCGAGGAGCCGGGCGAACCGCTCGCGCAGGTCGTCGACGTCCACGTCCGGTCCGGTGTCCGTCTCGTAGCGCTCCTCGGGGACGATGTCCTCGTGCGCGCCCAGCCGGCCGCCCGCGAGCAGCAGCTGGGAGACCTCCAGCAGCAGGAACGGCACGGCGCTGTCCGGCTCGTCGCCCCGCGCCACCTCGGTGGTGGCCACGATGAAGCTCTCGATCGAGTCGGCGATCTGGACCGCGAAGTCGTCCGGGTCCTGCGTGACGGAGTGCAGCGTTGCGTCAGACATCGAGAAGTCGTCTCCCCTCGAAGGCACGCCCGAGCGTGACCTCGTCGGCGTATTCCAGATCGCCGCCAACGGGAAGCCCGCTGGCGAGACGCGTCACCTTCAGCCCCATGGGCTTGACCATGCGCGCCAGGTACGTGGCGGTCGCCTCGCCCTCGAGATTGGGGTCGGTCGCCAGGATCAGCTCGGTGACCGTGCCGTCCGCGAGCCTCGCGAGAAGCTCGCGGATGCGCAGGTCGTCCGGGCCGACGCCCTCGATCGGGCTGATCGCTCCGCCCAGCACGTGGTAGCGACCGCGGAACTCCCGGGTCCGCTCGATCGCGACGACGTCCTTGGGCTCCTCGACCACGCAGATGACCGCCGGGTCGCGGCGCGCGTCCCGGCAGATGGCGCACTGCTCCTGCTGCGCGACGTTCCCGCACACCGCGCAGAAGCGGACCTTGTCCTTCACCTCGAGCAGCGCGTGCGCGAGGCGCCGGACGTCGGCCGGCTCGGCCTGGAGGATGTGGAAGGCGATCCGCTGCGCGCTCTTGGGACCGACGCCGGGCAGCCTGCCCAGTTCGTCGATGAGGTCCTGAACCACGCCTTCGTACAACGGAACGCCTCTCTCGGAATGCTTCGGTGGTTACGGTAGTTGGTCCGGTCCGACCAGGGTCAAGACCGGCGCGGAAAGGGCGTCAGAAGGGGAGTCCGGGGATCCCGCCGCCGCCGAGTCCCTGGGCGAGCGGGCCGAGCTTCTGCTGCTGCAGCTGCTGTGCGTTCTCGTTCGCGGCCTGGACGGCGGCGACGACGAGGTCCGCGAGGGTCTCGGTGTCGTCCGGGTCGACCGCCCCGGGGTCGATGACGAGGCCGCGCAGCTCGCCGGAGCCGGTGACGGTCGCCTTCACGAGACCGCCGCCCGCCTGGCCTTCGACCTCTGTCGCCGCCAGCTCCTCCTGCGCACGGGCGAGGTCCTGCTGCATCTTCTGGGCCTGCTGAAGCAACTGCTGCATATTGGGCTGGCCACCACCGGGAATCACGGTCACTCCTGGCATTTCGACGTCGATTGTTCGGTAAACCGAGCCTACGTGGTCGGGGGGCGGCGTGCCCCGCCCAGTGGGCACCGACTCTTTCGAGTGACTTCCGCGGGAGAAGACGCGTCCTTCGCCTACCGGACCAGGACGCTCGTGCGGGCGGAATTACCGGGATTCCGCTCCCCCGGCCCACCGTTCGGCGGTAGGAAGAACCTGCGCACCAGAACCCCACGTACACCGCACGTCACGCAGGGTTGGCACGACTGCGCCCGGGGCCGCGTACCGACGTCGTCCGCAGTCGCCGCCGCAGTCACGCACAGCCGCAGTCACGCACCCGTAGTCACGCAGAGCGCAGAGGAGTGCCCCGGTGAGCCAGCCGGAGATGCAGCCTGGGGGGTCGGCCCGGGAGGAGGACGGGGCCGGGGCCCCGGAGACCGGCGGCGCCCCGGACGCCGGAAGCATCCCGCGCCGCGACCGCGGCCCCGACCTGTCCGGCCGGCCGTTCCCGCTCGGCGACTGGGGCGAGCCGGCGGAGCGCCTCGACGAGCTGTACCGCTGGGTGGAGGCCAACGCACTGCGGACCGCGGACTGGTATCTGGCCGACCGGGTACGCAAACGCCGCGCGGCTCGTGCGCTGCGCGCCGGCACGGTCCTGGGCGTGGTCGCGGGGGCCGCGCTGCCCCTCCTGGACCTGACGGGGATGCTGACCGGCGCGGCAGGGTGGGGGTACCTGTCGCTGCTGCTGGGCGCCGCCTGTGTGGCCTGCGACCGGTACTTCGGCCTGACCTCGGGCTGGACGAGGGACGTGGCCGCGGCGCAGGCGGTGCACCGCCGGCTCCAGGGTCTTCAGTTCGACTGGGCCTCCGAGAGCGTCCGCGAGGTGCTCGGCCCCACGGAGGGCACGGCGAGCGAGGCGGCGGAGCGCTGTCTCACCGTGCTGCGCCGCTTCTCGGAGGACCTGACGGAACTGGTCCGCGCCGAGACGGCCGACTGGATGCTGGAATTCCGGGCCGGTCCGGCCCCGCTGCTGATGCAGTCGGCACCGGTGCCGTCGCGTCCCGACCACAGCCACCCGTCGGGCCGCTTCCCCCTGCCGCCCCCGCCCACCCGGCCGAACATGCCGCGGCAGCGCCCACCGGAGGCGCGCTAGCCGGTGCAGTTCCCGGGCAGACCCGGGCGTACTGATCACGAGCGTCGTCGGCGTGGCGTGCGCCGGGCCCGGGATTCCCCTGTCCTGATCACCGTCCGCGTGGGCAGGGATGCGATCCGGGACGGCGGCTGGCGACCGATCACCGCGGCCGTGTAGGAAGAACATCAGCGATCTATTTGAGCGGGGCCTTCCACATCTCCGCGTCACGCGACAGGACAATGGACCACACTCCCCTGGCGCCGGAATTCCAGGCTCACTCAAACGCTCATCTATCACGTGAATGAGTGCTCGGGATTCAGGGATCCAGGATCTCCTACAGCGCGATCGAGTAGCATCCTCGATCGTTTCCACCCTGACACCGACCTCCAGGACGGATTGCCTCAACCCGGAGAATTGGGTTCGATCCGGGAAGGCTCCGTACGCACGCAATAGCGACTCAGGAATCACATCACCGTGAGGCAGCGACTATCGATGCGCCTGGATACTAATCCCGACACAATCCCATGACCCTTCGGATCGCAGGAATGACAGTTCCACGAGACCATAGTCCCGACGCATGCGACCTTTGCGCACGTCATCGACGCAGTCGTCGCCGAGAGCCTGCTCCCGTTGAGCGGGGCTACATCCCAACCCCAACCCGAACTTGACCAGTAACGGACACATCGCTGAAGAAACTCAGACCAGTCACCCCATCTTCTCCAATACCTTGATGAGGAAGCGCATCTCGGCTGCCCGATTGGACTGCATGCCAAACTCTTCAGCATTCATGCTGGCGCGAGCTGACTTGGCCTTATCGATGATGTCGGCCCTTAGGCTCGGATTCGAATGGATCTCATCCAGAACCTTCTGGACCTCTTTCGGACTACTGAACTTGATTGGGTGATGTCGGTGGTGTCGCAGAGACCGCTGAACTCTGGCCGTTCGAGATCAAGAGCGTGTCTGCAGCCATCGACGCGCGGCAGCCAGGGTCACCTCGACGTCGTCGCTCCAGGAACAGACTTCCAGCCACGACAGGTAGCCGCCTTGCGTGAAGACCAGGACCTCGCCAGGGAACTCGCCAGCCTCGGTGACGAGCTGCGCTTCGGCCGCCACGACAGTGCTGGGGCCAGTGGGTGCGGGCTCCGCCTTGCTGGTGTCGAGTTCGAAATAGACGGTTCCGCATCCGCATGTGCAGTGCTCTCGCACGATGAGGTGCGGGATCTGCCTTCGGAG
Organism: Streptomyces sp. WMMC940; assembly: GCF_027460265.1. Lineage (NCBI taxonomy): Bacteria > Bacillati > Actinomycetota > Actinomycetes > Kitasatosporales > Streptomycetaceae > Streptomyces > Streptomyces sp. WMMC940. Next base: position 3,469,020 of record NZ_JAPZBC010000001.1, read on the forward strand.
CGCGACATGAACCGGATTGTCCGTGTTCAGGACTGCCGTGAGCACGTCGGCTATGTCGGCAGGCAGGCTCTCGGTCATTCCGTCACCGTATCTGACCAGCAACTTTTGACTTGACCGTGCCGGCCAATCGCCGATCGGCCAGCCATTGCGTTCACGCGTCCAGGGCCAGGCCGGTGCCGGCGAGGCAGCCATCGATGACGTCCGGCCGGTACTGCACCATCTTGAGCTTGCGCTTGACTGCCCGGGTGATCTGGCCGAGGTCGGCTGCGGTGGGGTTGCCGATGTCGCGCTTGACCAGCGACCAGATGCTCTCCTGCGGGTTCAAGTCCGGGGTGTAGCTCGGAAGCTGGAAGACGGTGAGCCAGTCCGCGTGGGCGGCGATGAACTCGCACATCGGCTCGACCAGGTGCATGCGCAGGTTGTCCCACACGAGCACCATCGGGCCGCCGAGCTGGATGTGCGCTCTGACCAGCAGGTCGCGCAGGTCGCGCCAGCCGATGCCCTTCGGCTCGCCCTTGCGGCCCCGGTACTCACGGACCGAGTAGAACATCCTCGACCGCTTCCCCGGCTTGTAGCAGGTCAACCCGGCCATGGACACCCGGCCCGAGCCCCGGCCACGGACCCGGACTACGGACGTTACGGCCGCTCTGCCGTCTACGACCTGCTCCGCACACGCCAGCTCGCCTCAATCGCCCTCGGCCGCGCCCGCCGCATCCCCGCCCACGCGCTGACCGACTTCATCCGCACCCGCCTCGACCAGGAAGTCGCCGCCTGATGACCACACCCCGCGACACCCCCGCCTCCCGCCGCACCCGCGCCAACGGCGACGGAACCGTCTACCAACGCAGGGACAGCCGCTGGGAAGCCGCCGGATACGTCCTCGCCCCCGGCAACACCCGCCGCCGCGTCCACGTCTACGGCACCACCCACAAAGACGCCCTGGCCAAACTCACCGAGAAGATCGCCACCAGCAATCGTGGCCTCCCCGTGCCCTCCGCACAGGGCAGCGTCGGCGCGTACCTGACGTACTGGCTCGATGCCGTTGCCGTCCACCACCTCCGCGAGAACACGCACACCCGATACACCGCTTGCGTCAATCGGTACCCTCGTCCCCGGCCTGGGCAAGAAGAAGCTCGCCAAGCTCTCCGCCAAGGACGTCCGCACCTGGCTCAACCAGCTCCGCACCACCTAGCTGCACGCACGGCGTCGGCGCCGGGCGCGACCAGCCCCGCTACTGCGCCGCCGGCCAGTGCTGCTCCAAGCTGCTCTCCCCGCTGACGCTCACCTACATCCACTCCGTGCTCAAGTCCGCACTCGAACACGCCGTACGCGAGGAGGAGATCCCTCGCAACGTCGCCCGCAACGTCCGCATCGGCACCCCACGGCCCCGACGCTTTGAACCCTTCACCGCCGAAGAAGCCCGCCAGTTCCTCACCGCCGCCCAGGACCACCGGCTGCACGCGCTGTTCGAACTCGCCCTCCACACCGGACTCCGCAAGGGCGAACTCCTCGGCCTGTGCTGGACAGACCTCGACCTCGACGAGGGCACCGCCGCAATCCGCCGAACCCTCCAGCGCACCAGCGCAGGCGGACTCACCACGCTGCCCACCAAGACACGGGCTTCCGAGCGTCGCATCGCCCTCCCCACCCGCTGCCTCCAGTCGCTGAAGCTCCACCATGAGCAGCAGCGCGAGCGTGAGGCCGCGGGCACGACGTGGCGGCACGACGGGCACGTGTCACCACCGCGCAGGGCCGACCGATCGACCCGACCAATCCTCACCCGCACCTTCATCACGCTCCTCCGCAAGGCCGGCCTCCGCCGCATCCGCTTCCACGACCTCCGCCACTCGACCGCCACCCTGCTCCTGGAACAGGGCGTCGAACTCGTCGTGATCAAGGAACTCCTCGGCCACGCCCGCATCGGCGTCACCGCCACCGTCTACGCCCACGTCCGACTCCGCCTCCAGCGAGACGCCATCAACACCCTCAGCACCGCCCTTGACGGCCCTGCCAACGACAAGTCGGCCCACGACGACGGCGACGACCCGCCGCTGTGCGGAGCTACCGTCCACTGACGTTGCCGTCAACTACTGCCGTCAAGACCCGCAGAAGCCCCGCCAGGACGCACCTGACGGGGCTTCAATTTTGCTGCTGCTATCCAGCGCGAGGGTTGCAGGATCAGGCAGCGAGGCTACACCTCACCCTCCAGCCAACGTTCGAATGGCACGACCTCCGACAGTTCGGAATTGATCGCCTTCAACCCTCCGGCGAAGTCTTCGGCCAATTTCGAGAGCATCGCGACTAGCTCACTCTGTGCAATGATCTCGCGCTCTGGGTTTGGAACCCAATTGGTCCGCGATTCGCAGTAAATCATCACGAGATCCCCGCTTGAGCGGAAGGTCAAAGTCCTCTCGATACCCTGCGAGTAGAGATCCACCTCGACTTCGCGACGGTCGCGCACACCCGCCAGAAGCGACGGTAGCTGCTCCATGAAGGCAGACAAGTCATACGCGACATCGAGCGGCCACTCATCACTCCCGAAGCCGCCGATGTGGAATTTGCTGCCTCCAGCCTCAGAGAGGGCGCTACACGCCTCCATGACAAGGGTCTCGTAATCGTCACCCGGCTCCAGACTCGCTGAAGCAGGAGCCACAGCACCTGACGGCACGGCCGGATTGAACGACACGGAGAAGCTCATCTCTCCAGCCTCCTAGTTCGGGCCAATGATCGGGAATCCCGTCTTGTACAGTCCATTTGGACTCGGGACGATGGTTGCTGCCCGCGCTTGGACGATACTCCCATCCGGCATAATCACCTGCCCCAATCCGTCCGGGATGCGCACCGACCTGGGCCCGGCTCCTTCGACATGGAGTCCCTTCAAGAACTCTGCAGCGGCATCATTATCCAGCCACTGACCTTGCTGATTCCCGGTGCTGCGAGCGCGATCGGTCAGAGCCTTCGTGTTCTTCGCTCCGGCGCCATGAGTCTTGAACGTATGGCCCCACGTTTTAACACTGTTGGACGCCCAGTTGATGCATCCATTGCTGTTGTGAACGAGAACCGGCGTCTGCCCCGCCAGCACATAGTACGTGTGAAGGTCCGCAACGGTGAGGTTGTACGTGTCCTGATGGGCACCGTAAGTGCGGGTGGCCGTGACAGAGACCGTGGAGCCGTCGTCCGTGCGCAGGGTCATGCCCGGCTCGAGGTCCCCGGCATCGAGCCAGGCCTGTTCCGACTCGGACCAGAAGGGGTGATGGTCCGTCGTGACGATGACCTCTGCGCCGTCTTCCGTGGAGACCGTCAGGTCCACGTAGGACTTGTCGTCCTCCGTCAGGATCGTGGCGGTGACCGTCTTGAGTGCCGTCTGGCCTGATACGGGGTCGGTGGCAACAACCGTGTCGCCGATTTCCAGATCCTCGATGGGCTTGGTCGCCCCGTCTTCCATCAGGACCTCGGTGCCCGCGACGAAGCTGTGCTTGCGAGCGATGCAGGGAGGGGCAGACATGATCCAGTCAAGGAACTTGCCGCCCTTACGGCTGGCAGCAACGCCGTCTCCGAACACGGGGACCAGGGCGACCAGGCTCCAGCCGGCCTCGCTCCAGTTGCCCTCGGTGGCATAGAGGACGGCGTTGCCGACGTCGGCTGCGGCTCCGAGCCCGGGTGCGAAACCGGCCGCGTCGAGGGCGCGATGGGCCTCGGCCCTGTCCCAGTCCCTCTCCTGCTTCGGAACCCACTGGCAGCCGACGTCGTCCTTTCGGCTCGCGCACTTCATCTGCTCCTGCTGGACCCTGGCGTGTCTCTCGTTGACGCCGCCGCCGTACCTGGTCTTGACCGTGACCGTGGTGCGCCTGTTGTGACCCGTCGTGATCTGCGTCTTCGTGGAGTTGTAGATCCATGTGCCGTTGGGGCCCATGGTCATGTAGTCCCGGGTGTAGCCCCCCTTTCCATCGCTGCAGCCGTGCTCACAGTCGGTGGCGGGGCGCAGACCCGTGGGGTCGGAGTACGACACCGGACTGCCGTTGGCGTAGGTGTACCCGTTCATCTGCATCGGGTCGGTGATGTCGATGAGCGGGTCCGCGCTGATGAAGCGGCCGGTGGTGGAGTCGTACTCGCGGGCGCCGATGTGGGTCAGGCCCGTGGCGGGGTCGTCGATGCCGACGCCCAGGTAGGTGTGGCGGTCGGGCCAGTTGGCGGGCTCGGTGCCGCGGGGGTTGCCGTACGGGTCGTACTTGCGGCGCAGGATTCCCTGGCCGGCGGTCTGGTCGACGGAGTTCGTGGCCGTGTTGTGGTGGTCGGTGAGCAGGACGGTCAGCTTGTGGCCCGTGGTCTTGCCGCCCGTGGTGCGGACCGTGGTCGGGGCGCCCGGGTGGCTGTAGTAGCGGCGGGCGTCCATGGCCTGGCCGGAGGTGTTGACGGTGATCTCGGCTTCGCCGAGGTAGAGGGTGCGGGTGGTGCCGTCGTCCTCGATCAGGCGGTTGCCCGACGCGTCGTACAGATAGGTGACGTTGGGTGTGCCGTTGTTGTCCGTGTCGACCGATGTGAGCTTGTTTCGGCGGTCCCACGTCAGGGCCTGGGTGTCGCCGCCGATCACCCGCTGGGTGGTGTTGCCGAAGCTGTCGTAGGCGTAGGTCTGCTGCGAGTCCACCGTCGAGCCGGGCTCGCGCACGGTCGACTCGACCTTGGTGAGGGTGTGGGGCTGGACCGTGGGTGCGGGCTGGGAGCCGCCGATGGTGGTGCCGTGGGTGTAGGTGTGGACGTCGTCCAGGTCCGGGTCGGCGAGGTCGTGGACGGTCATCCGCGTGCGGTTGCCGATCGCGTCGAACGCGTACGACTGCCAGTAGCCGCCGCCGTCGACGCCCGGGGACAGCTCGGCGCGGTCAGGGCCCGAGCCCTGTGCGCCCGAGGCGGTCGGGCAGCCCGTGGTGCCCGTCCAGGCGTGGACCAGGCGGCCCATCGGGTCGTAGGCGAAGCACTGGCGGTCCACGCGTGACGACGACTGGGTGTCGGTGATCGAGGTGATGTTGCCGACGGTGTCGTAGCCGTACGTCAGTGCCGAGATCCGGGACGGGTTGAGCGTCTCGCGATCCGTGACCGACTGGTGGATGCGGCCGGTGTTGGCGTTGTAGATGTTGGTCGTCCACACACGCCGCGGCGCCTCCCCGGAGACCGTGCGCAGCACCTCTCCGTAGGGGCTGTAGCGGGTGTCGGCCGTGTACCAGGCGAGTCCCGACGTGGTGACCGGCGCGCCCTCGCCGTTGTAGCGGGTGATCACCTTCTCCGCCGCCAGACCACCGGGCGTCGCCGGGAGCTGGACCGACTGGAGCCTGCCCGTCTCGGTGTAGGAGTGGGTGTAGGCGTAGGTGCCCGCCAGGCCCGTCGTCACCGACGTCGACGGGACCGTGGTCTTCGAGCCCGTCGGCCGGTACTCGCTGTCGTAGCCGGTCACCTCGCTCGTGAACGCGGCACCGCTGTGGTAGCGGGTGGAGGCGACCGGGTGGCCCTTGGCTCCCGGCAGCGAGTCGAACGTCCACTTGGCCACGAGGGGCCCGGTCGGTGAATCGTCGCGGAGCTCGGTCTGCCGGCCGAGGACGTCGTAGAGCGTGTGCTGCTCGCGGCCCTGGCCGTCCTTCGACCAGACCCGCTGGTCGAGGGCGTTGTAGCCGAACGTCGCCGATCCCATGTCCGGGTCCGTCGACGCCGTGAGCCGGCCGCGCGCGTCGTAGGTGTACGTCCAGTCGTTGCCCTCGGCGTCCGTGACCTGGGCGAGCTTGCCGCGCGGGTCGTACACGTACGAGGTGTCGGTCTCGGTCGTGAGGTCGGTCGCGGTGTAGTGCTGGATCAGGGAGGTCCGGCCCAGCGCGTCCGTCCAGGTCTTCGCCGCGCGGCTCCCCGACAGCGGCGCCGTGCCGTCGGCAGACATGCCCGTGCGGGTCAGCGTCCAGTCACCGGAGTACTGGACCGTGGCCGAGTGCTGCGGCACGTCCTCGTGGAGCGTCGTCGTGCGGATCGCCCGGCCGAGGCCGTCGTACGCGGTCTCCGTGGAGTTGGGCACCTCGAACACGGTTTGCGGGAAGAAGAGCAACGCCTCCGGCTCGCCCTCCGCGAGGTAGCCGTTGTTGGTCTGGCGGACCGTGCCGCCCGCGTTGTGCAGGGTGTCGGTGACGATCCGGCCGCCGCCGAGCGCCTCCGCCTGGGTCTGGCGCGGGCGCAGCAGACCGTCGTAGATCGCGACCGTGTCCTCGTACGTGCCGTTGTCGCGCAGGGTGCGGGTGGTGACGGCCGGCGGCTTGTTGTCCGCGATCTGGTACGTGAAGAGTGCCGACGCGCTGTCCGTGCCCTGGGTGCGCGACGGGGTCCAGACACCGCTGACTCGGCCGAGGTTGTCGTAACTGCTGCTGGTCTTGCGGCCGTTGGGGTCGGTGACGGACAGCACGGTGCCGCGGGCCGGATCCGAGACCGAGGTGGAGGCGTGTCCGAGCGCGTTGGTGACGGTGACCTCGAAGGCCGGGCCGGTGACGGGGCCGTAGGCGGTGGTGGTGGAGTTGCCCGCGGCATCGGTGACCTTGGTGACGCGGCCCAGCGCGTCGTACGTCGTCCGCCGGGAGGTGATCCAGCCGGTTCCGGCGGCGTCGACCGTGTCGGCCTGGAACGGCAGGCCCTTGACCGGGTTGGTACCGAAGGCACCCAGCGCGTCGTACGAAGTCCGGACGTCGGAGACGACCTGGTCGCCGGTCGCGGAAGCCGCCGCGGCGCAGTCGCCCACCGTCGTGCGGGACCGCTCGGGCAGGCCGATCAGATGCTTGCCGATGTTGTGGACGTACGAGGTCGTCGCGCACGTCCGGTCGCCCGTGGTCCAGCCGCCCGAGCCGTTGGGGGTGAGGCTGCGGGTGTGCGTGGTGACCGGGAGGTCGTGGGTGGACTCGTACGTCGTCGTCGCCCGTACCGTCCGGGTGGCACCACCGCTGACCGTCTGGATCGAGTCCGTCCGGGTCGTGCCCGTGCGGTACGCCTCCAGCGCCGGCAGGCCCTCCCGTGCCCGGGAGGCGGTCTTCCTGCTGTACGGCCAGGTCAGTTCGCGCGCGACGACGCTGCCACCCGCCTTGGTGTAGGTGACGGTCTCCGCGACCCGGCCCTGGTGGGCGGGCAGGTCCTCGCCCAGGGTCTCGGTGCCCGTGGAGTCCTTCACGGTGACCGCGGGGCGGCCGGCGTCGCCGGACATGCCGCGGAAGTAGCGGGTTCGGGTCTGGGACTGCTCGGTCGCGTCGGACTGGCCCGCGTTGGCGGTGACGCCCTTCTTCACGACCACGCCGGCGTAGCCGCGCCACTGGTCGTACGTGCGCAGCTCCGGCTTGGTGAACTCGTCGGTGCCCTTGGCCCAGGCGGCGCCGCCCTCGTAGGTGTAGGTGGTGACGACGTCGGGCTGCCGCGCGACCCGGTCCTTCTCGGTGACGCTGTCGACGACGTACTTGTTGAACCACTCCAGTGGCGGTGTCTCCAGGTCCGGGTCGGGCGACCAGTGGACCGGGAAGCAGCGGGAGGTGTTGACGGAGGGGGCGGGGTGGGTGGTGCCGACGGGGCACGGGTCGGAGTAGTCGACGTATATCTCGGCACCCGTCTCCGTGCGGATCGTCTCCACCCGCAGCCGGTCGAAGTCCGGGGTCTGGTCGGTGGTTCCCTTCGCGACGCGGTTGGGCATGTCGACGACGTTCGCCAGGAACGAGACCGGCGGGAGCGAGCTGCTCAGCTGGTTGCCGGCCTCGTCCCGGGCGGTGCCGTAGCCGGTGCGGGTGATCGACTCCAGCCAGAGCGGCGGGTGGGTGTCGGTGCGCTGCTTGGGGAACGACTGGTGCAGGTTCCAGCGGTCGACCAGGGACATCGACGTCGTGCCGGGAGTGCGCTGGCCGTAGGTGGTCACCGCCGTCAGCCGCATCCGGCTCCAGAAGGTGGGGGCGGAGATGTAGCAGTTGGCGGCGCCGACCTTGCAGTGCAGCGTGGAGGGGGTGTCCCACCAGGGCTGCTTGTCCTCGTAGTTCTTGGATTCGAACTCGGTGTCCGAGCAGTCCGTGGCGCCTTCCCTGATGCAGCGCTCGTCGGCGGTGAAGACGACCTTGCCGGCGGGGGTGCCGGTCAGGTTGTCGGAGCGCAGTCCGTAGAGGATCTGGGTCGGATGGCCGCCGCGGACGTAGGGGACCGGCTGCTTGAACTTCTCGTTCTGGGCGTAGCGGTTGACCTCCTGCTTCCAGTCGATGATCATCGCGTTGCCGTGGACGTCCTCGACGTAGTCGAGGTTCCAGCGCCAGGCCTGGGTGCAGGAGGAGTCGGCGTACGCGGTGGCGTGGCACGGTTCGCCGTCGTGGTTGCCGAAGACCGGGACGGTGAAGGCGGAGTTGGTGGCCGTGGCCCGCCCCGGCAGGGCGTTGCGGCCGAACCAGTAGCGGGTGCCGTCGCGGGTGGTGACGACCCAGTACTCACCGTCGTACTCGCCGGTCTGGGACGCCTTCGCGCTGCCGTTCTTGGCCTTGTACTCGACCCTGGCGCCGTCGTCGTTGGCGGCGACCCATGCGCCACTGGCGTCGTCGTGGACCAGCTCGGTCGACGAGCCGCCGAGCGACATCACGAGGTTCTCGCTCGCCCAGCACAGGTCGGACTTCTTCTTGTTGGCGGTGTTGTCGTTGTTCGGGCTGTTCTTCCGGTCTTCCGGGCAGGACCGGTAGCGGCGCTCGACGAAGCCGGGGTGGTAGTCCCAGCCGTCACCGACCCAGGATGCCTGGCCGTTGGCGACCGAGGTACGGCCGTCGACCGACTGGGAGGAGTAGGTGAACGCGACCTTGGGCGCGGGACCGGCCGGCGGCGACGGGACGGTGAGCGGGTACGTCCAGGAGAACCCGCCGCCGCTGCCGCCCGCGGTCCAGGTGCCGGTCGCGGACAGCGGGGTCGCCTTGTAGGTGCCACCCGCGCCCGAGGCGGAGTCGGTGGCCGCGAGGACGACGGGGCCGCCGCCGGCCTGGGTGGACAGGCCCTGTGCCTGGCTCGCGGCGGGATCGACGGTGGCTCGGACGGTCTCGGTGGAAGGGTCGTTCTCGCTCGGGACGACGACCGCGGTGGTGCACTCCTCCAACTCGGGCGTGGTGAGGAAGCACTCGGGGAGCTGGGTGAGCCGGAGGCGGGAGGACCACTCGGTGCCGTACAGGTCCTCGAAGGTGCCGTAGTCCAGTTCGATGTCGACGGGGGTGGAGCCGGTACCGGGGGGCGTGACGGTGATGATCGCGCCGTCGACGTCGGCCGCTTCGGTGGTGGTGCGGGGTTCGACCTCGACGTCCCAGGTGCCGCTGGGGGCGGGCGGGTCGGGCTCGGTCTCGGTCGGGGACGCCTGGCCGATGCGGACGGGCAGCGTACCGGCCTGGACGAGTTCTCCGCCCGCGCCGTCGAGGGGAACGGCGGCGTTTCCGCCGGCCGGGGGCGCGATGTCGGTGGGGTTGTACTCGGCCGGGGGCTCCACGGGGTCGCCGGACCAGGCCGTGTTCTCGTCGATCCTCACCGCGTCCGGGTCCGCGGGGGCGTCCTGCTGGAGTGCGACCAGGGTGGGGCCGTTGCGCGGGTCACCCGGCGGGATGGCCCAGGCCTGGGCCGGCAGCAGCGTCGCGACGAGGACGGCCGAGAGTGCGATTCCGGTGCCGCGGGGGGCGGAGGTGCGGCGTCGTGCCGAGCGCCTTCGCGTGAAAGGCGAAACACGCGCATGAGGCCGGCTCCCTCTTCCGGGCAGGCGAAACGTACGTCCCGAATCGGACGAGGACATGGAACCCCCCACTTCCACTGCGCGCCGGAACGGACAGCACGGGCACAGGGAATCGACAAATAGCCCGGCGATTGTGCAGGTGGACTGCACGCAAAATCCACAACAGCCGGTCGCGTGTGACCTCAATCACGATCATGAAAGGATGGATTGCCGACTGAAGGGAATTGACGGCGCACCAACTGTCGAATGGTCGGTACCCGGCAGCAGGACGCCATACGGGATATACCGGCGAAAGCATTCCAGAGAGCACCCGAGGGCCATGGGCAATGTCCTGGGATGCCCTCTTTTCAGGGCAACCGGATCAGGCAGGACAGCTGCTCACAGGCCCACTGCTCACCGAGTGGACGCATCCGGCGGGCCTGCGGTTCCGCCGACCCCGACACCGTCCGGGCGGTGACGAAAACGTGAGGATGAGTCATGCTCTGCTGCGCACACATCTGCACAGAGCAGGAGTTCCGAGGGCAGCTCAGCCATCCAGGCGCCCGCGGGGGGAAAGGAAACGATGGACGCCTCGAAGAACGTGGAGAGTACGGAGAATTCTCCACCGCAGAAGGAAGCGCGGACCGAGGAGACACGCACGGGGAACGTGCCGAACGACGACGCGAATTCCATCGAACTACCCCTTGGCAGCGCCGAATTGAAGCAGCGTCGTAAGCGGCGTGGATACGCCGTACTGGCCGCCGTGCTCGCCGCCGCCATCGCCGTGCCCGCGGGTGTGCAGCTCACCGGCGAACGCGGGCAGGAGCCCTCGCCGCGCGCCGGGCGTGACGCCGCCCGTCAGCACCCCGTCGAAGCCGCCGAGGCGGTTCGGGAGGCGCGGCGCACCGGCAAGGACGTCGAGGTCACCGCCCGGCACACCCCGGACTCCACCACCTGGGCCCGGCCCGACGGGCTGCTGAGGACCCGAACGTACAGCGACACGATCCGGGCCAGGGTCGGCGGCGAGTGGAAGCCGGTCGACACGACCCTGCACCGCGTGGACGGCGGCTACGCGCCCAGGGCCGTCAACGACCCGCTGCTGTTCAGCGCGGGCAGCGCGGAACGCCCCGGGGGCAGGGGCGGCGCTGGAGAAGAGGACGACGGCGGGCGGGCCTCGCGCGCGACCTGGCGGACGTCTCTGGCCGAGGTGGGAGCCCTCAGGACCGCGCCCTCGGACAGCGCCTGGACCGACCTGGTCCGCATGAGCACCGGCGGCCACGACCTCGTCGTGCGCTGGCCCGGTCCGCTGCCCGAGCCCCTGGTGAACGGCCCCCGCGCGCTGTACCAGAACGTGCGCCCCGGCATCGACCTGCTGCTCACCGCGCGGGACGGCGGCTACTCGCACGTCCTCGTCGTCCACACCCGGCAGGCCGCGCAGGACCCGCTGCTGGACCGGCTCGACTACCGGCTCTCCTCCCCCAGCCTGAACTTCACTCTCGACGACGCCACGGACGTCGTCAGTGCCCGTGACAGCGCGGGCAAGGAGATCGCCTCCTCCCCGACCCCGTACATCTGGGACTCCGCCGGGGCCGTCAGGGCCACCATCGGCGAGCCCGTACCGGCGCCCGATCCGGCGGTGGGCTCCACGGCACTCGCCCTGCCGGGTCTCGCCGGGCCGCAGCCCGGGAGCCACGACGGTGTCCTCGACGCGAGCCTCGGTGACGACGGCGTGCTCGGCCTCGACGTGGACGAGAAGCTGCTCGCCGATCCGGAGACGGTCTACCCGGTGTTCATCGACCCCTCCTTCAAGGGGCGGAAGAAGAACTGGACGCTGCTGTACGCGAAATACCCCAGCTCCAGCTTCTACAACGGGCAGAACTTCAACGACGGCACCAACGACGCGCGCGTCGGCTACGAGTCGACCACGGGCGGGCTCTCCCGCTCCGTCTTCACCTTCGAGTACGGCTCGACCCTGCACGGGACGAAGGTCCAGTCGGCGACCTTCCGCGCGCTGCAGACGTACTCCTGGGGCTGCTCGTCCCGTCAGTACAACCTCTACCTCACCGGTGCGATCTCCAGCTCCAGCACCTGGAACAAGCAGCCGAGCTGGACGCGCTTGCTGTCGAGCCAGACCAACGGGCACGGCTACAAGTCGGGCTCCTGCCCGGACAAGTGGGTCGCCATGGACATCAAGTCCGCGGCCCAGGAGGCGTCCGACAAGAAGTGGACGGCGCTCACCCTGGGGCTGCGCGCCGCGAACGAGAGCGACACCAACGCCTGGAAGAAGTTCCAGGCCAACGGGGAGAGCTCCCCGTACGTCGAGGTCGTCTACAACCGGGCCCCGAACGAGCCGACGGGTTCGCTCATGAAGACCTCCCCGGGCGGCACGTGCGACACCGCCTCGCCCTTCCTGTCGATCGGCAAGCAGGACATCACATTCAGCTCCTCGGCCTCCGACGCCGACGGGAACCTCAAGTACCTGCACCTGAAGGTCTGGCGCACGGGATACGCGAGCAGCCCGCTGCACGACGCGGACCACGCCACGAACAGCACCGGCGCCATGACGCCGTACACCATCCCGTGGTCCAGTTTCACGCACGGCGCGACGTACACCTGGTCGGTGTACTCGAAGGACGCCGAGGGGGCCACCTCCGCGTGGGGGCCTCCGTACACGACCGCGCTCTGCCAGTTCACCGTCGACCACTCGGCACCGAACAGCCCGGGCGTCTCTTCCGCCGCCTTCCCGCCCCCGGGCGACGACGGCAGCACCTGGAGCACGGCCGCCTTCGGCACGGCTGGGCAGTTCGTCTTCACGCCCAACGGACCGGCGACCAGCGTGAAGGAGTACCAGTACAGCTTCAACACGGCCTTCGACAAGAAGGCCCTGCCCGACGCGGCCAACGGCGGCCAGGCGGTCGTCACGCTCCAGCCGCCGCACGCCGGCCCCAGCGTGCTCTACGTACGCAGCGCCGACAGCGTCGGCAACCTCTCCGGGGCCACGAAATACCTGTTCAACGTGCGACCGAGCCCTCAGCTGGACGCCGCCGGGGACGTCACGGGCGACCAGGTGCCGGACGTGTACACCATCGACCCGTCGGGCAATCTCCTCCTGTACGCCAAGACCCAGGGCACCGACCGCCTCCACTTCTCGATGGCGGCCGCGTACTCGGCGGCCGGGGAATCCGCCGCACTGCTCGACGACGGGTACTGGACTGATGCGCTGATCACACACAACGGGGACTGGCTGCCCGGCGACGGAGTCCAGGATCTCGTCGCCCGGATGCCGGACGGGAAGCTCTACGTCTACCCCGGTGACGGATACGGCGGCTTCGACGTCGGGCAGCGCCGGGAGATGCTGCTGCCGGGCGGCGCGCCGGCCACCGGGACGCTCACCCAGATCCTCTCCGTCGGTGACGCCACCGGCGACGGACGCCCCGACCTGCTCGCCACGGCCGGCAGCGGCCTGTGGGCCTTCACCGGATACACGGGGGCGAGCTTCAGCGGCGTCACCCAGCTCAGCGGGGACGACTGGTCGCAGCGGGACCTCGTGCAGGTCGACGACGTCAGGGGCGGTGCGGGGCTGGATCTCGTCTACCGGACCGACACCACCGGCAGGATCTACCTGCGGCAGGGCAAGCTCGTCGGCGCCGGGACCGATCTGTCCTCGTTCGCCGTGCAGACGGCCGCCGAGGGCGGGGTCGACTTCCTCTACGGCAGCGCGGGGTGGCACTCGGACGAGGTGCCGTTCGTCCTCGGCACTCCCGATGTGACCGGCGACGGCGTACCCGACGTCTGGGCCGTACGGTCGGACGGCAACGCCTCGGTGTATCTCGGGAGCGGCACCGTCCGGCTCAGTTCCACCGCGATGTTCAACGTCATCAGCACCAGTGTCGGGACCAGCTGGAGCGGTCACACCGCCATCGGCTGACCCGCCGTACGCGAAGAGGGCGGCTCGCGCACACGGTGCGCGGGCCGCCCTCGTGTGCGCGGGGTGCCGTGGCAACGCGGGCCGTGGGCGCGGGCGCTCGGGCGGATGCGCGGATGCGCGGTCAGCTGAAGATGATCATCGAGCCCTGCCCCAGGCTCCGGGTCGCCGCCGCGTGCAGCCCCAGCCAGACATGGCGTTCACGGGCGAACGGGTTGTCGTCGTGGGGGATGGGGCCCGCCGGCTCCTCCAGGGAGGTGGGGCGGGTGGGCGGGGCCGGGGCGGACGGGGGGTTGGCGGGGTCGATGCCGATGGACGGGGCCACGTACTCGAGTTCGCGCAGCAGGCCCTGGGAGGAGCCCAGCGGGCCGCCGCCGGCGAGGAGTTCCTCGTTGGACAGGGGCTCGGGGAAGTCGACGGGGACGTAGGCGCCGGCGTGGTCGTAGTGCCACACCAGATGGGACTGCTGGGCCGTGGACTCGAACATCTCCAGCAGCTGCTCGTAGTCGCCGCCCAGTTCGTCGACGGGCGTCACCGCCAGCCCGCAGAGCTGGAGGAGGTACGCCCGGCGCAGGAAGTGCAGGGCGTCGTAGTCGAAGCCGGCGACCGGGGCGACGTCGCCCGAGAGGCCCGGCATGTAGGCGAAGACGGGAACGTTGGGCAGACCGGCCTCGGTGAGGGCCTTGTCGTACGAGGCGATCTCCTCGGCGAAGGGGTTGTCGGGGCTGTGGCACAGCACATCGACGAGGGGGACCAGCCAGAGGTCACAGGCCAAGACGGGCTCGCTCTCCATCGGAGTCGTAGCAGGTTGTGCGATGGTCGGGACAGCGTAGTGCTACTAGCACATCGCGCACAGTCAGCCGTCGCCGACGACGGCCCGGCCCGGGTGGCGGCACCGGTCCGGGGGGCTGCAGGTCACATACCCATCCTCGGACGGTCCGCGCGCCCCGGGGCCCGCGAGTTCCCGCCGGCGCCCGGCCCGCGGCCCGCGGGTGCCCCTGGGGGCGGGTCCTCCGCGGGCACCACTGCCGCTCCGGGTCCTCCGCCGGTGCCGCTTCCGGCCTCTTCGGGTCCTCCGTCCGCGCCCGCACCAGCGGTCCCGGTCGCCCGTGCGTTCCACCGTCCTCGCCGGGGCCGCGGTACCCGCCGGTCCCGCCGTTCTCACCCCGCACGCCGCTCCAGACGCTCCGCCCAGCGCAGGGCGAGGTCGTCGTCCACCGCGATCAGTGCCCGGGCGCCCGCGGCGTCGCCGCGGGCGATCGCGTCGACGAGCTGCTCGTGGCCGCTCCAAAGCCAGTCCCCGAACTCGGGGTCGGCCCGAAGCCGGGGCACGGCGAAGGCCCAGGACTGCACGCGGAGCCGGTCGAGGAACTCGGCGATGTAGCGGTTGGTGACGAGGGCGCCCAGCTCACGCCAGAACCGCAGGTCGTAGCCGATGAGGACGGTCAGGTCCCCGCAGCGGGCGGCCCGTGCCGCCTCCTCCGCGCGGCGGCGCACGGAGACCAGGGCCGCGCCCGTCGCCGGCTGGGCGCGGGGGACGCCGCCCTCCCGGAAGATGCCGTCCACGATGAGCGAGCGGGCCTCGATCATGCCGCGGAAGTCCTCGACGGAGAAGCGGTGCACCTGGAAGCCGCGGTGCTGGTCGGAGTCGAGCAGGCCCTGTCCCGCGAGGTCCACGAGGGCCTCGCGGACGGGCGTGGCGGAGACGCCGTACTGCTCGGCGATCTGCTTGACCGTGAACTCCTGTCCGGCACGCAGTCGTCCGGCCAGCACTTCGTCCCGCAACGCGCCGGCGATCTGCTGCCGCAGGGTGTTGCGGGTGACGGCTCCGCTCGCGGGCATGATGTCGGTCCCCTCCGTCCGGTTGCGGACACCTTAAGCCCCGTGACGGCCCCGCCCCGGCCCACGTCGTCCCGGGGCCCGCCCAGGAGGCACCGCACTCTCCCGGGTCCCGCGCGAGCCCGACCTCCCGGGCGAGGCCCCGGGTCCCGCGACCGTCCGCCCCGGACGGGTCGACCGGCGCCCTCCGCCCGGTCCCGGCGCAGGCGGAAGGGCCGAGGCCCCCCGGCCCCGGCCCCGTGACGGGGCGCACGGGCCCCGGCCGCGTCGGACGGCGTGTCCGGTCGGCTGCCGCGTCAGACGGTGTGCTCGTCGGCGACGGTGAGTGCGGCGTCGAGGGCGGCGAGGCCCTCCTTGGCCTCGGCCTCGGTGATGTTGCAGGCGGGGACGGCGTGGGTGCGGTTCATGTTGATGAAGGGCCACAGGCCGTTCTTCTTGCAGGCGGCGCCGAACGCGGCCATCGGGGCGGCCGCTTCGCCGGTCGCGTTGTAGGGCACCAGCG